>CAYNLZ010000001.1:0-43800 GCA_964398255.1 uncultured Dehalococcoidaceae bacterium
TATAACGTACTTGTCAACAGCCAAGGCTTTTTCGTGATTTAAGTTGATTGGATAAGCCCTGTTTAAGCCTGCATAAAAGTAATAGCCATTGAGGCTAATTGCCGGAATGGAATATGTTCAGTTGCCCGTGAAAGCTGGCTTGGGTATAATTACCTGGTCGTAGGCCCCAGTAGCTCAGTGGATAGAGCAGCGGTTTCCTAAACCGCGTGTCGTGAGTTCGACTCTCACCTGGGGTACCACTTTTTAAAGCTAAAAAGCTCGTGAGGTATAACAACCTTCGGGGTTTGATTATTATAATTACCGCCGATTATTGTTTTGAATCCAGGTCGTCCATATCCAGGTTTTCAATAAAATCGCGGAAAACACCCAAGCGCTTTTTCTCCTCCTCTGTCATTGCGCCACCCTTACCTTCAGGTTCAACTCTATCTTCCTGGTCCAATATAAACTCGTCAGTATCGGCGTCTTTTTCCATGGTGATTGCAGTTTTATCCATTACCGATTTATTAACAAAAATGCGAGCGTTCACCCTGAGTGCGAGCGCCAGGGCATCACTTGGGCGTGCATCAACCTCATGCTTTTGCCCTTTAACATCAATAATTATTTGCGAGAAGAATGAGTCACCTTCCAAAGAAGTGATTATTACGGAATCGACACTTCCTCCGAGGCCTTGGATAATAGTGTGCAACAGGTCATGAGTCATTGGCCGGGGGACTGGTTCATTCTTAAGCCGCATCAGTATAGCGCGAGCCTCATTTTGGCCGATAAATATAGGTAGATAACGCTTACTTGCTTGTTCTTTCAATAGCACTACATATTGGTATTCTGGCTTCTGGCTCATCAGCCCGATTCGGACACTATCAATTTTAACTTCTATCATGTTTGTAGACTCCTTACGGTATTAAGCGTAATCAGGCCATTCTACTTTGGATTATAACTCCTGTCAAATGTGGTTGAGCCTGCATTACGCTATTTAGTTTGTTGTTTATTTTCCACTAATCTTGATAGTTTTTATCTCGATTGGCATCTCTTTACCGGCGTCTTGCATAGCCTGTTTTGTAATTTGAACCAAAGCGTTGCAACACGGAACTTCCATTTTGGCAATGGAAAGACTTTTTATCCCAGATTGGCTGATAATGGCGGTGAGCTTGTTACGTATTGTTGCTACGTCATCAAGCTTGGGGCAAGTAACCAATATAGGCTTTCCTTTAACCAGTTCAGCATGAAAATTCGCATAGACGAATGGTATGCAATCAGCCACCAATAAAACGTTTGCACCGTTGAGGAATGGTGCAACAGGAGGGACCAGCGCAAGCTGAACCGGCCAGTTTACCAGAGCATGGGCATCAGAGGCTTCTTGTTCGCCTATTTGAGATACAACAGGCTTGTCGACTAACGACATCAAAGCTGAAGGGCATCCACTCATTTCAAATTCTGGTGAATTCTTCTCATTTTGTATCCTTGCTTTTACTGCCTCTTCATCAAATGCGGCAGCTGGCCGCTCTTCAATGCTTATTGCACCTCTGGGGCAAACGCCGAGGCATGCTCCAAGGCCGTCGCAATATACTTCACTTACGAGTTTTGCCTTACCTTCGATTATTTGCAAAGCTCCTTCAGCACATGCGGGTATACAAGCCCCGCACCCGTCACATTTTTCTTCGTCAATAATAATGATTGGGCGTGTTGCCTTTTCCATCTTTATTTCTCCTGATTATAATCCCTCAGGGTCCTTATATTGGCGATCTATACCTGTATCCGTGATATGCTGTCTTTAGTTTAACTGCGATACTATTTTTAAAATTTCCCTCAACCGGTCTACTGCAGGCTGGTCACGCTCTTGGATACGTTTCATATCCTCTGTAAGGGTTGTTTCCTGCTCAATGAAATCGGTAGACAGATCTCCGGCTACAAATCTCGGGTTCTCCATTATTGCTTTATGAAGAATGATATTGGTGCTGACTCCAATGATAATATACTCATATAAAGCCCGCCTCATTCTGATAATTGCCTCGTCACGGTCACGCCCCCAGACAACCAGCTTGGATATCATTGGATGATAATATGAGCTGATGGCACAACCATTATATATACCAGAATCTACCCTGACCCCAATACCTCCTGGTGAGCGATACGCACTTAGTTTCCCGGGGGAAGGCGTGAAATTATTGTAAGGATCTTCTGCGTTGATGCGACACTCCAGGGCCCACCCGTTTATCTTAACGTCATCCTGTGAAATAGAAAGTGGATGATCTGCCGCGATACGCAGCTGTTCTTTTACTATGTCGACACCGGTTACCATCTCAGTTACGGTGTGTTCAACCTGGATTCGAGCGTTCATTTCTATAAAATAATAATGGCCATTAGAATAGATAAACTCTACAGTCCCGGCGCCCCGATATCCTACACTTCGAGCAAATTCAACAGCCAATTTACCCATCCTGGAGCGTTCCTCTGATGTGACAGCCGGTGAGGGTGATTCTTCAATTAGCTTATTGTGCATGCGCTGGATTGAACATTCCCGCTCGCCAAGATGCACTATATTTCCGTGGGAATCGGCTAGAATTTGCACTTCTATATGGCGTGGGTGGATCAGATATTTTTCTATATATACAGCGCTTTTGCCGAACGCTCTGGATGCAATAGACGAGCTCATTTCCAGTGCTTTTTCGAGATCTTCTTCATTTTCTACGACCTGCATACCGATTCCGCCACCACCATCTGCCGGCTTGATTATTATAGGATACCCGATATTTTTGATTTCATTCGCAACACATGCCAGATCCAGGCAATCGTTTATACCAGGTGTGGCTGGAATACCTGCATCGATTGCTACCTGGCGGGCGGAAGTTTTACTGCCTACCAATTCCAGTACCTGGCTGGAAGGCCCGATGAAAATAATTTCCGCTTCTTCGCAGGCTTTTGCAAACTCTGCGTTTTCTGCCAGAAATCCATATCCAGGATGGATCGCATCCGCACCGCAGGTTTTAGCAGTGTTGATAATGGCTGGTATATTCAAATAACTTTCCTTGGCAGAAGAAGGCCCGATAAAGAATGCCTCATCGGCATATTTGACGAAGAGCGAGTTTATATCTGCTTCAGAATAAATTGCTACGGTAGATATGTTGCTTTCACGCGCGGCACGCATTACTCTTATAGCAATTTCGCCACGATTTGCAACCAGAATTTTTTTAATCATTAAATACTCCTGTAACAAGACTGATCAGTAGCCCCGGTTTTTATATTGTGATAATTATACGATAAAAACAGTGCGTTGTGGTAAATGAATGATTGCGTATAAGATATCAGACGGTTGTCATTTCTCTGGTTAAGAAATAGCTGATAGCAGTACGAATTAAAACGATAGCAGCCAAAATTGCTATTTCTTCCAGCCCAGGATCAATTACTGTGTTTATTACGTCAGCCCCAATTAAAAACTCAAGACCTAACAAGATATGTTGGCCTACCACGATACGAGTTTCCTTGATAGCATTCAGGTATCCTTTCTTTCTTGATCTGCCGATTTCAAGCTTTAAAAATAGAAAGAGACCTTTGGCGGCGCCCAAAGTAATGATGGCTACGCCAATAATGCTAATTGCCCGGCTTAAATACTCTAGTATTATCATTAATAAGCAACTCTCTTTATCAGTATCTTTAAGTTGAATCGCAAGACTCAACTGCTGTTATTATACTTTATGAGCGGGTTGTGGGCCTGGTTTTGCTTTGCGAGGCAGCTATCCAGGCTCCGAAGGAACGCTTGCATTGGAAATCCATTCCAAATAATCTTGATTACCACCGATAATCGGGAGGGCTATTATTTCGGGTATGTCGTAACTGTGAGCTTCTTTAACCAGTCGAACAATATCGTTGATGCGCGATACACTAGTTTTCACTATAAGCATGCTTTCTTTGTTTTGTTCAATAACCTGGTTCCACCAGAAGAGGGAATTTATTTTAGGTATTATATTTACACATGAGGTCATTTTTTGTTCGAGCAGCATCCGTGCGATAAGTTGGGATTCTTCATCCTGGGATGTGGTGATAAAGATTACGGCAAAGCCGTCTTTCGTCATGTGGTACCACCTCCTTCAAGCAAGTTCTACCATCCGTTTAACTGCCAGGTATGCTTGTTTTCTGATATCTTCGTTAACCGTAACCCGCCCGCTCATGTTTTGTAAAGAGCCAAGTACGTTTTCCAGGCTGGTTAATTGCATGTCTTTACATGTTGCCTTCGCGCTGGCTGGTATAAAGGTTATAGCAGGGTTCTCCTTTTTAAGGCGATAAAGCATGCCGATGTCAGTGGCTACAATAATTACCCCGTTTTTCAAATCACGGCAATATTTTACCATGCCTCCCGTGCTGAGAACCTCGTCAGCAAGGTTAATTACTTCCATTGTGCACTCAGGATGGGCGATGACCTTTGCGCCTGGATATTTATTTTTTTGCTTGAGAATATGGGCAGAGGTAATCTCGGCATGTACCGGGCAGTATCCTTGCCATAGGTAGAAATTTTTACCAGTTTTGGATTCGACGTATTTACCCAAATTTTGGTCTGGCACAAATATAATATCATCAGCATCCAGACTGGAAACGATTTTAATGGCATTGGCTGATGTGCAGCAGATATCCGAAAGCGCTTTTACTGCAGCTGAAGAGTTGACATAAGTAACCACCGCATATCCAGGCAAGTTGGCTTTCAGGCGCTCAAGGGCTTCAGGGGTTACCATGTCGGCCATTGCACAGCCAGCATCTGACGCAGGTAGTAACACCGTTTTTTGCGGTGCGAGTATGTAAGCTGTTTCTGCCATAAAATGTACGCCACAAAAAACTATGACTTCAGCCCGTGTTTCTGCTGCAAGACGACTTAGCTCTAATGAATCACCAACAAAATCGGCAACTTGATGAATTTCAGGAGACTGGTAATTGTGGACCAGGATAACTGCCTGTCGTTTTTCTTTAATGCTTTTGATTTTATCAATAAATTCCTGACTTGAAGCAGTCAATCTGTAATCCTCCAGTCATGAGAGTACACCGTTATGACATTATCGTAGGAGCGCCTTACCAAAGTTATCCCCAGATCTTTTGCCAGTGATATGCCTATATCAGTTGGCACAGCTTTAGTGAGAAGAACAGGATAGCCATGAGCTGCAACTTTTAACAGGATTTCCGAAGAAATCCTGCCAGATATTATAATCAGGTGATTTTGTGGCTCGATACCCCTGCGCAGACAGCTGCCCAAAACCTTGTCCAGCGCGTTATGCCGACCAATATCGTCTCGGCTGGCAATTATATCTTCCGGAGTAGCAACAGCCGCTGAATGTATTCCACGGGTGCCAGAATAAACTTTCGAAGTATTCATAAATGAGCTCATAAGGCTTGTGATTTGACTGGAAGAAACAGTAAAATTCGTATCAATATTTTTCAAAATTCTTTTCGGCGCAATTCCACTTTTACTGCCCCCGGTTGCAATTAATGGCCTTAAATATGGTGTAACTTCTAAGGTTATTGCAGTTTCAACTGATACAACAGCTTTTTCATTATCTATATTTATAGATGTTATATCTTTAGCTTTTTTAATCAAACCTTCTGAATATAACAAGCCGAATACAAGATCCTCGATGTCGTTTGGGCTGGATAGAATAGTCGTCAGTCTTTCGCCATTCAGGTGCAAATCCAGTGCCAGTTCACGACATACTTGCTTTTCTACTCTTGTTCTTCCGTGAGAGGTAAAAGCGGTTGCTGAGACTATCTTTGTTTGTTTGTTACTATCAGCCATTTTAACACCTGCTTTTCCACTACATAGCTTGCTCTGCAATTTCTGAAGCTTTGCACAGAAGCGTTATGAAATTATCTTACAGAATTGATGGCGCTTTGTATTTATGAGGCCGAAGCTTCCTTCTCCTTGGGATGCATGCGCTTCTTATATGCAAATCTGGAAAGGAATATAGAAAGTTCTAGCAGAACTATCAGGGGAATAGCCACAATACTCTGGTTAATAGGGTCTGGGGTGGGGGTGACAAAAGCGGCAATTACAAATGCCAGTACTATCCAAATCTTGCGTTTGTTTGCTAGCCATTGGGGAGAAACCACGCCGATTCGGGCTAAAAACATGATTAATACGGGCGCCTCAAAGACCAGCCCTAGTCCCAGAAGCAATCGGGTGACGACTGTCAGATAGTTAGAAATGCGTATTTGAGTTTCAGCTTGTGCGGTGAAGAAGTCTGTCAGGAAACTCAAGGCTGGGGGGAGGGCTACGAAGTAACCAAAGGCAAGGCCAGCTAGAAACATAACCACTATAAAAGGTAATGCAGTAAATACGTAACGTTTTTCCTTGCGCGTGAGTGCAGGTGTTACGAATGCAAAAAGCTGGTAAACAAGTATCGGCATGGCCAGCACAACGCCTCCTGCAAGGCTAACCTTGAAGAAAACACTGATGTTTTCAACCAGTTCGATGGCTATCAGGTTGATATTTCCGGCTGGCTTTCTAAGGATTTCTACTATATCTTCAGCAAAATAAAAGGACACGCCGGTAGTGACCACAAGCGCGATGACGCTTTTAATTAACCTGTCCCGCATCTCTCTGAGGTGAACCATTATGGGCATTCCTTGAGTCGTGGTTGCGGTATCTTGAGATTCTGGCACTTGTTTATCCTTGGCCATCGTTTACCTCTGTGGGGTTATCCTTGGGGTAATTTTGATCAGCTGCAGGCTCCGGCTTATCTGTCGTTTTAGACTTTCGCGAGCCGGTACTTGGCTTGGGTGCAGACTTTCGCGCAGGCTTCGGCTTGTCTATTGCCGCGTCTGCTTTCTTTGGTTGCGTATCAGGGATATCGTTTGCAGCATCTGTGTTAGAAGAGACATCATCAGGAATAGCTCCTGGTTCGGTGGCAGGGAAGCTACTAACCTCGGGTTCCGGCTTGTCTATCGCGGCATCTGATGCCTTTGGTTTCGCACCAACGAGTTCGCTGGTTGCGCCACTGGTAGTAGGAGTACTATCAGAAATAGCTTCTGGTTCGGTGGTAAGAGCAGTTATTACATCCTGAATATCTTCAACTTCTTGTTTAAGCCCTTTTTCTATCTCACGGCCACTTGCTGAAAGGCTGTCAGCAATCTGCTCAGCATCTTCCTTAAGAGATTCCTTGAGTTCTTTAGTTTCCTGCTTAAGCTGATCTCCTGCTTCCTGGAAGCTTTTGCCAATACCCTTGCTGATTTCCTTGGCTTCGGCTTCGAGCTCAGAAAAAATTTCACCGGTTTCCTCGTTAACAGATTCCTTCATCTGCTTGGCTTCACTCGCGACTGCTTTTTTAAGCTCGTCAGCGTCTTCATTCAAGGATTTCCTGAGCGAAGACATGTCGTCGCGCATCGATTTAAACTCGTCGGTCAGGTCTTTTATTCCCTCGTCGTCATCCAAGCCAAGAGCTTTGCTCATTTCGCTGGTAGCGCCAGAGGTTATTTTTTTAAACTCACGATAATAACGACCGAATTGACGAGCGTACTCTGGAAGTTTTTCTGGGCCAACGACCAGAATGGCAACCAGCAGGATCATGACCAATTCCATTATGCCCATTAAAAACACACCTTAAAGGCATTATCTGATATAAAGCTGGTATCAATGGTGGTTAAGCAAACAAAATATTTTAATGAGGCGTACAATACCTTATTAATCCAGCTTTTTAATTACCTTTTTCTTTTTCTTTACAACTTCTTCTTCGGAGCTTTCTTCGTCTCCCTCTTCCCTTTTACGGCGAAAGGTCGATACTACCTTACCGGCGCCCTTTCCAAGTAATTCCGTTACTTGAGGAAGCTTTCCTACTCCAAATACTACCAATATAATTAGTACAATAAGTCCTATTTCAAATGGACTTGGTGGTCGCATATCTGCATCCTCCCTTATGCAATACTGGCTAATCAGCAATATTCGCCAGCTGAATCAAGTGTGCCAGTTCCGGCAGAGAAGGCGCACTCCAACGCTGCGCGTACATCTGGCTGGAAAAACTACCAGTACAGCAAGCTAGTAGACCCCTTTAGAGGGCTAATCCTCAGATGGAGGAGGACTCGCCTTGGCATCAGCCGCCTCTTCTTTAGCGGTTGGTTTTGCCTTATCTGACTCCTCCTCATTTGCTGCTGATTCGTCTTCCGTGACTGGTTCAGTTTTCTTTACTGTCTTCTTGGTTGCCTTCCGTTTGGGCTTTTTCGTGGCAACAGGTTCATCATCAATATCTTCCCCCCTGGTGCCACGCTTGAACGCGTTAATACCTTTACCAAGAGCAGCTCCTACCTGGGGTAGCTTTCCAACGCCGAATACTATCAAAACTATGAGAACTATAAGACCGATTTCAAATGGACCTGGTGGTCGCATACTGATCCCCTCCCATTAAGATTACTTCTCAATGATACCTATACAATGTTACCATTATTCAGGAAATGAAGATTGAAAAACAACCAAGTAACATTTTTCATGATACACTAACATAATTACGATGTCAATCAGGCGTATTTACTGGTAACTGTCAACTCTTGGCAGGCAGTGAATACTAACATCTTAAAATATATTTCTCCCGTATACCAGTGCATTTAATGCTTTTATCCAGGCCCTTATCAAGCCGCAGGCGGTAATCTGCCAGCCCGGTGCTGTTAGCGAGAATATAGGATCTTGCCCGCATGATACCTTTGGCGTTTTGGTATAAGTATTCTAGGAGCAGTATGTCCACAATATTATCCTCAATCCAGGGGCTTGCTAAAATGTTACGGAAACCCGTTTGGACTGGACCCTTACGCTGGATTGGTTTTACCTTCAGCAACGGTTATAATAATTCTTGATATGGGCGAGCAAAGGCAACAAAGGACATTTGGTAATGCAGATCCTATCCCCATGATGCGTGTCGGCGGGGTTGATTTTCATTGGGGGAGGCGTACTTACATTATGGGTATCATAAACGTCAGCCCAGATTCATTTTCAGGCGATAGCGTCAAAGAGATAGAGGAAGCCGTAGCGCAAGCCAGGCAGTTTGTGGCAGAGGGTGCTGATATTTTGGATATCGGGGGTGAATCTACTCGTCCAGGTTCAAAGCCAGTCAGTGTAGTAGAAGAAATACAGCGGGTAGTTTTGGTTATTCGTGCAATTAACGCCGAGATTGATATCCCTTTAAGTGTGGATACTTATAAGCCGGAAGTCGCAAGCTGTGCGCTTGAAGCCGGCGTAGATATGATTAATGATGTCTGGGGCTTGAAGGAGGGGGACGAGCTGGCGCGTATAGCAGCGGAAAAAGGAGTACCTATCATCCTTGTGTCTAACCAGAGGGAACAGCCCGCTTCAGATATAATTCCAGCGGTTATAAATGACTTGGAATTAGCTGTATCAAAGGCATTATCGGTTGGTGTTGACCCTGATAAAATTATGCTTGACCCTGGAATTGGTTTTGGTAAAACCGTGGAGCAAAACCTTGAACTGATATATAGACTGGGGGAAATCAGGACTCTCGGCAGGCCTGTATTGTTGGGAACGTCGCGTAAATCTTTTATAGGCGGAGTTTTAAATACTACTGAAAACGATCGGCTGGAAGGCACCGCCGCCACAATAGCCATTGGGATAGCTAATGGTTCTGATATCGTCAGAGTGCATGACGTAAAGGCGATGGCCAGGGTCGCGCGGATGAGCGATGCTATTGTAAGGAGGGTATAATGTCAGACAGCCTTGTTTCCGTTTACCTCGGATTGGGTTCTAACGTTGGAAATCGTGAAGAAAATTTGAAAATAGCCCTCGGTTATATTGAACAAAGGATGCGCGTTTTTGCAAAGTCTTCCATTTATGAAACCGATCCGGTTGGCAACACTAATCAGCCCAAGTTTTTGAATATGGTGTGCGAAGTAAAAACCACACTTCCTCCAGCGTCACTTCTTATTCTGGCAAAAGGGATAGAGCGAAAGCTCGGGAGACCGGCGAATTCCCCCAAGGATTCTCCCCGTACGATGGATATCGACATACTTTTTTATGGCGACCAGGTATTGAATGACCCTGATTTAATTATTCCACACCCACGTCTTTCAAAACGTGCTTTTGTTTTGACGCCTATGAACGAAATTGCCTCTGATTTTATTGACCCTGTGACAGGACAAACTATCTCTGTCCTTCTTGAAAGAGTTCAAGCTGCGAAACAGGGAATATTAAAGCTGAAGGGGTGTTAAATGTATTTGGTTAATGTAGAAAGACATTTCGATGCTGCGCATTATCTCAGGGGTTATCAGGGTAAGTGTGAGAATTTGCATGGCCATCGCTATAAAGTGGCTGTTCGGTTGAAGGCTGTCAACAATTACAATGTCGGCATGGCTTACGACTTTACCGTGCTTAAAAAAGAACTTGACGTTGTTTTGTCGAGGTTTGATCACCGTTGTTTAAATGAATTAAAGCCTTTTGATGAGATTAACCCTTCTGCAGAAAATATTGCCCGCATTGTGTACTATGAATTAGAAAAAAGGTTAGGAGAACTGCCTGAAGGCATCGCCCTGGATGCAGTTACTGTTTGGGAATCGCCCGAGAGCTGGGTTGAATTTCAGCCTGATTAGGTTGTATGTCCAGGCCGTGCTTCCAGCCATTTTTGCTTTTGTTGCTGGCGTATTTCTTCATTTATAGTGCGATAACTGGCCAGGAAATTATCTTTGTACTGACTGAAGTTGCCATTTGTTATTGCTAGTCTGATCTCTTCCATCAATTTTTGAAGGAAATGAATGTTGTGAATACTGGCGAGCCTCAATCCAAGTAGTTCCTTGCTTCTGAAAAGATGGGATAAATAAGCAGTAGAAAAATTCTTGCACGTATAGCAGGTGCACCCCTTTTCTATAGGACAACCATGGGTTTTATACATGGAATTAAAAATATTGATGCGCCCGTTCGCAGTGTAGAGCCCACCATTTCGCGCTACACGTGTTGGTAGTACACAGTCAAAAATATCAATGCCACGTGATACGGCTTCCAGTATATCTTCTGGCGAGCCCACCCCCATCAAATAACGTGGTTTAAGGTGGGGTATCAAGGGCACTGTCACATCAACCATCTTCCAGGTAGTTTCCTTGGCTTCGCCAAGGCTTAATCCGCCGATAGCGTAACCATCAAAGTTCAGTGATGCCAGCCCGGATGCAGATTGTATCCTGAGCTGTGGGTTGACTGCTCCCTGGATGATGGAAAATAACTGTTGTGTTTTGCAGGTCTTGGCATTCAGGCATCTCTCTGCCCAGAGAGACGTGCGCTTGACCGCTTCAGTAACTCTGGTGGTGCTGGCGTCATGTGAGGGTACATCATCGAGCACCATCATGATATCTGAACCGATTGATTGCTGATAAGATATCACGTCCTCAGGTGTAATGAAGTGCTCGGAGCCATCTATATGGCTTTTAAAAATAACGCCCTCGTCGGATATTTTTATCAGATTGGAAAGGCTGAATATCTGGAATCCGCCGGAATCGGTTAAAATCGGCTTGTCCCAACCCATGAAACGGTGAAGCCCTCCCATGCTTTCTATCAGATCAATTCCTGGTCTGAGATACAAATGGTAAGTATTACTCAATATCATTGCAGAGCCAGTTGCTGCTATTTCATCGGGAGTGAGGGTTTTTACAGTGGCTTGACTGCCCACCGGGCAGAAAACGGGGGTGTTCACATCGCCGTGTGCAGTTTTGAGAACCCCGGTTCTTGCCTGTGACAAGAGATCCTGGTTATTGATTGAGAACCCTGTTTTCATAGCAATAACAGGTCAAGAACCATTAGTAAGAATATCAAGCCAAGATAAGGAAAGCTGGAGATTTTGTACACACGCCAGGCATCGGCAGAGTCGGAGGTTTTAAGTAACCTGAAACTTGATAGTAACAGTGTAGTGCCGAGGATGATGGCTCCGGAGAAATACAGCCAGCCAAAATCACCTAAGAAATAGAGCGCAATTGAGGTTAAGAATAATAATATTCCGAAAAAAACCATCAAACTTATCCCTGTCTGAAGGGAGATGCTCATCGGGAAAAAGGTGAGACCTGCTTTGATATATTCATCACGCCGGGCTATCATTACTCCCCACACGTGAGATGGCAACCACACAATTATCATCAGGCAGATCAAGGCTATTTGCCAGTTGAAAGTTGGCGTAATTGCGAACCATCCCATCAGAATTGGAGCACATGAGGCGATAGCTCCCTGCGGAAAGACGCAAGTTACTCGTTTGCGGAAAGTCACTGCTACGATGGTGCCAATTAAATCTGCCAAAAATACGTAAGGGTGTATAATCCAGGCGAGCGCCAATCCTGCAGCAGCCAGGATAAACAACATCGGCAGAACTTTCTTTGCCGGATCAATCCTTTTGGCGGCAAGCGCACGGTTTTGCGTACGAGGCATTAGGCTGTCGATATGCCGATCCAGATAGTTGGTAAACCCATTGGCGGCTGCGCTTGCGATGAGGATTGTAACTGTAGCCAATAATAATCTGTCCCATGGAGGCACTCCACGAGCTGCGACAAAAGCAGTCGCTGCTCCGATAAAAGCCAGCAAGCTGGTTTCACGGGGTTTTAATACATTTACGTAATTATTTATGGTTGTAAACAAATCTTACCTGGTCTCTTGTTGCGCTAATGCCCTACAATTTGAACTGTGCATCAGACAATGTTGCTCCGAACAGTTTAACATTTAATTAGGTACTGGACATAATTTTGGGGTGAAGCCCTTGAATACTGGCAACTCCTAACTCTTTGAAACAGTATTAAGTAATTTAAGTGTCCTTTTCAAAAGGCTCAGTCTCTGCTGTAGTTCTCACATTGCATGATAACAAGTATTCATTCAGAATTAAAGCTGCAGCTATAGCATCATCTCGAACACCTGTCGGCTTCGTCTTTGTTTTTTTCCCTGCAAGTATTTCTTTAGCACGGCTGGTTGAGTACCTTTCATCTTGGGCTACAATTTTTATCTTCAACCTGTCCGCGATTTTATTGATAATTTCTTGCACCTTTTCGGCTTGTTGCCCTATGGTTCCGTCCAGAGACCGCGGAAATCCTGCTACCAGTAGACCAGCCTGATACTCTCTGACGATATTTTCGACAGCAGTGAGTATGTCGTCTACGGTTTCGCAGCGAATTGTTGTTACGGGGGTTGCAATGAGCCTCAAAGGGTCACTAACTGCAACACCGAGCCACTTATCTCCAATGTCAATGGCTACAATCCGGCCAGACTCGGACTTTGCCAATATTATCTCTCCTTGATGAAGTTTCTGGCCGCGTCCAGTGCTTTTTGAATACTGCTCATATCTTTTCCTCCGCCGGTAGCCATGCCAGGCTTACCACCTCCTCCGCCACCGGTGACCCGGGTGACTTCTCTGATAATATTTACTGCGTTATAGCCTTTTTTAGTTAAATCGCTGGTGATACCAACAACAAATATTGGCTTGTCTCCTGCGCTGGAGGCCAGAATTACAATTCCGCTACCCATTTTACTTTTAATATGGTCAGCAGCCTCACGCAGTAATTCAATACTTATTTCATCCAGATGGGCAGAAACCAAACGCAAAGTTCCCAGACTTTCTGCTTGCCCCAGCAATTTTTCTGCATCCATCAGAACAGACTGACGCATCAGTCTCTCTGCTTTTTTCTCAGATTCTACTTTCTCTTCTATTAATACTGAAAGCTTAGCCATTAGAGCATCAGAAGAAGCTTCCAGCATACCAGAAGCTTTTTCGATTAATCTGGAATTGGAACGAAACAGCTTTTCTGCAGCTCGCCCGGTTACTGCTTCTATCCTTCGTAAGCCTGCTCCGATTGACGACTCGCTTGTTATGTGGAACAAGCCAATCTCCCCGGTTGCTGATACATGGGTACCTCCGCAAAGTTCCGTTGAAAATGGTGGGTCCCCGATTGCTAGTACCCTCACTTTTTCCCCATATTTCTCATTAAAAATCGCAAGAGCTCCACTTTGTATTGCTTCTTTTAGCGGCATCTCCTTTGAGCTTACAGGAAGGTTTGAGCGTATTGCCTGGTTTACGAGCACCTCGACTTGTTCCAGTTCCTCAACGGACAGAGGTTTGAGGTGGCTGAAATCAAAACGAAGCCGATCAGGACTTACAAGGGAGCCTTTTTGTTCAGCATGAGAACCAATAACGTTTCGAAGGCTTATATGAAGCAAATGAGTTGCGGTATGGTTTCGGGCGATATCTGCACGTCGGCATTCATCAACATGGGTATTTACAATATCACCGATGTGGAAAATGCCGCTGGATACTATTCCATGATGGATAATACTCCCGCCGGGCCCGCAGGTAGTATCGGTGACGTTAAATTGAGAACCCTCAGCAAGAATAATCCCTGAGTCTCCAATCTGCCCACCTTTTTCTGCATAAAAAGGAGTGTCTTCAAGTACAAGACTGGCTTCTTGCCCGTGGGTGATGGAGTCTGTTAATTTGCCATCTGCAATAATGTAGGTGATTACTGTTTGTTGGCTTAATTTGCCATAACCTGTAAAGCACGTTGAGCCAAGATCAAATTTTTCTTCATGGACAGTCCTTCCTGCGGTAAAATGATGGTTGGCTTTGGCTCTTTCCCGCTGCGCCGACATCTCGTGGTCAAAGCCTGCCATGTCTATCTCAAGGTTTTGACGTTCCGCAACCTCGCGGGTTAGCTCAACGGGAAAACCATAAGTGTCATACAGTTTAAAAATGTCCTTCCCTTTTATTATTCTGTCTTTCGAAAGGGCGTTTGACATTATCTTGTCAAGAAGTTCCAGGCCGGCAGAGAGCGTTTCGCCGAAGCGGGCTTCTTCTGCGCTGATGACTTCAAGTATAAGTTGTTGCTTTTCGATAAGTTCTGGGTATGTGGGACCCATTTGTTTTATAGTGGCATTCGCCATGTGGGAAAGGAATGGTTTATCCAGGCCGAGGCGCCGCCCGTATAAGGCTGCCCTGCGTATGAGTCTGCGTAGTACATATCCACGACCTTCACTGGCAGGCATAACACCGTCGGCAATCAGGAAGCTGATTCCTCTTCCGTGCTCAGCTACCACTCTTGTAGCAATATCCGTCTCTTCATTTTGACCGTAGGACGTCCCAGCAAGGTCTGACACCTTCGCGACCAACGGTTTTAACAGGTCGGTTTCAAAAATGGTATTTTTGCCTTGCACAACAGCCGTGATACGCTCAAGGCCCATTCCAGTATCAATGCTGGGCTTTTCCAGTAGTTCCCGGTTTCCTTCCCTGTCCTGGTTATATTGGATAAAAACCAGGTTCCAGATTTCTACAAAACG
Source organism: uncultured Dehalococcoidaceae bacterium (assembly GCA_964398255.1). GTDB lineage: Bacteria > Chloroflexota > Dehalococcoidia > Dehalococcoidales > CSSed11-197 > CSSed11-197. The sequence goes on from CAYNLZ010000001.1 coordinate 15,257, forward strand.
TGAACAGTCACAACCGGGGTTACATCCAGGTTCTTGGCAGCCGTGACTGGCGCCATAGTCATAATGTATTTCACTGCAAGGGCCGCAAGGGCCAGAATCACCCGGTGGACCCCAGAAATTGTCCTTCTCTCCAAGGCGTATGATGCGGTCAGCAGGAATATTTTTTAATCGCCACAGCTCAAATGCTTCATCATCATCATCAAAAATAGTAATCCAGAGCTTTTCTTGTGGTAATCTGATTACTTCAGTAACGAATTCCCACGCGTAATCGATAGCTTTAGCTTTGAAATAATCACCAACACTAAAGTTGCCAAGCATTTCGAAAAAAGTGCAGTGACTGGTATCGCCTACCGATTCAATATCGGTAGTACGGAAGCACTTCTGACATGAGGTCATGCGAGGTGATGGCGAGGCTTCTTCACCCAGGAAGTATGGTTTAAACTGAACCATACCAGCGGTAGTTAACAAGAGTGTCGGGTCGCCTTGGGGGATTAGAGAGGCGCTGGGTATAACCATGTGTTTTTTATCTTTAAAAAACGTTAAAAATGATTTTCTAAGTTCTTCTCCAGTCAATTGATTCTCCTAATATGTGAAAAATGAAGGTATACAGAGATTATAACCGTAGTATTTGCCGGCAAGCAAGAAAAGCCCTTGTTCAGGCGATTAGCGGCGCTTGTGATGTCTTCCGGTATAAAAGACTGCCATGTTTTACCGCCAACGCCAGAAAGAGGGCATGAATAAGACGAGAATTGTGAATAGCTCAAGCCGACCGGCTACCATGAGAAAAATTAGCACAACTTTACCTGCAATCGGGATGAAAGCATAGTTTTCGGCGGCTCCCACCATGCTAAAGCCTGGACCGACATTGCTTAGACAGGCGATGGACGACGAAAGAGCTGTAAGGGGTTCCATGCTGATTGAACTCATTACTATAAAACCGGCTCCGGCAAGCATTACATAAAGTAGTGCCAAGCTAATACTGCGAGATATTATGTTATCAGGCAAGGGGCTTTCGTTAACCTTGATCGGTATAATAGTGTTAGGCTTGAATATTATTAGTAGCCTTCGGTGAATATATTTAAACAGTATTATAAATCGTACCACCTTAAGGGCGCCGGTGGTTGATCCAGCACAGGCTCCAATCACCATCAACGCCAGCAGAATTGCTTTTGAAAAGGTCGGCCAGAGGTCAAAATTGGTTGTTGTAAAACCGGTGGTTGTCATGATTGAAGCGGTTTGGAAAATGCCACAACGAAAAGCCTCTTCAAGAGAAAGCCCCATCTGTCCCATCAGATTTAAACTGATGATTATTCCACTAAATAGAAATATGGCCAGGTAAATGCGGAATTCAGTGTTTCTTAAAAGGTGTTTTGGTTGCCGTTTGAAGAAAAGGAAATAATAAAGGCCAAAATTTACCCCGGCCATTATCGTAAAAACTGTGATGATAACTTCAACCCAAACATTGCCGTATGCTGCTATGCTGAGGCCAGTTGGAGCAAAGCCTCCCGTTGGCATAGTGGTTAGAGATATATTCACTGCGTCAAAGGGCATAAGGCCAGCAACCCTCAGCAATAAATACTCTGCGAGTGTCATACCCAGGTAGATGAACCAGAGTGCTTTAGCGCTGTCGCGGATACGAGCGGTCAATCTTTCCCCGTGTTGATAGCCGGGCATCTCGGCTTCGATCAGGTGGGCGGAGCCTATGCCGAGAACTGGGAACAAAGCGACGAACAGCATAATGATGCCCATACCTCCCAGCCATTGAGTGATCGACCGCCAAAGAAGGATACCTTGATATTGTGTTTCTATAGAAGTTAAAACGGTGGCTCCTGTGGTGGTAAAACCACTCATTGCTTCAAAATAGGCATCGATATATGATGGCATTGCTCCGGAAATGTAATAGGGGAGCGCGCCAACGGCTGAGGCAACAACCCACGCCCCGGCTACCAGTAATATGGCTTCACGCGTGGAAAGCTTGTGTCCGCTTGAGAAAGTCAACCGCCTGGTGACTGCTCCGGTTACAATACAAAAGGCGGCTGGTCCGGCGAAAGACAGGGCGCCCCCGGAACGCGTTATCAGAGAAAATATTAATGGTATCAGCATAGTAGCGCCAACACCAATAATAATCAGACTGAGGTAATAGAGGACAACCCTAAATTTCATAACGCCTACTTAAACAGTTTTTCAACCGCGCGTATTGAGCTGATAGTTGCGGCAATAATTACGTGGTCACCGGATTCTATAACAGTATCTCCAGGTGGCAAATACACGTCAGTACCTTTAACTACAGCTATAGCAACTGATTCAAAAGGCAGCCCTGCGTCAGATGTTTTAAGATTTGCAATAGCAGCAGATGGGCTTACCATGAATTCAACAGCTTCGATCTTGTTCCCTTCCAAATAGGCAGTTGCTACGGCGCCACCATGGAGTACGAATCGTGTAATCTCGCCAGCGGCCAGTAATGTCGGCAGGGCGGCCACATCTATGCCTGTAGCTTCTGCAAGGGGAATATAGTGCGTATTGTTAATGACAACCATGGAGCGACGTACACCCAATTTTTTAGCAAGTAAAGCGCTTAATATATTGAGTTCGTCGTTCATGGTGGTAGCAACATACGCATCTGCGGAAGGAAGCCCCAATTCGATGAGAAAATCCCTGTCAGTGCCAGAACCTTTAATGATTTCAACATTGTCCAGCTTGGAAGCCAGTTCATTTGCTTTGACACCATCGGCTTCGATCAATTTTACTTGTGCACCGCGGTGCGAAAGGCCTTCGGCGGCAAGGTGCCCTATTTTATCTCCTCCGAGTATCACAACCTTTTTTGCTGGTCGATGAGGGGTACTCAAATTCTTTCCAATTTTATCGATATGCTCCCTTCCAGCAGCGAGATAAATACTGTCTTCTTTTTGTATGATTACTTGTTCACCTGGTAATACCAGCTCTCCTTGTCTGACAATGGCAATCACAACTGACGGGAGTGGCAAATAGTCCAGTAGTTGGTTCAAGTCCAAGCCTATTACTCCATCGCCCTCTACGCGGAATTCACGAATCTGTACTCTGCCACCGGCAAAGTTCTCTATTGGAGTAGAATACAAACTGGAAAGGATCGAAACGATTTCATGTGCGGCAGTCATTTCCGGATTGATAAAAACATCTACCCCCAGGTTCTTGGGGCGTATAATCCGCTTGGTGGATAAAGGGAATTTACCCCTGGAAATAAAATAGTAGGAAAAATCGGGGTTACGGATGCGGGCAGCTGTGGTAGCAGCTCCAAGTTCCTTTGACATAAAACATGTGATCATGTTAGTTTCGTCATTGTTTGTCACTGCGAGAACCAGATTAGCGCGTTCTGCTTCAGCTTCTTTGAGAGTTTTGGGTGTTGCAGAATTTCCCAGAATGGTTTTTACATCCAGTTGACTGCGGATACTGTCCAGTATTTCAACAGACTGGTCGATTACTAATACTTCATGGCCTTCTTCTACCAGTAAGGAAGCCACATGTGAACCGATAATTCCACCACCTGCCACAATAATATACATATACCTTACACCTTCGAACGTTCATTTACCTTGCCAGTTTGCCATCCCATAATCCGGCGGCGTAGCATTGTAGGCCCTAAGCTCTTCCCTGTCAATGAAATAGAAGAGGGTTAAGGTTATGTTTGAAGTGCTTGGAGCTTCAGCGTAGAATTAACAGGGTAAAATATCTGCGGTGCCAATTGATTATTAAGGCGCAGTAGTTTATTAAATTATTAGAAACAGGTTGAAAAAATGAGTTTAGACATCGGAATTATTGGTTTGGGGATGAGCGGTCGCACAACGATTTTTAATTGTCTTACCAGCCAGGAAGCAGGTGCTGGTCGCTCTCGCCAGGAAGAGAACATCGGCATTGCAAGAGTACCCGATACTCGAGTCGATCGTTTGAAAGAAATGTTTAAATCAAAAAAGGCAGCCTACGGAGAGGTTAAGTATGTAGACTTGGGTGCGAGTCTGAAAAATGCTGCCAAGGATTTTTCTTTGAGCGGGAAAATGCTTTCCGAACTTGGAGCTACTGACGCTCTGCTGTGTGTTGTAAGGGCTTTTAAAAATGAATCTGTGTCGCACCCTCAAGGAACCATCGACCCGGCGCGCGATATTGAAGCCATGGAGCTCGAATTGGCTTTTTCTGATATGGCAATTATCGAAAGACGTCTTGAAAAATTGTCGTCACAGCTTAAATCTGTGCGAGCAGCTGACAAATCGCACCTTGAAGGAGAATCCTCGCTTCTGGAGAAAATCAAGAATCAATTGGAAGTTGGTATACCCCTCAGACGTCAGAAGCTTAGCGAGGAAGAGCGGAAAAAGATTTCCACTTACCAGTTTTTAAGTTTAAAACCTATGCTTACCGTTTTGAACATCGGAGAAGAAGAATTGGAGAGAGCAAAGCAGATGGAAGAAGAGCTTGATTCCAGGTTTGGTGACGAAAACCATCAGGTGGTAGCTCTTGCCGGGAAATTGGAAATGGAGCTCGTCGGTCTTGATGAAGATAGTAAACAGGCCTTTCTGGACGATTTTAAAATTGAAGAACCGGGTCTTCAAAAAGTAATCCGCTCATCTTTTGAGCTGCTTGGATTAATAAGCTTTTTAACCACCGGTGAGGACGAAAGCAGGGCATGGCCAATACCGCGAAACACTTTGGCTCCACAGGCTGCTGGTCGTATTCACAGTGATATTGAAAGAGGTTTTATACGTGCTGAAGTAGTTCAGTATGATGATCTTGTTCGCCTGGGCGGTTATGCTGGGGTGAGAAAAGAAGGGCTGTTTAGAGTAGAGGGTAAAAATTATATTGTCCAAGACGGAGATGTAATTAATTTCCTGTTCAACGTTTGATTGTTGGGGGAGGGTTGTTAACCTGCCGAGCTCTGTAGATTTCCAGCCTTTGGGAAAAGGTGTCTGATGTTCTGGTTCAATTTGATACATATATTTCACAAACTTGTCCGGATGGATGAGTGGGCATAATCGATTGCTACGGTTGCTGACAGAATGTATAATGTTTAAGCTGTTTTCCCGGAGATTTTAAATATCAATAAACTTGAGTGAGGGTAAATTGATGCATCCAGAATATGTACACATCGGACTAGGCAATGTGTTGTTTATTAATAGGGTTATTGCCATTGTGCCACCTGATTCTGCGCCGGTAAAAAGGTCTATCAAGAACGCCAAGGTAAATGATAAGCTGATAGATATGACAAGTGGGCGCAGGACGAGGGCTGTGATATTTACCGAGTCTGATCATATTATTTTGGCTGCTCTTGCGCCAGAAACCATAATAGGACGTATTCAGGCGATTCGTGGAGGTATAGTTATTAAGCCTGAAGTAGTAGAAAAAGAGAAAAAATAGGAGTTTATCCATCATCAGTTTTATTAATCGGCCAGTTATCATAGTGGTGTCGGGTCCTTCGGGAGCCGGTAAGGACACAGTTCTCAATAGGATGAAAGAACGTAACGTTTCGGCAGATTTTATTGTGACTCTTACTACTCGGCCGCCAAGAAGTTATGAGGTTGACGGAGTTAACTACCATTTTGTTGATGAGTCAGCTTTTATGAATTTGAAAGAAAGCGGAGATTTATTGGAATATGCCCTGGTGTATGGCAATTGGTATGGTGTACCAAAAAAGCCGATTGAACAATCTGTTGAAGCGGGCCGGGATGTTATCATTAAAGTGGATATACAGGGAGCCGCATCCATAAAAAAGAACTTGCCCGAAGCCTGTTTTGTGTTTGTAACCCCTCCAGACGCTTCTTCATTGTCAGGGCGATTGAAAAAACGTAATACTGAAACGGCTTGCGATCTTGATCTACGCTTGAAAACTGCCGCAGAAGAATTTGAGCAACTCCATTTATTTGATTATATAGTATTAAATTGCGATGGGGAGGTGGATGTGGCGGTGGAGGATGTAATTTCAATTATCAGGTCTGAAAAACTGAAAGTTCACCCAACTATTCCAGATTTAAAAAACGTACCCCAATAGCCAGGAAAAAAGATGCCCCAATCCACCGCAAACCGGGAATGTAATAACCCATGCGGCAACAATATTCCCAGCCAGCCCCCAACGTACCGCTGATAGCCTTCGTGTCGCTCCTACGCCCATGATTGAGGCGCTGATACAGTGAGTAGTACTGACAGGGATTCCGAGGAACGAAGCGACTTCAATTATTGTGGCTGCGGAGGCTTCTGCGGCAAAACCATGAACCGGGCGAAGGGTTGTTACGCGCATTCCCAAGGTTTTAATAACTTTATGGCCTCCAAAAGCAGTACCAAGACTTATAGACAGAGCTGATATGACTAGTATCCAGATTGGGATTGAGCTCCATAATGCTTCAGTACCTGTGTAGAAGACCACTCCCATCATAATAATACCGATAGGCATCTGACCATCATTTTTACCATGACTGTAAGCCATAAATGCGGCGGATACTATTTGTAATTTTGTAAAACGCGATTGCACAGTCGCTGGAGCTTTTCGTCTGAGTATCCACAACAGGGCGATCATTACAATAAAACCACCGGCGAAGCCAAGCAGAGGGGCAATGCCAACCGCGGAAGCAACAGTAGTGATCACGCTCCATTTAACTGCTGAAGCTCCGGAAGCAGCAAATCCGGCTCCTGCCAGAGCGGCAACGAGCCCATGTGTCAGACTGACGGGCAAGCCATGAAAGGTAGCTGTCGCTGTCCAAATAATCACAGCTAGCAGGGCAGCGATAATAGTCTGAAAAGAAATAGCCTCTGGAGCGAGTATTCCTTTACCAATTGTAATCGCGACAGCAGAGCCTGTGAGGGCCCCCAGGAGGTTGAATACCGCTGCTAACATTACTGCTTTTTGCGGGGTAAGCGTTCGAGTTCCTATTACCGTGGCTATGGCGTTGGCGGCATCATTCATGCCATTAACAAAACCAAATCCAAGAGCCAGTACGACAATGACTATGAGAGCCGCCAAAGAAGGCTCAGGCATTCTTAAGGGCTACTCCTTCCAGAACATTGGCGACATCCTCACAGCGGTCAGTAGCAGTTTCGAGATGTTGGTAGATTTCGCGCCACTTTATAACCTGGACTGCTTCCGTATCACCGTTAAATAATTCAGCCAGAGCTTGCCGATACACTCTGTCTGCGAGGTTTTCCAAACGGTTTATCTCTACACAGTGTATTAACATGGTTTTTAAATCTTTCCGATAACGAAGCAGTGGAACGGCCTTTTTCAGTTCGAGAGTTCCCAGTAATATTATGCCTGCCAGCTCGATTGATTGTTCGGTGGGCTTATCTATGCGATACAGGCTCATGTCGTCAGCCGCTGAATGTACAAGATCGGCAACGTCATCCATGGACTGGGCAAGCGTAGCAATATCCTCGCGGTCAAAAGGCGTTACAAATGACTGGTGAAGAAGCGCAATGATTTCGTGGGTAATACTGTCCCCTTTGTGTTCAATATCGGAAATCGTCTTGGCTCGCTCTTCGACATAGTCCCATATTTCGACCATATCTTTGAGGGCATGAGCAATGTCTACCAGGTTGTTGGCACTTTCTTCGAAAAGATTAAAAAATTTTTCTTCACGTGGAGCTAAGTTGAACTTAAAAATCTCTTTTAAGACCTCCTTTGTAAATTCCAACTAGTATAACTATTATCCTACTATGGATGTCAATAGTAATACTCTCATCAAGCCAGGAAGAAAAAGCGCAACAAATCGATTACGCGGTTTACTATTGGATCCAACAGTCTGAAAACAACAGTGAAAAACAATGCAATTACAAGAGCAAGAGCTGCTCCCCCCAATATATCCAGTGGATAATGAATACCCACGTATACCCTTGAAAAACTCATGATAGTAGAGATAGCGAGCATTATAGAGCCAGCTTTGCGGTCATATATAAATATTCCCCATGACAGGGCAAAAAGCACTGAAGCAGAGTTAGAAGGGAAAGAAGGATCGGTTGGTGGGTAAAACAACAAGTTGACATCAAGGGTCTCGAAAGGCCGTGGCCTTACCCAGATATCATTAATAAAATTAACCGCTAGCTGTGAAATGCCCAGAGAGGAGGTAGCTACCATTATTCCTTTTTGAATATGACGACGCTTATCAGGATTGCGCGTGCCGGTCCAGAGGAGGATGAGGATCATGCAGCTGAGTATGATAACAAAGTAATCGTTGGCGATAGCAGAAAAAATATTGTCAATGACAGAAGAATGGCCGCCTAAGCCATTGATCCATAAAAACACGCTCTCATCGTATTTTAACCACGCCATGCGATACTCCGCAAGCGGATGATGATCGCTTGGTAAAACGTATTATTCTTGAGCGCTTCAAAACCGTTTTCTTGGTTGGCTGGCTTGTTTTTGAAACGTCCGTGGTTGATCAGAGAGGAAGCCAGCAATGTTATAATAATTGCGCTCAAGATGCCAGCCATAAAAAGATAAAACTGCTCTGCACCTTCAATAACACCAACGTCCTTATGCCAGTTCCAGGTTATAAGGACCGCCATACAAGGGAGAGCAACAATTGCCGAGGCTATATAGTTATAGGCGCGTCTCTGGAATAAGACGATACCATTAATCCCACTATAACTGGAAGCAACCTGGATAGCGGACATGGAAAGTAGTACTATCAAGATGTAGTATTCAATCGCTATTATCATGACGTTGTCAGGGGCAATAAAGCCTCTTGGGATAGTCTATCATAGCTTAAACACCTCTGAAATGGCAATTAGGCATATTCTCTTCTCTAAGATGTTACACGACATGTTATGATTCACTCAAGCAAGAACGTTATCAGTAGAATACCATGCCAAATGAAGAAGAGATGATATTAACGAAAGAAGCAAATATTTAAAGTGATTTTTGATACATAAACAGAACGCAGGAAGAAGGTTATTATGCTACAATACCAGACAGAAGTGAACACTAAAACCTATGTACTTGCCGGGGAAGACGCTTATTCAATTGCTAAATCCCTGGAAGAATTCAAAAATAGTTTGGACGCCACGGATTTGCTGGAGGCTAATTATTCAAGCGTTGAAGCTGGAAACATCACCCCCGCAGATCTGGGCCTTATCATATCTGCGTCACCTTTTCTGGCTACGAAAAGGCTGGTAGTTGTTCGTGGCTTGTTTGAAAGATTCGAAAAACAGTCTCGAAGGAAAAAGAAGGTTTCAGCAGATGATACTGATACTCATGATAGCCTTGTAAAATCGATGGCTGGTGTTATCAGGAACAAGCCTGCGACTACTGAGCTGGTGATTGTTGCTGAAAAAATTGCAACCGGGAATCCTTTGCTTAAACTTCTTAAACCGGATTTAGAAGTGCGGTCTTATCCGGCCCTCGCGGGAAAAGGGCTGGAGGGGTGGATAACAGAATATGCAAGCTCTCAGGGGGGCAAGATAACTCCTGCGGCGGCTCAATTGCTCGCTCGGCTGGTCGGATCCGATCTTTGGTCTATGAGTAACGAAATCGACAAACTGGTTATTTATACCGGCGGTGGCGAGGTTGATGTGGAAACAATAACCCGCATGGTACAGGTCACACCAGAGGCTAACATCTTCTATTTGATAGATGCAGTTGTTGCAGGTAGAGTGTCAGCAGCTACAATGGAGTTGGAAAAACTGCTATCAAACGGTGCGTCTTCTTCACAGATAATCAATATGCTTGCTCGTCAGATGAGGATGATTGCCATCGCAAAAGATATGCTTGAACGTGGCTCACAGAGCGTTGACATACGCAAACGCTTGGGTATTAAGCACGATTTTATCATGCAAAAAGTTGCTCAAAAAGCCAGAGTGTTCACATCTCCAGCTATTTATACTTTCTATTTAATATTGGTAGAAGCAGACCTTGATATAAAGACTGGTAAGCTTGAGCTTGATTTGGTGCTTAGTATATTAATTGAAAAACTGGTGAAAATAGCCAATCCTTCCAATGTGAGCCGTTGTTAATTTTGGCTATATTTGTTTTCGATATACATTAATCTGGTTACGTATTTCCTGGGCTTTTACTCTGGCAGCCGTAGCATAATCTTTTTCACAAGAAGCATAGATTATAGAGCGCGATACATTTATAATTCCCATTTTGTTTTCCTGCCCGATAGCGTACCTTGACACCAGTTTAATATCACCACCTTGAGCTCCTATTCCCGGGATTAGTAGTGGCATATCAGGGTTTTGCTTGCGAATCAATTCTATTTCTTGGGGCCAGGTGGCACCCACAACAAGACCAATATTGCCATGCTGGTTCCATTCTCCTGCTTTTCTTGACACTTCCTGATATAAAGGAACCGCAGATGTTCCATTGGTAACCAGCAAGTCCTGAAAATCCTTGGCACCAGGATTAGAGGTTCGACATAGGATGAAAACGCCCCGGTCAGCATACGAGATGAACGGCATAATCGAGTCTGAGCCCATGTAAGGGCTTACTGTTACAGCGTCAAAACCCATAACTTCAAAAATTGCTTTGGCATATGCACAAGAAGTAGAGCCTATGTCTGCCCTTTTGGCATCAGCTATAATCGGGATATTGGCAGGGATACATTTCCGTGCAAAATTAAGGTGGCGGAAACCGTCTTCTCCCATTGCTTCAAAAAAAGCAAAGTTAATTTTATAGGCAGTGACCAGATCGCTGGTAGCTTCAACAACACTTGCGACAAATTCATTCACATCTGTTTCTGGTGGCATCAATTGGGGATCAGGGTCAAGCCCAACACAGAGAAAACTATCGTTTGCCTGACATGCATGGCGTAATTTTTGTAAAAAGTTCAAAATCCCACTCCTTCCGAAGATATTATCAATAGCTGACTGGCGAGTCAAGCGAAGTGACAAAGGTTAATGATTCCTTAAGTTGGAATGCCAAGTCTTTTGTTTTATAGTTACAACAGTTATAATTACAATGATTCGTTTGCTTGATGCAGGGAGAGGATTACGGGTGCGTAAAAAAACAACAATTGTTTTTGTTATATTATTGTCCTTTTTGGGGTTATTGCACGGCGGCTGTTATGGGGCAATACAAGGCTCTGGGGAGATTATAAGCCAGTCTTTTGATTATGATGATTTTACACGTGTTGAAGTCAGTTCTGCTTTTAAAGTTGATATAGAATATGGCGATGCATACAACGTGAATGTCACGGCTGACGATAATCTGTTCGAATATATCAGGGTGAGTGAATATGATGGCGTCTTGAAGATAAATATGCTCCCAGGTCATACTATTTTTCCAAATGTTCTAACTGCCACAGTGACGATGCCTGATATTTATAGAGTTGATGCTTTTTCTGCATCTGAAGTCAAGGTTTCCACTTTTAAGCTGTTTCATGATTTCCATGCTGTATCTAGTGGTGCAAGTACTATTGAGTTTGTCGACCTCATTGCTGGTGATGTTATGCTTGAAGCCGATACAGCCAGTCGCATACAAGGCTCCCTGAAGGTAGCTGATATGGAGCTGGAAGCAAGCTCTGTGAGTCGGATCACTCTTAGTGGCCAAGCCAATAATATTAATATGAGTGTTAGTGGAGCATCAAACATGGATCTTGGCGGTGTCGTGGCCAAAAATGTTACTGCCGGGTTAAGTGGAGGTTCTTCAGCCGAGATAAATATTACCGGAAGACTGGACGCAGGCTTGAGCGGTGCAAGTCACATTCTATACACCGGAGACCCGGAAATTGGGAATATCAATCTGTCAGATATTTGTTCCGTAGAAAGGAAATAAAACCTTGCCGTTTGTTATAAGGCATCTGGCCAAACAACGGCTTGCATTATAAGGCAATTCGGCATGATTCTTAATTACCAAGAGACCTTGGATTATTTATATAGCCTGGTTGATTTTGAAGCACGAACTGATGCAAATCAAGCCGCTTTATTTGATCTCCGGCGAATAGAGTTACTGCTGGGAAAACTTGGAGATCCACATTTTGAGGCGAGGTCAGTTCACATCGCCGGAACCAAAGGGAAAGGCAGCACGGCAGCAATGATATCCAGCGTCCTTTCATTTGCCGGGTTCAAGACTGGCCTTTATATATCTCCCCATCTTATTGATTTTGCCGAACGTGTATCTATCAATGGTCAGTATATTCCTGATCAGGAAGTAATAAACCTGGTAGCTGAGCTTGAGCCATTGGTGCACCAAATCAATTCTCGTGCAGAATACGGACGATTAACGACCTTCGAAGTAGTCACAGTTATGGCATTCGTTTATTTTGCGCGGTCTGGCGCTGAATTTCAGGTAGTGGAAACCGGCTTGGGAGGCAGGCTGGACGCAACTAATGTTATAAATCCGTTGGTATCTGTCATAACATTAATTGGTTTGGACCATACTGCTGTTCTTGGAGATACATTGGCACTCATCGCCGCAGAAAAAGCAGGCATTATCAAGAACCACGGAACGGTGATTAGCGCAAGACAGCTCGCTCCTGCCAGAGATGTCATCCGGAAAGTAGCAATTGAAAGAGAAGCAAAGCTGGTGGAGATAGAAAGTTCGATAGAATGTTCGTGTGTTGGATATGAAGGCAGATTCCAACTTTTTGAGCTTAGTAGCCCCAGAGACAAATACTTCATCAAGCTTCCTTTGCTAGGGGCGTACCAAAAAGAGAATCTGTGTTGCGCGGTGATGACTCTTGAAGAGATTTCAGATAAAGGTATTAATATATCAAAAGCCACGATTGAGCAGGGTATGCAAACAGTGAAATGGCCAGGCAGGTTCGATTTGATTTCTTCCAACCCTTTGGTTATTGTCGACGGTGCACATAACCCGGAATCAATGCGTGCCTTAATGGAAGCTCTTGAGGGGTATCTTGATGGCTATAATCAAAAAATTGCTAAAAAGACCCTCATTCTTGGGGTTTCATCCGATAAAGATATAACCAGTATGGCAGCTCTTCTTGAAGGTGTTTTTGATAAGGTCATTGTCACCCGTGCTAATCACCCCCGCTCTATGGAAGTAGAAAAGATGGCTAAAGCCTTTAAAGACTTGAATATGGAAACATCTTGTACCGACAGTGTCGGCGAAGCTCTACGCAACACTTTTCAGCACCTGGCACAGGATGATCTTTTGCTTATAACAGGCTCTTTATTTGTTGCTGGAGAAGCAGTTGCCAGTTTGAGAGCCAGGGAGGCGTCTTAAGCCGTTTCCGTGTTCCCTTCTCTGTCGTCTTCTGGCAGCATTACCCCCAGAATTTTTTGCATCGCCATGGTATGGGCGCACCAATCTCTGCTTTCAAAGAATGGACAGTTGCATACCCAGTTGCCCTCGTTATAACTGACACAATGATTGTGGTTATCACCACGGATGGTAACTGTGAAATCACTAAAGGTGACGCGTTCGGGTTCACAGGCATATAATTTTGCTTTTTCAACTTTTCCGATCAGACTCGATTGCATTTCATACCCCTCCTAAAACTTAAATAGTCGCCCTTTAACCATGTCATAAAAAAGAACGTTTTTCATCGTGCAGCGACACTTCTGAGGATATTGGGTTGTTAATGATTTGTAAACACGGACCCACCTCATAATTGTATCCTGTTTAAGATATAAAGTCTATAATCCTGATCCTTTATAAATAAGAGGGCGTTAAACAATGTTTAACGCCCTCTTATTGAGCAGCTCATTGCTCTGATTTACTTAACCATCGACCGACAAAGCGGTCATATTTTCTTTTTTGGCAGCGGTGTCGCCGCTTGAGCTGGTTATAACAATCTGGTCTTTTCTCAAACCGACCTTGATAGTGTCTCCAGATTCGTAGAGCCCTTTTAACAGCCCTTCAGATATCGGGTCTTCAACCAGATCCTGTATGACGCGTTTCAAAGGCCTTGCGCCAAACACTTCATCATAACCTTTTTTGCCAAGGAAATCCTTGGCTTCGCGGCTGAACCTGATACCGACGTTCTTTTCTTCCAGCTGGTTAGTGACATTCATAACAGCCAGGTCAACAATCTGCAGGATTTGCTCTTGATTGAGCGGATGGAATACGACCACTCCATCCAGCCGGTTGAAGAATTCAGGCTTGAATGTTTTCTTGACTTCACCAAGCAGTTTTTCCTTCATTGCCTCATAGTTTTGTTTCTGAGATTTTTCCTCATCTACGGGCGATGAAAAGCCCATTTGTGGGCCTTTGCGTATAAGCTCTGCTCCTATGTTAGAGGTCATTATGATGATGCTATTTCTAAAATCGACCTTGCGACCTTTTGCATCAGTAAGATGACCGTCATCAAAAATCTGCAATAAGATGTTGAAGACATCCGGGTGCGCCTTCTCAACTTCATCGAGAAGTATACAAGCATAAGATTTACGGCGTACTGCTTCGGTCAACTGTCCGCCTTCTTCATACCCAACATATCCGGGAGGGGCTCCAACCAAGCGGGAGACGGCAAATTTCTCCATAAATTCGCTCATGTCAATCCGAATCAGGGAATCTTCGTCCCCAAACATAAACTCCGCCAAAGCTTTAGCAAGTTCTGTTTTTCCTACACCAGTGGGGCCAAGGAACAGGAAGTTACCTATAGGCCTTCGTGGATCCTTTATCCCTGCACGAGCGCGCCTTACAGCTTTGGATATTGTTGTAATTGCCTCTTCCTGGCCGATAATACGTTTGTGCAGGACCTCTTCCATGTTCAGCAAACGTTTTGTTTCGTCGTTTGCCAGTTGGACGAGAGGGATAGAAGTCCACATGCTGACAACTTCTGCAACGTCTTCTTCGGTGACGCTGGCCTTTATTACTTCAGTGTTAGAAAGCCATTCTTCTTCTTCAGAGCGAATCTGCTTCCCAATTTGCAACTCTTGCTGTCTGAGTTCAGCAGCTTCATCGTACTGCTGGTTGGCAAGAGCTGTTTCCTTATCTTTGCGATAACGTTCTTCAGCCTGCTTCAATTTTTTGATTGAGCTGGGACGCGTGCCATAGCGTATCCTGACGCGAGATGCGGCTTCGTCAATAATATCGATAGCCTTGTCTGGCAGGTAGCGATCAGGTATATAACGTGATGCAAGGTTGACAGCTGCTTTAAGAGCTTCGTCGGTAATCTCCAGCTGGTGGTGCTCTTCATAACGAGATTTAATTCCTCGCAAGATCTCCAAAGAGTCATCAGTTGAAGGTTCTTCTACTAGTACTGGCTGGAAACGCCTCTCCAGTGCCGCATCGCGCTCAACGTATTTGCGATAATCATCAAGAGTGGTAGCTCCTATACATTGCAATTCACCTCTTGCCAGCGGGGGTTTAAGTATATTGGCTGCGTCAACAGCTCCTTCAGCTGCTCCGGCGCCAACCAGTGTGTGGAACTCATCTATAAACAGAACACAATCACCAGCGGCTTTGATTTCATCGAGAATCTTTTTCAACCTCTCTTCAAATTCGCCACGGTATTTGGTTCCGGCAACGACGGAAGCCATATCAAGGGCAACAATCCGTTTTTCTTCAAGCGTAGGTGGCACATCCCCGGCAATTATACGGTGAGCCAACCCTTCTACAATCGCTGTTTTACCGACACCCGGTTCTCCGATCAGGGCGGGATTGTTCTTGGTCCGCCGGCTGAGTATTTGTATCACTCTTTCAATTTCTTTATCTCTTCCGATAACCGGATCCAGTTTTCCTTCACGGGCTGCTAATGTTAGGTCTCTGCTGACCTGGTCAAGGGTTGGAGTTTTGCTTGAGCGCCCCTGTTTGCCTTTTTGACTGCTCGATGATAGAACTCTTGCAATTTCCGCGCGTACCCTTTCCTGATTTACTTCCAAATTTTTCAGGACCCTGGCGGCAACTCCTCCACCCTCCCTCAAAATACCGAGAAGAAGGTGTTCAGTACCGATGTAACTGTGGCTCATCTGCCTTGCTTCATCAATAGCCAGTTCAATAACTTTCTTTGCTCTTCCAGTCAGGCCGGATGAGCTCGTAGCTGGCTTTTCCTCTTCATTTATTGTGTATTCCACTGCCTGACGAATGCGTGGCAGACTGATCCTCATATTTGTCAGCACTTTGGCTGCAATACCTTCCTCTTCCCTGACAAGGCCGAGAAGAATATGCTCAGTGCCGATATAGCTATGGTTGAACCGCTGTGCTTCTTCCTGTGCCAAGGTAAGAACTCTGCGGGCATGTTCACTAAACTTGTCAAAACGACTTACCAATTTACAACTCCTGTATCAGCCATTAGCTGATGCGTTAACTTCAAGACACCATCCACGATGCCAACTCCCCAGTTATGATTATAGAATAAAGAGCCAATACGGTCAATGAAAAACGAATTTTCCAAAGCTGAATCGCATGTTTTGGAGGATATTCTTGTCATATTCACACCAATTTTGCTCTTGACCGCCATTCTAAAAAGAGATTATGCTTACTGCATTATGAGCGGCAAAGTATATTTGATTGGAATAGGAAGCGGAAATCCTGCCGATCTGACTCCACGGGCTGAAAGGGCAATTGTCGAGTCACAGATAGTTATCGGTCATGATTTTAGCCTGGAATTAATACGTAGATTATTGAAAGAAAAACAGGCAATCGGTCAGGAAATGAGTCCGCTTGAACGTTCATCAGTTGCGGTTGGGTACTGCCTGAAAGGGCTTTCTGTGGCGATTATCTCTACGGGAGATCCGGGGATATACGCTATTGCGGCGACTTTTTTAAACTATCTTAAAGAGAAAGAGATAATAATCCCGGTTGAGGTTATCCCAGGGATAACGACGTCCAGTAATGCGGCAGCTATTTTAGGCGCGCCGATTGGGAATGATTTTGCGGTCATCAGCCTTTCTGACCAATCGGGTAGCTGGCCTTCTGCTTTGGAGCGCCTTGAGCAAGCGGCGGCGGCTGATTTTGTGTTGGTATTATATAATCCTCTTGGAAAATTAGGTAATAAACGTGTGCTGGATGTTTGTGGGGCGCTTGGGTCCATAAGAAACCCTAAAACTCCGGTCGGAGTAGTTAGCGGCGCCGGCGGAAAAGACGAATCGGTTCAAATTATTAATCTCGAGGATTTGCCCCGGACCAGATTGTCGGCAGACTCCTTAATCATCATCGGGAGCAGCTCAACATGCAGATACGCCGATTGGATGATTACACCAAGAGCTTACCAGCCAGGTATTGGGTACTAAGCCGGGCTGGTAATTTACATTCGTGCGACCAGCTATAGAAGAGGTAGCCAGTTGAAAAGCGTGGCTATGAAGAGCGTCTTACTTGTATCATTTGACCAAGTATGCTTACTGCTATTTCTTCGGGCGTATGAGCATTGATGCGGGTGCCGATAGGGGCGTAAACCTTGGAGATTTGCTCATCAGTCACGCCTTTCGACTTAAGACTTGTATACACCGCCTGGTTTTTTGTCTCCGAGCCTATCATCCCAATGTAGCGCGCCGGTGTCTTCAATGCTCCTTCAAGTACAACTTCATCGTTTTCATGGCCATAAGTGACAATCACGATATAGCTTCCCTTGTCAATCTGCAGTTCATCAAATGATTTTTTAAAGTCAGAGACAAGGGTTTTACGTGCATCCGGGAAACGTTCTTTCGTGGCATAACCTGGCCGGTCATCAATGACGGTGACCTGGTATCCCACCAGGTGCGCCATTGGGGAGAGGGCGTGGGCGATGTGGCCAGCCCCAAAAATAAACAGGGAAGGTGAGCATAATACAGGCTCGATAAACACCTCAACATCTCCACCGCAGATCATTCCGACGCCTTCGTCTGCTTTTTTCAATTCATACTTGAAACGTTGCGGCTTTCCCTTGCGGATCACTTCACGGGCGGCTTGTATTACTTCATTTTCGATGCTTCCCCCGCCTATGGACCCCTTGATGGAGCCGTCTTCCATAACCATCATTTTGGCTCCTTCTCCCCGTGGTGTGGAGCCACTCGCGCTGATAAGAGTTACCAGTGCGACTTCCTTGCCTTCAGATTTGAGCCTGGCTATTTCTGTGTAAATATCAATATCCATATAACTACCTTGTTTGATTTATTTGTATAAACTGAACTTTTGGAAGACTTCCCCCAAGACATCCTATTATAACACGGCTGAATACAGGATGTATTTTTGAAGAGCTTGCAATTTCTTTGGCCAGTTCGATTTTTTCCTCATCGTCAACCTTGTTTATAAAGGCAACTCTTCGTGCGTGTGGTGGACTCGTTCGTGTAATGCCTTCGGGGTGCGCCATCAATGTTGCCACTGCACCTGGAGTAACAACGTCCTCTGGTGATAAACCAGTGAGTTTGCTGGCAATTTCATGCCTGAATACGATATCTTTGAATACCTTGCCAACACCATCAATTCCAGCAACAGCTATAACAATACTTGTCTCCGGCACGATTACCGGTTCGGTTTGATTGGGAGCCTTAAGCGGTTTGCGTTGGGCTCCGTCGGCTTCGACAATAACAAAATCAGCAAACTCAAGAAACCCTGGTATTATATCAGGGTCCGGGCCAACAAGTTTCCCGGTCGGCTCCTGGCGACAAACAGCTGTGATTATGTTGTTGGAGATGATTGCCTTTTGTATTTCCGCGTAAATGCTTTTTTTGTCTTTTCCCAAAATAAAGTAACCAGCTCCCTGGTCACGGAGTATATGAGTGGTTGTGGTTATAATGACTTTGTACCCTGAATCAGCCAATTCAAGTGCCAGTGTCTTCATCAGGGTGCTTTTACCCCCTCCGCCCACCAGGCTGATAATCTCTCCTTTGGAAAGATCTAATGCCTTGGAGATGGTAACATCCTCAGCCTTTATAATCGGATTATTGTTAGTCATGCTCTCCTCTCTTCCTGTAAATCGCTAGCCAAAATAATCGATAAGAACCAGAAAACAGGTGTTTGCCATGTTTGACACTTGCAACCGAGGTTTTCAATCTGGCTGGTTGTATTATACAGAACCAGGATAAAAGAAGAAAAAATAATAAACAAGAAGCCAGTTTTGTGATGAAACAAAAGAAGATGATTTCGGGAGATAGTCCCAATCCTCTATAATTACAATTATGAGAATTATTAGTGGAGAAGTGAAAGGGCATCGGATCAAAATGCCCAAAGGAACACCAACGCGCCCGGCAACAGAATTGGTCAGGGGGGCTATATTTTCCGCGCTTGATAGCTTGGGAGCTTCAAGCGATGTTGTGCTTGATTTGTTTTCTGGCTCTGGCTCTCTTGGGCTTGAGGCATTGAGTCGTGGAGCGGGGTGGGTTGATTTTGTTGACCGCGACAAGCGATGTTGTGCTATAATCAAGGAAAATTTGGTCAGTCTGGGTTTTTGTGACCAAGCCAAAGTGTATTGTCTGGATGTTAGCCGGGCAATAGGTTTGATGGATAAGGAGTACAATTTAATTCTGATGGACCCACCCTATCCTAGTCCTGAGATAGACAGTATTCTGGAACAGCTGGCAAATTCGCCTCTCGTAGGCTGCAGTACTGTTGTGTGTTCTACACATTCGTCTCGTCGCCCGTTACGGCAGTTTTATTCTTCCATGAAAATGTTCAAAGAGCTTAAGCATGGGGATAGTACTGCCTCATTTTTTATGGTGGAGAATTAGTTATGGTTACTGCATTTTATCCAGGAACATTTGATCCTGTCACGAACGGACATATCGATATCGCTGTTCGTTCTGCCAGCTTGTTCGATAAAGTTGTTGTCGGCGTGTTCGATTGTCCTAGAAAAGAATTGTTGTTTTCGCTTGAAGAAAGAGTGGCTCTTGCCCGGGAGGCCGTTAAAGAGTATGACAATATCAGTGTTGAGCCGTATTCTGGTTTAACCGTTGAATTTGCTCGTACGTGCGGTGCAAAGGTTTTGGTTAGAGGGCTTAGAGTCAGTGGTGATTTTGAATTTGAGTTTTCAATGGCGATGATGAACAGGCAGCTCGATCCGGACCTTGAAATGGTGTGCCTGATGACCAGTCCCAAGTTCCAGTTTCTTAGTAGTTCAATACTAAAAGAAGTTGCACATTTAAATGGAGATATTAGTGATTTTGTCCCCGCGCACATAGAAAAAGCGGTCAGGCAAAAAACAAGAGAATGCAATAATCTATAATAACCCGGAAAATTTATAAATAACGTGAATTTATAGTAGTGACGATTACTCAAGGAGGAAAAATAACCGAATGGCATACAAAATAACTGATGAGTGCATTAGTTGTGGTGCTTGTGAAATGGAATGTCCCAACAGTGCTATCAGCGAAGGGGAAACGCAATATGATATCGACTCTGCCAAATGTACAGAATGTGTTGGCAGTTTTGATTTTGCGCAATGTGTTGATATTTGCCCGGTAGAAGCAGTTGTTCTTGATCCTGACCACGAAGAGAGTCGGGATGTTTTAATTGAAAAGTGGAAAACACTTCATCCTGGAGAAGAACCTAAGCTGGACTAGTAGCCAGCTAAAAAAGAAGCCAGGTAAAAAAATCACGGACTGAGTCAAAACCTGATGGTAGCAGGGCAATCAGAAAAGGGAATTTGCCTGCCAGGAAACTGGCAACAGCGGAATCAGCTATAACGGCAGGTTCAAAAAGCCTCACGAGCAGGGACAACAGCGCGCCTAGTAATAGCGCGCCGACGACAAGTCCAAATATTGCGCCGCCAGCCCGATCTGCCCATCCCAGCAAAATTGCTGAGACGGCTGTTTTGACCAGTTTGGCCAGAAATGCAGCAGCAGCCATGGCAATAATTACGATAAGGATAAAAGCAAATATATTAAATATTGCACTATCGCCGAAGCCGAACCAAGAACTGACGGTATCGTAAAACCGGCTGGCAAGTATTATTCCAACTATGACACCGATAATAGAAAACACGGTTTTGACGAGCCCACGTCTCAGGCCATTGAAGGTGCTAAGCCCTAAAAGTATTAACAATATAACGTCAAGCCAGTTCATACAATTTTTATTATAGCACAATCATATATGAGTTCAATTCGTGCTCATTCCAATTGCTTTTTGGTACGCGGCTATCACTGCTTCGTTTATAATTTCTTCAATATTATTGTTGTTAAAAGAGGCGATTGCTTCAGCAGTTGTGCCGCCGGGTGAAGTGACCTGGCGCCTTAACTCTGCCAGACTAATCTTTGAGGATAAAGCATATTGTATCGAGCCGAGTGCTGTTTGAAGCACCAAATCACGCGCCGCTTCCGTATCGAAGCCAAGCTTAATTGCCGAATTCACTAAATATTCCATAAACAAGAAGAAATAAGCCGGGCCACTGCCGCTGATTGCAGTTGCCATATCAAGATACTTTTCATCATTTACAAATAGGGTATGACCCATTGATGATAATATTTCTTCGGCCTGTTGCTTTTGTTCAGGGGAAACCAGGTTAGAGGCAGTCCAGACCGTCATGCCTTGTCCGATCTGGGCTGGAGTGTTGGGCATTGCCCGGATGATTTTGTCATGCTTGAGTTTGTTAGCCAGCCGGTTAATAGGTGTCCCTGCAAGGATTGAAATGACAAGCTGTTCGGGGGTAAACATGTCCGAGATTTCTGGAGAGATATCATCAAGGTTTTGAGGTTTTATTGCCAGTATTACAGTATCTGCGGAGCTGATTACGGCCAGGTTGTTTGCCACAGTGTTGACGTTAAAGGTGGCACTTAGTTCTGCAAGAGCTTCTTCGTTTATGTCGCTGACAGTGATGTTTGCCGCTATGGTAACCTCGCCGTCCAGCAGTGCTTTTATTATGGCTTTTGCCATGTTACCTGCGCCAACTATTGCGAGTTTCATTTTATCACCAAATTTACTATCCTGCCGGGGACATAGATGGCGTTAACTATTTTTTTTCCTTCCAGATGTGGAGCTATCTTTTTCGTTGTCCTTGCCTTTTCCAGCACCTCTTCTTCAGGGGTGCCGACAGCAGCTTTTATTTTGTCTTTCATTTTTCCGTTGATTTGAATAACTATAGTAATTTCTTCTTCCCGTGCTTTCTTTTCATCAAATTGTGGCCATGGCTGATTATGGATTGAATAAGGATACCCTTTTATTTGCCAAATCTCCTCGGTAATATGAGGGACGGATGGTGCCATCATCAATAAAAGTGTTTTAATAGCTTCGTCCCAGTATTCCCTTGGAACCGAGCAGGTTTCCCTCGCTTTTCCAAGATAATTAGTAAACTCCATCAAGGCCGAGATCATGGTATTAAAGTGGATAGAATCAATGTCATGAGTAGCCTTGCGTATCGTTTGATGGAGATGCCTTTCGAAATCTTTAATAACATCGGTGTTGGCTGTTTCGCACGGATGATACTTGTCCAGAGACATATTCCAAACACGGTTAAGCCACCTGCTGATTCCTGATATGCCACTGTCATTCCATTCTCCTCCCTGTTCCCAGGGAGCTACGAACATCAGATAAGCGCGCACAACATCTGTTCCCAGTGTTGATACGTAATGGTCTGGATTAATCACATTTCCGAGTGACTTGCTCATTTTTTGACGATCTACAATAATCGTGCCCTGGTTAAATAGTTTGGTGAATGGCTCGTCGTATTGAACAAGGCCAATGTCTCGCAATGCTTTAATGAAAAAGCGGGAGTAAAACAGATGCATCACAGCATGTTCGGCGCCCCCGGTGTATAGGTCCACAGGCATCCAGTATTTCATTTTGTTTTCGTCAAAGGCACCATCGGTGAAATCAGGACTGGTATACCTGAGGAAATACCATGAAGAACACATAAAAGTGTCCATTGTATCAGTCTCTCGTGTTGCAGGTTTGTTACATACAGGGCATTGGGTCCCCAGGAAACCTTCGTGATGATTCAGCGGTGATTCTCCACTGCTTGTAAATTCAATATCGGCAGGCAGGACAACTGGCAATTCTTCTTCAGGTACTGGGACGATGCCGCAATCCTCGCAATAAACCATAGGGATGGGTGCTCCCCAGTAACGTTGTCGGGATACCAACCAGTCGCGCAATTTATAACTTACGGTAAATTTACCCCAGCCTTTTGAAGCCAGGTATTCAACAACTTTGTCACGGCCTTCGGTTGATGGAGTTCCATTGAAAATACCCGAATTAATCATCAACCCTTCATCAACGTATGCTTCCGTCAGTTCTTCACCCTGCCAGTCTGGAGGAGTGATGACGGTTTTTACAGGCAAGCCATATTTTTTGGCAAACATAAAATCCCGATAGTCATGAGCAGGCACGCCCATTACAATTCCAGTTCCATAGCCCAAAAGAACGTAATCCCCAATCCAGACTGGAATGCGTTCGCCATTAACATAATTTGTAACATAGGCACCAGTAAAGACGCCGTCCTTCTCTTTTTCTGTAGAAAGGCGCTCAATTTCCGTGCTTTTTTTAGCGGCTTCAACGTAAGCAGCTACCGCATCGGCTCTGTCTGGGGTGGTTATTTTCTCTACAAGCGGATGCTCAGGAGCTAACACTATGTAAGTGATCCCGTATACTGTATCAGGGCGAGTAGTAAAGACTTTGATATTTTCTTCTGTTCTTTCCTCCCAGTCAGTCTTGAAGTATATTTCAGCTCCTTCACTTCTTCCCACCCAGTTTTTTTGCATGGTTTTAATTCTTTCCGGCCAGTCTAATCCTTCGTGTGTCATCAGTTCGTCTGCATAGTTGGTAATCCGGAAAAACCATTGGCTGAGCGCCCGTCTGGTGACAGGAGTACTGCAACGCCAGCATCCTCCTTCAACCACCTGTTCATTTGCCAGTACGACCTGGCATTTTGGACACCAGTTAACTGGTGCTTTTGCGCGATAAGCCAAGCCTGCTTCATAGAGTTTGAGGAAGAGCCATTGTGTCCATTTATAATATTCAGGCTGGCAGGTGATTACTTCACGGTCCCAATCGTACACAGCGCCTATGGTTTTCAACTGTCGGCGCATGTTTTCAACATTTTTCATTGTCCATTCATAAGGATGAATTCCGTGTTTGATAGCCGCATTTTCTGCTGGCAGGCCGAATGCGTCGAAACCCATTGGGTGAAGCACATTAAAACCTTGCATCCTCTTGAAACGAGCATGGACGTCAGAAGGTGCCATCGCATACCAATGGCCGATATGGAGGTCTCCAGATGTGTACGGAAACATCGTCAGTGCGTACCATTCAGGCTTGGAAGGATCTTCAGTAACGTTGTAGAGCTTGTCATCGGCCCATTTTTTTTGCCACTTAGGCTCTATTTCTTGTGGGTTATAGTCGGGTACCATCTATCCCTCCGTTAATAAGTTCTTCCTGTTTTGCGTGTACGACGTCCGTCGCGCGTTAATTGTAGCAACTGGATTTGACAGGCGCAACAATTGCTCTAACTTTAGCACTTTCAGGCCCGACAATATCATGGGGCGCGGAATCCTTATAAAATAACCTTGGACTTCAGAGCGGTTATCTGGTGCACCGTCGGCATATGCAGGTCAACCTGACTTTAACAGAAGACCTGGCAAGTTATCGCCGAACACACAACTGGGAAAACAGACTTTTTCCCCTAAAAAGAAAGCGGCAGTATTATCGCAAATTCAATTATCATGGAACTTGCTGATAGTTATTTGGCTGGAAGCACAACGCTTCGCGCCGTTGCCATTCATAGCATCCCTGTTCTGTCGGCCGCCTTAATCGGCCTGATTTGAATAAGAATTGCAACGAGTCCAGCAGATAAAGGGCATGCTGCCAGGTATGGGAAAGCGGAAAATCTGGCTGGTGTAGTAACAGAATATACCGAATTGCCAGATCGTTATTTATGCCTGAACCTTATGACTGCCAGGATTAATGTGTAAAACACACGCTCAGGCAAGCCGATAGAGGCAGGTTTTCTCCAGCTTAGGTCTTTACCTTTTCTCCATAAATCTGCTTAAGGGTTTCTACGGAATCTTTGGAGTAGGAATCAATCATAAACTTGTATTTCGAATTGGCAGTTTCATATTGCATTTCAGTTCTTACCTGAAAATCGTCTTCATCATGTGAAACTTTCTTTTTTACCTTCAGCTTAACAAGTTGATTGTGAGGCAGGTCAAAATTACTTTCGGTTTGAGCAAGAATTTCGTCCGGTTTCATTTCCCAGTATCTTTGATGATAGTTTGATGTTGAAGTTAATTGTGCGCCCCACTGGCCGAAGAAACCCTTTCCTTCTTCTTTAGCTTGGGCGCGCGCTTCATTAACCGCTTCCTTCATCATTTTTCCGGTGAAATTGGCAAATACTGTTCTCTCGTTGGTGCAAATGATTGTAAATGAGTCCCTTCTACCGAAAGATTTGGGCCGATAAACCAATGGGATGACAGAAACAATTTCTTCCATAGTTGAGAACCTCCATAATTTAATGTGATACCAATTACCGATACCAAGAGGTTTAACCGGGCTGGTGTTTCACATTATATATGAACTGTTTTGACACAAGCAATATACAATTTGCCTTTTTTATCAAACTCAGTATAAACTGATTGTGGAAATAGCTCTGGGGGAGGGGTTTATATGCTGTTCGACCAGTTCCAAACCATAGGCCGAGAGCTTAGTACAAGAAGGCTTGTTACTTCACATTCTGGTAATATGTCCGTTCGTTTTGGCGAGCGAGTGTACATTACTCGCCGCGGCTCGATGCTTGGCAATCTTACTGAACAAGACCTTATTGAGACTGGCATCAACAAGAATGACCGCAACACTCCGCTGGCGTCGTCAGAATTGGCGGTGCACAGGGCCATATACCAGGCTACTAACGCTCAGGCGATTGTGCACGCTCATCCGCCCTATGCAACTGCTCTTTCTCTAGCTGAAAAAGAAATAGTTCCCAGGGATGAGTGGTACGATGTGATTGGGAAGGTACCAGTTCTTGGTTGGGGGCGGAGCCTCAAACCGGGCGAGCTGGACGAAATCATTGCACTGGAGCTTAAAGAGCGGAAAGTCGTCATGCTGTATGGCCATGGCAGTTTTGCAATTGGGCCGCTTTTAGAAGAAGCATTCAGCCTGACTACGGTTTTGGAGGAAGCCTCCAAAGTTCTTTGCCTTCTGAAAAGCATTAATTCGGATTAAGAACCTGCCGGTATCCGGTTGTTAGTGTCCTAACCCAACTTTTCGTTAGTCTAAAACCAATTTTTGCAATTAATAAACCGGGGTACACCAATGCATGTAGCTCTTGTGCTTTCCCCTGATTACATCAAAATAAAGATTTTTTAACTGTTCGGTTAATGGCCCGACATTAGCTGAACCGATTTCGTAATTATCTATTTTTGACACCGGTGTCAGATGTGCCGCCGTGCCAGTTAAAAAGCACTCTTCAGCATTATATAACTCAATACGGTCTATAGTGCGCTCAATCGTTTCAACACCAAGTTCTTCGCGGGCAAGAGTTATGATTGAATCTCTGGTAATTCCAGGGAGGACGTTTTCATAGATGGGAGGCGTTACCAGCTTTCCATCTATAACAATAAATATGTTTTCTCCACTACCTTCTGCTACGTGTCCGCCAGGAGTAAGCATTATTGCTTCGTCGAAGCCGTTTTCAATGGCCTGGGTTTTTGCAAATGCGTTATTGATATATGCCCCTGCAAGTTTGACTGAAGGGGGCAATGCATTATCTGCTGAGCGCTGCCAGGAGGATACGCCCAGGTGGGCACTTTCGACATCAAGGTACGCTCCCCACGGTATAATTATTATAAGAAGTTCGTCTTCCAGGTTGTGCAAGCGAACACCCAATGCCTGTGTGCTTTTATATGCCAGCGGTCTTATATATATATCTTCTTTAAACTGACATTTTCTTGCCAGCTCAATAGTTATATTACATAACTCTTCAGGAAGATAATCGGGTTTCATTTTGAGTATCCTGGCACCGCTCAACAGGCGCTTGTAATGCTCTTCCAGCCTGAATAAGTATATCTGTCCTGCCTCTTCGTTCCAGTTGCCGCGTATGCCTTCAAATACAGCGGTTCCGTAATGAAGGGCGTGGGTCATTACCCCGATTTTGGCTTCCTCTAGCGGGACAGTATTCCCTTGGAAAAAAACGTAAGATGGCATTGTGTCACTCCTTTCTTGAAGTTGGATTATACATTCATAGCAGGAATTGAGCAAGGCGAAAACTGGTTATTCGGTGGTTTGGCCACCCCCAAGTTCCTTGCCGCAATTGCTGCAAAATTTACTTGCCACTGGGGATTGTATCTGACAACCAGGGCAAGAGATAGAGTCGTGATTAATTGTTTCTTTATTGTCAAAGTGCATTTTAACATGCGGAATAGCGAGATCAATGCCTTCGGCATTAAGGGCTTTTTTTACCCTTCGCCGGAGCTCTCCGGTTATTGCCCATTGTTCATTTGGCTTGACGTCACCTAACATTCTTACATCAATAGAATACTTGTTGAAGCTCTGAACCCTGAGCACTTGAGGAGGGGTGTGAATTCTGGGAGAATAATCTTTATCCTCTGCCAGTTCTTTACCCACCCTGTTTAATACATCGATAACCAGGTCCAGGTCGGAGTAATAAGGTACTGGTACATCAAGCTTGACCCTTGCCCAATCCCTGGTGTAGTTACAAGCAACGGTTATCTCCCCGTTCGGAATTGAGTATACGATACCGTCCAGGTCTCTAAGCACGGTGCGTCTGAGGTTAATTTCCTCAACTTTACCCATGCGCCCTGCTATCTCGACCACATCGCCCTTATTATAATGATCTTCAAGAAAGATAAACATGCCGCTTAGAAAATCCTTGATCAAACTTTGAGCACCAAGGCCCACAGCGATGCCAGCTACTCCTGCACTGGCGAGGAAAGGAGTTATATTAATATTCAATTTGTCCAATAGCAAGAATACAACGATTATGATAATAATCACGCCGGTGGTAGTTGTGAGGATGTTGCTGAGTGTTTGTGCGCGATTCTGGTACCAAAATTTGGAATGCCGGCCTTTGCCCTTCATTTGCAGATATCGCTCAACCAGATTTGGAATTGCCAATGCAAAAATGCGGTATATCAGAAATGAAAGTACAATAATAAGGAGTATAGGCATCCCGTGTTCAAGCAACCATAATTGAATACTTTCCGATGTAATGATTGCGCTGGCGCCCTCTTCGGATGCCAAAATAGCGGCAATCGCAGTAGCAATTACCGTAAGTAGCAAAGCGCATAGCGACCAAAATACGACGGGCAGAATTTTTTCAAGGCGCTGGGTGGTTTTTTGGCTCCTGCTACCTATCAAGCGCGTCCGCATGAAGTTGCGGCCAACAAGGACCAGCGATAACATTAGTGACGCGACACTGAGAATCCATATTCCATTGTGCATGAACCAATTCCACATAATCCGGGCCTCAGTAAAGAAACATTGTAAAAAGTATACCATAAAGAACCTCTGAGCAGGGAAAGAATTTATGAGATAAAAATTCAGGCTTTTGGGAGGTTTGCGGGGATATTTCGCACCCGGTATACGAATAAAAACCGTATTTTTTTTGAAGTTGACATCTGCCGTCACCGTGTGATATTATTTTCTTTGCTCTCGTGACGAGAGAAGTGAGGAAAGATGTCAGGAGCAGGAACATAGTATAGGATTAGCGGCATTAAGCCAGGTAACGTCCTGGTGGCAGGCTGCCAGGGCGTTTTATTATGTTCTGGCACATTAACAACTGAATATAAGTTTTTTTGTCCAAAGGCTAATACCAGGCCTGAAACAGGTCAAGCGG
>CAYNLZ010000002.1:0-2715 GCA_964398255.1 uncultured Dehalococcoidaceae bacterium
TTAATAACGAGGCTAGCTTCATTTGAATGAGAAGCATCGAGGCTTAATAAATATTTATTCGCGGCTTCTGCCAAATCAGGTTTAGGTTCTTCCATTGAAGTCATTAAATATATCCCTTTCTATAAATCATAATCGTTCTTTCTTGGCGGCATCAGGATTGACCCGAACATCTTATAAAAAGCCGGCGTCTTCATAAGTCTTAACATTACCGCCCCATGGTCATCAAATTTCAACTGTTCATCATTGGATAGCTTATCGACGATACCGGTCTTAACAGCGGCGCTGAAAGCACTTTCTATTCGGCATTCATCAAGTTTTTCATAGGCCTTTCGTGCCAGTTGGCCAAGGCGTATATCACGACCAAGCACCTTTTTCAATTTGCGCTTGTATCCTGAAAGGCTACCGGCGTTGAACTTGCCTTGTTCAAAAGCCTGCTCCACAGTATCAATTGCGCAGCCAGCCCCTTTTATTCCATATAAAATCCCTCCGCCAGTTACGGGTTTTACCTGCCCGGCGGCATCACCAATAACTATCATTCGTTGTCCATATGTTCTACCAAGAAGGCTGAGGTTCACACCGCGATAACAAGGCTGTTCAGCAGCAGCAATCGTACCTGAATCCTTCAAGTGCTTTATAAATGTCTTGAAGTTGCGGGCTGCATTTTTACGAGACAGTAAGCCAGCCAAAGCAGTGCCGTTTTCAATCGGCACAACCCAGCTGAAAAAACCAGGGGTAAAATCGTAGCTGGTAAATATTGATAGAGGCTGAGAACTAGCAAGATTAACCCGTGCCTGAACACCAACCGCAAATCTGTCTGGGCTACCCAGGTTCAAGCTTGTGGTAAACAATGGATTAAACCCCGTCGCAATTATCACAACCTGGCCGTGGTAAACAACTGCATTATTTTCAGTGTGAACAGTGGCGCCGCAGTCGTCAATATCAATTCGTTTTACATTGACGCCAAATTTGAAAGTGGCTCCGGACCTGCTTGCGCTTTCTGCCATCGCCGAATCAAGGAGCCCACGGTCAATTACAACCGCTTGCACTGAAGGCCGTCGTAGTTCCAGAACCTGCCCGAGAGGAGAGTATACCTGAGCTCCGCAGAAGCTGTTTGCCAGTGGAATATTAACATCAAGTTGATCAAAACAATCGGGGCTGATTATGCCGGCACAGCAAACAGGTTCACCAAGAGAAGACCTCTTCTCCAGTACTGTTACATTGTAGCCCTTCCCAGCTAGCACTCTGGCAGTATAACTCCCGACCGGTCCGGCTCCAATGATGATGATGTCTGACAATTCAGTTGTTTTTTGCATGCGAGGTATCACCACAAATTATAGCACAGCTTGTACCGAGCGTTCATACACAGACAGTGTTTTTCTGCATGGCACACAATTGAAAGTGCAGGAGGACAGAAAAATCAGTGTTAATTGTCACACCGGTGTGCTACAATAGCCCTGAGAACAGAGCCACAGGCAGTAATGCGTTATTCATTAATAGCGCTTCATCATATCGGTACTTGATTCACAGGTTTATTTTAACAGTATAGGTCATATCATTTGGAAATATATTGATAATTACCAATAGATAGTAGATGGTTGAACATTACCAGGAAACAAGATGAGCATAACTTGTTTTAATAAGAAAAGATAGCACATTTTTAATCATAGTCTGAATTTTGACAACATTACTCTTGATTAAGAATTTAGAGTATTTTAAAAGGATGTAGCGTATGTGTGGAATTATTGCCTACACTGGTAAACGTCAGGCGGCAGAAGTCCTGTTAGATGGCCTTTCCAGGTTAGAATACCTGGGCTATGATTCTGCCGGAGTGGCAACTATCTGTGATGGGGATCTTCACTTGAAAAAAGGTACGGGCAAGCTTGAAGAAGTTGAGCAAACCTGTTGCTTTAGTCGTTTGCCTGGCACCGTCGGCATTGGGCATGTTCGCTGGGCTACTCATGGAAATGTTACTGCTCAAAACGCTCATCCTCATCTTGATTGTCTCAAGTATATCGCGGTTGCCCATAACGGCGTTATCGAAAACCACATCAAGCTCAAAAGGAAACTTTATTCAAAACACCATTTTATTTCAGAAACAGACACAGAAGTCATAGTCCATCTGATTGAGGAGTTCCTGGAACCCGGTGTTCTCCTGGAGCAAGCAGTTTCCCGTGCGGTTAAAGAACTCAAGGGTAATTACGCGCTGGCGGTTATTTCCACGGTTGAACCACAAAAGATTGTAGCTGTGTGCAATGGGGCACCTTTAGTAGCAGGTTTAGGAAAGGGAGAAAATTTTGTCTCCTGTGATTTTCAGGCCTTCCTCCCCTTCACTCGTGAAGTCATTTACATGAAAGATGGCGAAACGGCAGTGGTTACACCGGGCAGAATAAAGCTGGTTTCGGATTCAGGCAAAAAGGTTTCACGTCAATCAGTCACGGTAAACGCGGTTTTGGCGGTCAAAGAAAAAAGCGGGTTTGATCACTTTATGCTTAAAGAGATATTTGACCAGCCTGAGTCAATCATTTCAGCTTTAATGCAAGACGAAAAATTATTCAAGCAAGCAGCTACCCTCATAAAAAACAGCAAGTCTATTGTATTTACTGCGTGTGGGAGTTCGCGGCATGCTGCAATTATTGGGCGCTATATGTTTTCTAAGATCGCAAAACGCTTTAGTGATGTTATTATCTCATCTGAATTTCGCTATTTCGGAGACGC
>CAYNLZ010000002.1:2815-21544 GCA_964398255.1 uncultured Dehalococcoidaceae bacterium
GAGGAATAAATTTTGCCCTTGCATCTGAAGGTGCTCTCAAGCTCAAGGAGACTGCCTGCGTTTATGCTGAAGGGATGCCTGCAGGTGAATTGAAACATGGCACCATCGCTATGATCGAACAAGGAACACCAGTGATAGCGATTACCCCCTGTGATGATACACGAGCCGATATGTTAATCAACATTTCCGAAGTGAAAGCACGCGGGGCTTATATAATCGGCATTTCTGACAAACCTGATAAACTTTTTGATTTCTATATTGAAATACCTAAAGTAAGTGAATTGTTTTACCCTTTGACAGGCATAATACCGCTTCAACTTTTCGCTTACCATTCGGCCCTGGTACGCAACCTTGAACCAGATCAACCACGAAATCTTGCCAAATCTGTAACGGTAACTTGAAAACAAAAGAGTACAGTATGAAAAAGGAAAAAGTGCTGGTGACTGGTGGCGCCGGCTTTATCGGTTCCAATTTAACTGAAGAGCTACTTAACAAAGGCTACCATGTTATTGTGGTAGATGACCTTTCCACCGGAAGTATGGATAACTTAAAAGCTTTTTCAACCAATCCTGATCTTAAGTTCTTGTGTTTTTCTATAAACGATCTCAAATCATTGAGAACAGCCTGTCAGGAAGTGGTTTATGTTTTTCATCAAGCGGCTCTCCCAAGTGTGCCGCGCAGTGTCAGTGATCCTATCGCCACCAACCATGCCAACATTAATGGTACTCTTAACGTACTTATTGCAGCCAGGGACGCTGGCGTAAAAAAAGTAGTATACGCCTCTTCGTCTTCAGTATACGGCGATACACCAACTCTGCCCAAGGTAGAAACTATGCCACCTTGCCCTCTGTCCCCCTATGCTGCTTCTAAAATAGCCGGTGAGTATTATTGCACTGCTTTTACCGCAAGTTACGGCCTGCCGACTGCCAGTCTGCGTTATTTTAATGTTTATGGACCACGCCAGGCAGCTGACTCTGCTTATTCGGCAGTAATACCCAGATTTATTACCGCTATAAAAAATGGCAAGCCTCCCGAGATATTTGGAGACGGCAACCAAACCAGAGACTTCACTTTTGTAAAAGATGTGGTTAATGCGAACATTTTGGCTGCGACCAGCAGTGCTACTGGAGCTTTCAACATCGGCACCGGAACTCGCATCAGCCTTAATGAATTGGCAAACACTATCATCCAAATGGCAGGCAAAGCAAGCATCACTCCAGTTTATTCTGAGACCCGGGCGGGAGATGTTGCCCATTCATTGGCAGATATTACTCAAGCTCAAAATGAATTTGGCTACAATGCTCTATATGACCTGCGCCAGGGGTTGCAGGCTACAATAGATAAATTTGATGCATACAATGAAGGAGTGTCCGGTAGATGATTCCAATTGCAAAGCCAGTTATTTCTGAGGACGTAATATCATCAATAAGGAAGGTGATAGATTCCAGCTTCCTTGCTCAAGGCAAATGCGTAGAAGAATTTGAGCAAGCTTTCGCACGTTATATTGGCTCAAAATATGCAGTTGCTACAACAAGTGGAACCAACGCCCTTCAGTTAGCGCTGCTTGCTGCAGGGGTTGGCGAGGGCGATGAAGTTATAACCTCACCTTTTAGTTTTATAGCATCCGCCACGGCAGTGCTTCAGTGTGGCGCACGCCCGGTGTTTGCCGATATTGACCCTGTTTCTTTTAATATAAACCCAAATTATATAGTCTCTAAAATCACCCCGCGTACCAAAGCAATCATCCCGGTGCACTTGTATGGGCAAGTATGTGATATTGAAAACCTTAAAGAAATATGCCGGCGCCACAATCTTGTTTTGATAGAAGATGCCTGCCAGGCACATGGCGCCCACTGGAAACACCAATTAGCCGGCTCGTTCGGTATCGGATGCTTTTCTTTTTATCCCACCAAGAACATGACGACTGGTGAGGGCGGCATGATAACTACCGACGATGAAGAAATTGCCAATAAGTGCTGCCTGCTTAGAAGTCACGGTCAAGCTGAACGATACCGCCATACAATATTGGGGTATAACGCTCGCATGACTGAAATTGCGGCAGTTATCGGTATCAGTCAGCTAAAACATCTTGACACTTTTAACGAGGCAAGAATTAAAAATGCTCATTTTCTAACAAAGGTCATCAAGGATATAGAAGACCTCCAGCCTCCACAAATCCTGGCAGATAATAAGCATGTATTTCATCAATACACTATACGTGTCACCAATTCTTTCAAGATGAGCCGAGATGAGCTAAAAAAATATCTTGAAGAGAATGGAATAGGCTGTGGAGTCCACTATCCAATACCAATACCTCAGCAACCCCTGTTTAAAGACCTTGGATATATAGACCATTGCCCCAATGCCGAGCAGGCAGCTCGCGAGGTGCTGAGCCTGCCAGTCCATCCTTCGCTCTCTGAGGAGGACCTGAACACTATTGCAGGAGTTTTAAAACGTGCCTGATATTTTAAAAACCGGGAAAGTTATTATAGGTAAAGACGCCGTTATCCAGCCTGGGGTTCGGCTCGGTAGCAAGAATGAAGGTAAACTCCTGATTGGTATAAATGCCTCAATTCGTTCCGGCGCCATAATATATTCTGGCGTAACTATTGGAGATAATTTTAAAACCGGCCATAATATATTGATACGGGAAAACACCATTTTGGGCAATAATGTACTGGTTGGTACCAGTGTCGTGATCGATGGCAATGCTTCTGTTGGTAACTCAGTAAGCCTGCAGACCGGAGCTTATGTCACTGCCCACACAACGATTGAAGATGATGTTTTTATGGGTCCGTGGTCGGTAACTACAAATGATAAATATATGCAAGCTGGCGCCACTCTGAAAGGCCCTGTTATAAAGAAGGGCGCGCGCATTGGTGCCAATGCCGTAATACTCCCTGGTATCGTAATAGGCGAGAATGCCATAGTTGGTTCTGGCGCAGTTGTCACAAGGGATGTGCCTGCAGGGGTGACAGTTGCCGGGAACCCAGCGGCAATAATATCCAGGAAAGTGCAATGATTTATCTGCATGATGAACCACAAATTAAAGCTGTTGTTGCCAATCGAGACTTGAAAATAGCATTTATTGGGCTTGGCAGAGTTGGATTACCACTTGCCGCTACACTGGCTGACGCTGGCTTTACCGTCAATGGCATAGATATAAATCCACGCGTAGTAGACGCTGTAAACAATGCAACTTCTCCCTATCCTGACGAGCAGGGATTAACTGAGCTTATACAAAAAACGGTGTCTTCCGGAAAGCTCTGCGCAAGTACTGATTACGCAGTTATCCGCAAGTCTGATATAATTATAATTGCAGTTCCTACTTTGATTGAAGATCAGAAGCCAGATATTTCTGCTATTCACAAGGTTGCTGAACGCATGAATTCCTACATGGACACTGGCAAAGTTGTGGTTCTTCAGAGTACTGTACCGCCTGAGACTACCCAATCTATCCTTGGAGAATTTACTTATAAAAACATCAAACTTGAAGCAGGTATCGATTTCGGGCTCGTCTACTCACCAGAACGTACTCAATCACCGCAAGTAGTTGCTGATCTGAAAAGTTACCCCAAAATTATCGGTGCAATTGATGATAAGAGTGCGCTTGTACTTTCTGAAGTGTATAAAACTTTTGCACCTTCCGTTATACGTATGAAAAATATTGTGGCAGCTGAACTTGAAAAGGTAATGGAGAATACCTACCGGGATGTGAACATCGCATTTGCTAATGAAATGGCATTATTATGTCAACTATATGGCATTGACGTGCAAGAGCTTATCACCGTTGCTAACTCGCAACCTTTTTCTCACATTCTTCAACCTGGCTTGGTAGGTGGCCATTGCATCCCAATGGATCCATACTACGCAATAAGCGATGCCGCTTCTCGCGGTTTTGACACCAAATTAATACGCACTGCTCGCGAACTAAACGAAGATATCTTCACGGTCATTACCGATATGGTTCCGAATGAAGTGCAAAATGTTACTATACTGGGTTTAAGCTTTAAGCCCGGGGTAAAATCTTTTGAAACCTCTCACACGCCTCGCCTTGTAAAGAAGCTCGAAGAAAGAGGCTTAAATATAACGGTCCATGACCCGTATCTTGAGAACACTCTCTATAATTTTAAAACTGAGGCTAACCTCTGCCAGGCTATTACGGGAGCTGATTGCCTTATTCTCTCAACCGCTCACGAACAATATAAGACTCTGGACTTAACTCAAGTTAAGAGTCTGATGAATGGTGATCTTGTAATAGACATACGGGCATTCTGGGAGCCGGAAGAAATTAAACAATATGGCTTCAAGTATAAAGGATTAGGAAGGATGTTTAATGATTAATGCTGCAGTTATTGGTCTTGGTGCAATGGGTCAGCACCACGTACGAGTTTACAAGGAATTGGGAATCGAAATTGCCGGTGTTGTCGACACTGACGCCGAACGCGCAAGGGAGATTGGAGACGAATACGCAGTTCCCCATTATGATGATTATCGCAAGCTCTTGAGACGGGTTGATATTGCAAGTATTGCCGTACCAACCAGTATCCATAAACAAGTCGCTGTTGAATTTCTTCGTCATAAAACCCACTGTCTGGTGGAAAAGCCCATTGCCTCATCAGTTCAAGAAGCAGAAGAAATGATTAAAATTGCAAACGCCAACAAAGTTAAACTCATGGTTGGGCATATCGAACGTTTCAACCCGGTAATGCTTAAGTTAAAAGAGTTGATAGACAAAGGAGTGCTGGGCAAAGTAATGCTTATTTCTACGCGGCGTGTAGGGCCCTTTCAACCTCGCATAAGAGACGTTGGCATAATTATTGACTCTGCCACACATGATATTGATGCTACGCGCTTCCTGCTTGGTAAAGGGCCAGTTGATATATATTCCAAGGCAGGGCGCTTCAAACATCCCAGTCGGGAAGACCATGCACTTATAATGCTTGATTTTGGCGATAGTGCCGCATCACTTGAGGTTAATTGGTTTACACCTAAAAAAGTGCGTACACTCGTTGCAACCGGAAGCGAAGGCATCGCCTACCTTGATTATATCAAGCAAGAATTAATTATTTATAACTCACGCGATGAAAGCCATATAAAGATCGAAAAAGCTGAGCCTCTAAAAACTGAGATTGCCCATTTTATTTCATGTGTTCAAAATGGCACCCAGCCACTGGTTGATGGCATTGAAGGCTTAAATACGTTAAAAGTTGCCTTAAAAGCAAGTGAGATTGTAAGAGACATACAATCGTAAATAGCCTTACAGCTTCGCCTCGGCGTTACCCGGAAAAATAACTTTACTATTCAATAAACTCTTCAAGTTGGATATTATCGTTAATTGTTATGTCAACCCGATGATAGTTTATGATACCATTGGGTTTCATATTGACAAACTCTCTTGAAAGTGAAGACCGTCACATCCCCAGGTAATCAGTGAAATGATTCAAGAGTGTGGTAAAAAAGCACGCGTCTGACAATATTGTGCACTCGTATATCTGAGGTTGCTGTTCATCTGGATGGTGTTTTCGCTAATTTGATAGCTACCACTGCTATTAAAGTGAGAAAACGGATATAAAAAAGTGGAGCTGAGGGGACTCGAACCCCTGACTTCCTCCTTGCAAAGGAGGCGCTCTCCCAACTGAGCTACAGCCCCAAGACCTTGTATTATAGCCAAAAATTGCCCTGTCGGGCAATTTGAACCAGGCAAGGCTAGGACATGAGGGCTAAATCTATTTCCGGTATAGCCATTTCACCAGCCAGCTCCCCTTGAAGTATGAGTTCTTTTGCCTTACGGAAGTCAGCTGAAGTAACACCCCTTGTATCAGGATTAATAATTACATCTGCTCCTTCAAGGCTTTCCAGGACGGTCTTCATATTAGCAATATCTATAACCTGCGTAATTACATCAAAAACTCCAGGCTTTTTTGCTTTTATCGACGGTTTCTGTGGACGATCGGAAACTGTGGAATATACGTTTACTGCTACGACTATATCTGCCCCCATCTTCCGGACTACATTCACTGGTACCTGATTAATTAAACCACCGTCTACAAGGTAGCGGCCATCACGTTCAACAGCTGAAAAAATCAGTGGTATGGAAATGCTGGCACGAACACCTTCCAACACAGGGCCTGAGCCGATAACAACCTCTTCACCCGTCCACAGGTCACAAGCAACGCAGACAAATGGTATTTTTAAATCTATAAAATCGGTGTCTCCGATTATCACTTTCAGCAAACTCATTACACGATTTCCTGCAACAAAACCACCGTCGTGAGGTATGCCAACATCAACAAGGCTTGCCCAATCTCGCGCCTTCATACTTATTGCCATATCTTTTAATGCATCCGGGCTGGTTCCCCAGGCATAAGCAGCTCCGGCAACAGCGCCAGCACTGGTTCCGGCAATATAGTCTACTTTTATATTATTTTTTTCCAGCGCTTTAAGCACTCCAATGTGCGCAAGCCCTCTTGCAGAACCACCACCCAATGCCAGCCCAATTTTTTTTCTTGTCACAAATTTATCCTTTCTGTTGAAGGCGAATTTTACCAGAGGTCTTCCAGGCCATCATCATCAACATCATTTCTTAAAGAACCTAATTCCTTATAAGATTCTGGTGTTCCGTAATCCCTTGGACGGAAGGCAACCGGCATGGGAACCGCATGTCCAAATATCAATGCCTGTTGGCGTGAAGACAATTTTGAAAGCACCGATTTTAGAGCGCTTTTCCCCGACATTCCGGCCAGCACAGCATCGATATCCCTCTCACTATCCAATAAGCCAGTTATTTTGGTTCCCAGCTGGCTCATAACTTCTTCGTCTATGCCGCTCGGACGCTGGTCAATAACAAGAAGAGTAGCGTTATATTTTCTCATTTCTCTGGCAATGGTACCAAAAATTGTCTGGCTGGCAACTCCTGGGTTTAAAAACTTATGAGCTTCTTCTATAGTTATGACAAGCGGCCTGGGTGGGGCACTATCATTTGCCATAGCCCGTTCGGTTTTTGCCTGATAGCGTTCGTAAATACGCCGGGTTAATAGATTTGCTATCAAAA
This sequence comes from uncultured Dehalococcoidaceae bacterium, assembly GCA_964398255.1. Lineage (GTDB taxonomy): Bacteria > Chloroflexota > Dehalococcoidia > Dehalococcoidales > CSSed11-197 > CSSed11-197. The sequence continues at coordinate 9,870 of CAYNLZ010000002.1, forward strand.
TATAGGTGGTAATATCTCTAAAACGGCCAAATTCCAGCACGACATGTTTTCCATTCTCCAGATACTCCAATACTTTTTCAACAGCGCGTTCCTTTACCTGAGGTTTTACAAAAGGTAAATTACATATATTTCGCAACCCGCGTTTCAAATTGCCAAAAGTGGCATCATGGATATTCAGACTGTTTAAAATTTCAGCGCTTTCTTCATTGTCCTCCAACTTCATTGCCTCTTCGATCCACCGGTTGCCGTAACGCTTTTGTAATTGATAAGTTGCAGAAACCGCCTGATCTGTTAGATTGAGTGTCTGGCGAAGCAAGCTAATATCTTCTGGTTTTATTTCGTCGTAGCCGATGTTAACTACAAAATCTGTGCTCACCCCCCTGTCGATTGAATTCTTTTCATCCAGAGTAAACACAGAAACCAATGAAGGGAAAAGTTGCTTCAACCCCTTTACCGGGCTCGCCTTCTCCCGGGTGCCCTTCCAGCCATACTCATTATGCATGTCAAAAACAAGGTTTACCGCCGCACCGGATTGTAAAATTCCAACCAACAGCAAACGGGTCAGGAATGTTTTGCCGGTACCACTTTTGCCAAAAACACCGTTCGAACGCCGCACAAACTCAGGTAAATCCAGGCAAAGCTTTACTTCCATATCAAGCGGGTTGCCGATAGAAAAATTTTCTTTACTTTCTCTGCCAAACACAAGCTCAATATCGGCTTCATTTGCCAGCAGTACTGGCGAAAAGTGACTGGGGATGGATTTAACCGGCTGCGGACCATCCGTCAAGCTGTTATCAACTCCCAGAGTGAGATAAGGAGCAACCTGCATGGCACCGTAAGTAGCAGTGCCAGAAAGAATTTCTGAAATGAAAGAGTCTTCAGCAGCAGAAGAAGATTGCAAAATCCCGGCGTCCGTTACCTCAAGTGAAATATCGTTTATCATGCCAAAAAAACGCCGTGATTTCCCCTGGATAGTAACCAGGTTACCAACTGTGACTTCTTCTACGCTTACATTGTTATCAAGACGGGCTTGAATACCCTGGTTCAACGAGCCTGCTATTACAATACCCAGTTTTTTTTGTGCTTGTGAATTCATTATCTCAACCTCGCCAGAATCGCTCTTAAACGTTGGTAATCTCCACTATACATCTCCGTAAGCTTTTTGCCTGCACGGACGCTAAAACCGGAATCTGGGCCGTTAGATACGCTCATCCTCCTTATGCAAGCGGCTATTAATTCCTCCACTGGAACTTCACACTGGGCACCTTCTAAAAGAATCAGAAACTCCAGTGACTCGCCAAAAGCAATAATTTCTTCATCGCTGCACCGATACACGAAGCTGTGGAGGCGCACTGGAAAAGAAGGGAGATAATGATAATACTTACCTTCCTGCCTGAAACCCACCACTACAGTACCAAATTCACTTCTTAGCAGCTGATTCAGCTGTGGGTTGTTTTGGTAGAGGCTATCTTCACTCGTTTCATCATGACCTCTTGCAATCGGCCGACGCCCAGGTTCAAAACTGTTCGTTGATCCACCGCAGGTAACAGCCAATATTTCAGTTTCGTCGTAGTGACATTTTACCAGTTCCCCCAGTGCAGGAAGTTCGTATAGCTTATAGCACTGAGCGCTAAAACCCCCAGTACTTGCTTCAATTACTTCACCTAAACGCTCATTAACCCCTTCCAATTCTCACCTCCGCATAAGTTTTTAACATTTATCTCCGGTCAAACCCACCGCGTCTTTTTGCTGAGGCTTTTTGCAGAAATAGTCACCGACAATTTCTTACCAGCCATATATTCATCCATCAAGTGGTAAAAATTTTCGCGGTCAGCTCCAGTGACAACGGCTTGCTCATGAGCTTCTGAAAGAGCAACCGGGTATCCCTGCCCTTTATAGCACTGGTTAATCACTAAAGAATGAGATAGGCTTAAGAGCTCGGCATCATTGGCAACCCACTCCGGCACTTCAACCCGCGCTATTTCATCAAATGTTTTAATATAATAAAAGTGAACTCTATGCCTTCCATACCGCGTACAGTTAATCCTGGAACGGCTGGCAAAAACATCGGAGCGTTCATCACAATCCAGACTTTGCCAGAAAATATCTCTATCCCGTATTCCATCAAAGCATGCACAAGGCCTTTCTTCAGTAGAAACACCTGTACAATATTTATCACAATCTGCCTTCTCATGAGGGCAAACGAGTACTCTCAATGCGTTAACCACATCAGTACTGCGGCTAAAACTGATATAGCTTGCAAGTGCCACCTGGCGCTCCGAATTCAGCTGCCAGATACTTTCCATCTGTTGCAAAATGCCGTTTTCCAGAACCGCATCTACAATATAGTCTGGGTACTCTTTTGATAAAAGCCCCCACATTATCAAAGAGCCATCAACCAGTGCCAAAGCTTTATCTTTTTTCGGGATGCCAGCACACAACTCTGCAAGATATTTAAATTCTTCCACAGTTCGCCTTATGCCAAGTAAAGATCCTTCAACCATCATTTCCCGCCCGGGAATATAATTATCCGGACGAGCGGCTAAATCCTCTTCTTTTGAAAAAAGTAAAGGATGGCTGTTTAGTTCAGCGCGAGGATTATTACCGTATTTTAACGCCACAGTTCCAATATTTATCAGGTAACAGCGCGCACCACGATGACGATCAACATCGATTTGAGAACCATCAGTAGCAAGTATTCCAAATTCTTCCGGCAGGGCGCCCGGCTTGTGTTTGCCATTAAAATCGTTGACTATTTCTGCTACAAGCCAGCTGGTTTTACTTGCTTCAACTTTATTTTTCAGAGATTTAGCATTGTTAGCGGAAGCAAAGATTTTAATTGCATTGGCCAGATTTTCTGCACGGGTCTCCTGTGAGGCTGCGAAATCGTTCGTCATACCAAAAAGAGAGCTTGCTACTTTATGTAAATCTAAGGCCATATTTTACTTCAAGTATAGTTTATCAGATAGTTTGCCTCAACTTTTCTGCAAGCTCTTCGCGCCCTTTCATTTTACATCTTGATACTGAACGCCAGATGATTTTCATACAAAGAGTTAAAATGGTTAACTTTCGTTAGACCAGATAAAAACCCTGCTTGACCAAATTCTGGCAATAGCTTCTTCTAAAACTGCTTGCCGTGGCTCATTAATATCAAGAAGATACGGTAATTCAGGTTGATCAAGCATTACAGTAAATGCGCATTGTTTTTTAAATTGGAGGATGGTCGTACGCGCTCCCCCATAAACCATATAGTCAATATCTTTCACGTGAGGTTCAAGGTATTGCCGCAGGTATCCGCAAGCACGGGTAAAAAACGTCTCGATCTGCTTTTCGCGGTGACGGGCAAACCGATTGGCAGAAGAGCCACCCTTCCGATGGCGACGATGAATCAGGCCTTTGCCAACCTTACTGGTAACCAGGTTGCGCCCTTTACTTACCCCAAAGGCAAAACTTCCCATACGAACCAACACTATCCCAATAATAAACTGACTTTCCAGAATTTCAACCAGTGGTGAGATTTCTATATAACTGGCTTCCAAAGTTTTTGTTATAGGAAAAGGAGGAATAATAAGCATATAGTCACATTGCTTTTGCTTTTTACTGCAAAAGATTACAAACCCGGTTTGGCTCGACTCAGCCTGGATTTCCACTGAGGCAGGAAGGTCAAGCTCTTCAGATAATTGGCAAGACTTATCCCCAATTATTGGTTGACAGTAGTGGCTGGTGCAATCGCCTTTGTCTGATGTAAAAATACTGCTCGTTTTAAGGACGGCTTCCGGGCTCATGCGTTTTTCAGTTATGTGTTCACTGGCAATCATTTTAATGCCGCCACCGTAACCCCATCACCACCTTCGTCATTACCACCTGCCCGGAACGATTTTACCAGTTTCTGCCTGGACAGATAGTCTCGTACGATCTGGCGTACCACTCCAGTGCCATACCCGTGTATTATACGGACAAAATCAAGGTTTGCCCCTATCGCACTATCTATATAACTCTCCAACTCAAGCTCAACCTCATCTGCGCGTTTACCACGAAGATCCAATTCAATTGAAACATGAGATCGGGGGGTTTTTGCCCGCCCAGTATAGTCCTTTTCTATGGCGGCACCGCCAGATCTGACCCTGCTGACATTTGAGCTATCAACCGTAAACCGCACTGAACCCGATTCCGCAGTAATTTGCCCTGTACTTTGATTTAATGCAACAACCTGTGCTTCTATCTCAAGATCTGCAAGCCACACCATATCACCGGGGTTTATTTCGCCAGTTTCAGCTACCGCAGTCTTATCATCAGGTTCATAAGAAGTTGTTTCCCTAAGCCTCCTACGAATTCCGGCAAGATTGTTTTTAGCAATTCCAAGCTGTTCTTGTGATTTCTTTTTCTTCAGCTCTGCAGAAACATCGCGGATTTCACGCGTAAGGCTGCTTATCTCCATAACTGCCTCATCTCTTGCACGATTGAGGATCTTTTCTTTTTCCATCTTCAGTTTATCAAGCTCGTTTTTCAGTTCTTTTTGTATCTTTTCAGCCATATTTTTTTCAATTTCTGCTTCACTGGCAATATTTCTTGCCCGAGTTTTTTCATTTGCCAACTCATACAACAACGAATCAAGCTCTCTGTCTTGTGAAGACAGGCGCTGTTTAGCTGCCTGTATAATATGTTCCGGTACACCCAGGCGTGCTGCGGTTATAAGTGCGTTACTGCCACCTGGCACACCTGGTATGATCCGATAAGTCGGCAATAAAGTTATAGGATCAAACTCAAAAGCTGCATTTTTAATCCCTGGAGTGGTATGCGCTAAAGCTTTTAATTCATTAAAATGACTGGTCGCGATGGTAATCGTTTTTTGTTTATGCAGATGATCAATTATTGCCGCTGCCAGTGCGGAACCTTCAACCGGGTCTGTACTTGTTCCCAACTCATCCAGCAAAACGAGACTTTTTGATGTAGCCAGTTTGATTATGCGACTGATATTTCCCATATGCCAACTGAACGAAGAAAGGGTTTGTTCAATACTTTGCTCATCACCAATATCGGCATAAATACCATCAAAAACTGGCAGAATTGTTGCCGAATCTGCAGGCACAGGCAGGCCCGATTGCGCCATAAGGCAATATAAACCAATTGTTTTAAGAGCAACTGTTTTTCCACCAGTATTTGGGCCAGTAATAATCAAGGTAGAATAATCGGGTCCGATTTCAAGGTCCAGCGGAACAGCCCTGCCTTTTAGAAGTGGGTGACGAGCTTTTACCAGCTTGAGAACCGGAGCATTTTCCGGCGCTACAATTTGAGGCTCAAAAGCTCGCACGGCATGCCCATATCGAGCTTTGGCAAGCTCAAGGTCTACCTGGGCTGCCAACTCAATATTCATAGCCAATTCTGTGCTGTAACTGCCAACTTTTGCGCTTAACCCGGCAAGAATTTTTTCTATCTCTCTGGCTTCTTCGAGCTCAAGCTGTTTTAAATCATTGCCAGTATCAAGAGTAGACCAGGGTTCAATAAAAACGGTTGCTCCCGTGTTTGAAACATCATGCACAATACCCTTGATATCTTTTTTATTCTCTATCCGAACCGGTATAACATAGCGTCCTTCCCGTTGGGTAATAATCGCTTCTTGTAAAGCTCTCGCAGCTTCTTCCGATTTTATTATCCCTTCCAACTCGCGGAGCAATTTCTCGCGCACCGTCTTTAATTCCTTTCTGACCTGTAAAAGTCTCGGGGAAGCAGATGAAAGTATTTCTCCTGCCAGGCTGATCTTGCTTACGATCTCCTTTTCAAGAGGTTTCAAGTCCTCCATCTTGTCAACAATACCGACAATTAGAGGCAAGCCTTTTTCTCTTCCGTTAAAAACTGTCTGTAGGTGGGAACAACTATTTATAACCTGTGCGATATCAAGAAGCAAAAGAGGTTCAAGCACTTTCCCGCGTTCTGCGGCCTTAACCAGAGAGGCTACGTCTTTTATTCCTTCAAGACTAAAGGACGGTTCACTTTCCAGGAATTTTCTGGCTTCCAGTGACCTGGAAAGTGATTTTTTTACTTCTCCAATATCAGAAGAAGGCTTTAAAGCCAGCACCAGCTCACAGCTTCTTGAAAAGCTTGTATAACTGGCAATTATTTCAAGCACGCGGGGGTATTCAAGCAATTGGCAACTTTTTTCGTCCATGTCAGATCTCTTTAGTTATAATATCATAATCATTTGGCCATCTGTTACATTCGAGCGTTTTTTCCGCTTGTTAACAACATGCTGATAAATCTTACTACAACTTTTTGACATTTATCTCTCCTGCTCTTTATAATGAGCCAAATATTCCATTGCAGGTAATCTTGGCAGAAAAAGATAAGAGTAAGCAAACAAATCGGTTGCATGATGAAGATGTGAAGCGCAGGCTTGACATGCTCGACCACCGTCTGGACGATATAGACACCATGGTCTCAGCCGTTATCGAGCGTGTGATGGTCCAGCCCATCAATCTTACGCTTTCGTGCCCGCATTGTGGCCATAATATTGAAGTTTCGATGATAGGCAATAAAAAACCAACCGCCTAGATACGCCCAGTTCATCCTTATGGAGGATTTTATGCAGACAATTTCCAGCATTGACATTAAATACGGCATATTCCGCAAAAGAGTATCATCAAGCGTTACAACCAAGCTGATTATGGTTGTTGCCATGGCTTGCCTGACTGGTTTGCTGGCACAAGTCAGGATCCTCCTTCCTTTCACCCCTATACCGATTACTGGGCAAGTACTGGCAGTTCTGATGTCTGGCATCCTGTTAGGCAGGTGGTGGGGCGGTGCCAGTATGGCTCTATATGCCGTAGCAGGCATTGCAGGGTTACCCTGGTTTGCTGGTTTTTCGTCTGGCTTCGGTGCAACCGGGGGCTACATACTGGGCTTTATCCCGGCTGCTTTATTCTTGGGGCATTTTGTAGATAATTATGTCGAGTCCCGCCGTTTTTTATCACTCATGGGCCTAATGCTTGTTGCTACCCTTATTTATTACATTCCAGGGGCAATATGGCTTTCTTTGTGGCTTAAGAGCGCAGGGCTTGCTACGAGCTTTGCTGATGCTATTCGTATGGGAGTCGTTCCCTTCGTAGCATTAGATCTTCTTAAGGCGTTTGCTGCAGGGTTTTTTGCCTTTGCGATAGTGCCCAAGCAAGATTATTCTTCTTAACTTTATTGACTATTTCGTGTTAAATATATAGTATATTATTGATTTGGGCGGTTAGCTCAGTTGGTTAGAGCGCTGCGTTGACATCGCAGAGGTCATTGGTTCAAATCCATTACCGCCCACCATCCTTTTCAAAACCTCCAGACCACTCACCCGCAAAATCATGGCAAACGAGAGTCAGTACTCATTACAGAGCGATCAGCTGGTACCTGCCTAAATTTTGAATGCCAATCAGCCTGTGAGAATCGAGAGCAATTCCTATTGACAGAATGTACGTAAAATAGTACTATATCAAGTACACCATTATCATATTTTAGGAGAAGAAAAATGATTGCTGCTAATCCCTCGGACGTCAGAAAGAATCTTAAAAGCTTCATGGATAGAGTCGTAGATGATAACGAACCCTTGATTATTACCAGGCCGGGTGACCGCGATGTTGTTATGCTGTCAAAAGAAGAGTATGACAATATCACTGAAAACATTCATGTACTGGGAAACAAGACGAACCGCGAATGGCTCTTACTTGGAAAGAAGCAAGCAGAATCCGGCAGCTTAAGAGAAGTTGAAATTGAGTGAAGATACTTTTTACCGACACCGGATGGGAAGATTACTCATTTTGGCTTGAGAATGATACAAAGGCACTCAAAAAAATCCATCGTTTACTCAAAGACATCAGTCGCTCCCCTTTCAACGGCATGGGAAAGCCAGAGCCGCTAAAATTTGAGTTGTCGGGATACTGGTCGCGTCGCATCAATACAACTGACAGATTAATCTATAAAATCGAAAAGGAAACAATCATCGTTATCGCTTGCAAGAGTCATTATCAGTAATGTCAATAATTTGTTAGGACTTCAATTCCTTATTCAGTATTTTATTTTAAAAATCTAAAAACTAACTCTTACTTTAAATAAACCAACTTCCATTGGAATAGTGTAACTCGGTAAACGTTTGTGATCATATATTCAATTAATAAATCATCAAATTATGTTATATTTCCCATTTTGTGTTAGACTGTCTGCAGGCACTAGTTAAGGAAATGCGCTACAGAAGTACCGCCAGCTCTTTATGGGTGAAGAAGGCGGTATTTTTTATTGGAACTTAAGCAGTTTTTTGCAAGCAGTATCCACTGCCAGAAATAGAAAGTTTGCCTGATTGGCGAGAGATCCATAACACAGTGGACCAACAATGATAGAACCAGGAGTACGATGACGACCAATATTACGCAATCAACATATGTTTCCCAACCAGCTCACCATACCGCTGCGGGCGGATTTTTACAATTTGATTTCAAACCACAACTGATACGTGCTATTTCCGACCTTGGCTATAACACACCCACATCGGTTCAATTGAAAGCTATCCCTCTTTTACTGCGCGATAACGATGTAATCGCCCAAGCGCAGACAGGTACTGGGAAAACAGCTGCCTTCATGCTGCCTATCCTCCAAAATTTGAAACAAGAGCCTGGCGGTATTCAAGCTCTTGTAATGGCTCCCACACGGGAGTTGGCTCTACAAGTTGCCCAAGCAGCGCGTGACTATGGAAACTATCTGAATGTAAGCGTGCTGGCAGTATATGGAGGGCAACCATATGGACAACAGATAGGACGCTTGAGACAGGGAGTGGACATTGTAGTTGGCACCCCTGGAAGACTATTGGACCTTATTCAAAAGAAAGAACTTGATCCAGGCAACTTGAGCACTATAGTTCTTGATGAAGCGGATGAAATGCTCAGTATGGGTTTCATCCAGGATATTGAAGAGATACTCAGCAGTTGTCCCTCTGAGCGCCAGACGGCACTTTTTTCTGCCACACTCTCACCGAAAGTGGCAAGCATGGCAAAAAAATACATGCATAATCCACGGTCTGTTACCATTCAAACCCGGCACCTTACCGTTGACGCAATCGACCATCAGTATTGCCTCGTCAATAAAAAGGACAAACTGGCGGTACTGACGCGGTTTTTTGAAGTTGAAGATATTACCAGCGCTCTCATATTTACAAACACACGAATCAGCACAAGCGCTTTAGTAAATGAGCTCATGGGGCGGGGTTATTCGGGAGAAGCTCTAAATGGCGATCTGGCTCAGGCGACCCGTGAACAAGTTTTGAATCGCTTCAGATGCAATCAAACCACTGTGCTCGTAGCTACCGACGTAGCGGCTCGTGGGCTGGACATTGACGACATTTCACACGTGTTTAATTACGACCTTCCTCTGGATCCAGAATCATATGTACACCGAGTCGGACGTACCGGCAGAGCAGATAAAACTGGCATCGCTATTTCTCTGGTTACACCCCAGGATCGATGGCGCTTACACCGAATTGAAGGATACACTAAACAAACGCTGACCCAGATACAAGTTCCAACCATAGAGGAAATTGAAAAACATCGGGAAGCAAAGCTACTTGAACAAATGAAGGGCTGGCTAAAGTTCGGCCGATATCAACAAGAATTACAACTGGTTATAAGTCTGGTGGAAATGGGGCACGACCCGCTCAAGATTGCCGCAAGCGCTCTAAAAGCTATCCGAGCTGAGGAAAAACAGCGCCAAATAGTAGAAATCAGTCAAGTTCAGGAAACAAGCTCCCCGAGTTCCCGGCGGAAAACTCAACGCGGGAAAAACGGAAAAGAAAGTCCTGGTTTTAGTCATCCAAATAAAAAGAGGGCGAATCGTACGCCTCTAAAAACCAGGAAGCCATACTAACAAGCGCATCCCGGTTTAACGCCCCCTTTTTAGTCTATAACTGAAGTACATACGTTAAGGCGGTAACTATGCTCGCGCAATTTAATTAAAGCGTAACAGTCTCAAATCTGAGATATTTCTTCAGTATTGGCGTGCCCCCACCTTCAGAAACAATCCGCTCTACGGCCTTCCCGTCAAGCACACGTGCACCGCTGATATGTGTCACAGGAGTGCCAGCGAACACCTCTGGATACATAATAGTGGAAGGTCCAAGAACAATTACAGCACGTGGTTTACCCAGCTGCGCAATAATATTATCAAACGTGTTTGTGACGATTGAAGTTGCTGTTATTATGGCAACACTGCAACCTGCGAGCAACCCGTTACCTTCATGTGCAGGCACTGTTCCCGGCTTATCAGCCTTTAATTCAAGGATATCAAGTCTGCATCCAGTCCTTTTCAGTTTTGGAATCACCGGACCAAAATGCCCTACCATCACGACATTATCATCTGGGCTAACGTTAATTATATCTAAAAAATCATCTGTTGAACCTTTGGTAGCAGTTAAGCCTGCCACCAAAGCGTTTGTTGTTGCCACTCCCAATGTTCGTTTGAGGGTATGCTTTTGATCTGTCAGCATATTAAGCAAGTCAGAAGCATCCGTGCCAACAAGGGTTCCAGCCACGCCCATGTGCGTGCAGCAACCCGATTCATCTTTGCCAGTCCACGATAGTCCAACATCGTTGTTGCTGAGCCTGACACTCGAATATCCCAGCCCGATGCGGACGTCTTCTATTGTTAACCCTTCACTAACAGGCTTAAACCTGTCGACAATGATTTGTTGTATAGTACTAGTCAAAATTGCCTCCTTTTCAATAACTGTTTATTGTATTTATCATTTGTCCCAATGTATTAATGCCCAGGATATATTTTTATCCAAGCGATAAAACCCTTCACTATACTCCAATTTTTCAGCCAGCAAATCTCTTACCGTTTGTTTATCTTCGTCGTTTGAGAATTGGTAACTTTTTAAGATTTGGATAAAAGCATCATCAATATTGTAATACAGGTTTTGACCATTTATTTCGAATATATCAACGCTTGCGTAAATTCCCATGGTATTAAGCAAGTTATATAGCAACAAATAATCGGGAGAAGGTTGATACTCTATTCCTAATTTCTGACAAATGATTTCTTCCATTTCATTGCGACTGTTTGCTTTCCATGTGATGTAACAAGTGCGCCTCGCCGCCATGTCTATCTTTCTCAGGGAAGAAACTATATCCCCTTGCGAAGGTAGTGAACGTGAAACAAGCACGACGTCGTGGATTGGCACGTCCTTATTGATCTGTGCGTCCATCCAGTTTATGTTAAGTGCAATGACATTGTTTATGCCCTTCAGGGCTGCTTTTTCAAGTACTTTTTCCAGCATGTGAGGAGACTGGTCAAGGGCAGTCACGGTCTCTACTTTTTCTGATACAGGAAGAGTCATTGCTCCCATCCCTGCTCCCACGTCCAATACAGAATCCGTCTCAAGAAGCTCCATCCTCCTCACCACGTTTTCCACGTATCTACTGCTCCCTCGCTTGACAGGCATTGACTGAGCCCAATAATCCCAAAAATCTTTTCCAGAACCTTTAAAAGTTGCGTTTTGGGAAGTTTGTTGCCAAAGGTTGGCAAGTTCTGCTACTCGCTCATCAGCCGGCCTGTTGTTATTCAAAGAGCTGGCTACCGAAATTTTCATATTGCAAATTGTATCCATATACGACTACTCCCATTATTACACTGGCAAAGATAACACGCTGTTATAA
>CAYNLZ010000002.1:21644-23556 GCA_964398255.1 uncultured Dehalococcoidaceae bacterium
ATAAAATGGCAGGAATAGAAATCGGTTACGTTTCTGACTATTTTGCACACCCAATGGTTGCCGGAGTCAACTTGTCTGGTGAGCTGGAAAAGGGTGATGAGATTCGCATCATTGGCCACACTACAGACATTGAAATCACCGTAGAAGAAATGCAGATCGACAACGTCTTTATAGAAAAAGCTCACTCAGGCCAATCAGTAGGCATCAAGGTGCCAGACAGGGTCCGCAAAGGAGACAAGGTCTACAAAGTAACCCGCTGTTGTTAAGAGCCCGTATTCATTTCCTTTAACAGGTTGGCCATCTCAATAGCACTTGCTGCGGCGGCAAAACCTTTATTGCCCATTTTTGTACCTGCCCGCTCGATGGCTTGTTCTAATGTGTCACTGGTGATAACCCCGTTAATAACTGGGGTTCCACTATCCAGGGTAACTTTGGCAATACCTTTGGAGAGTTCAGTTGCCACATAATCAAAATGAGGAGTGCCTCCTCTGATAACTGCCCCCAGGCAAATTACAGCATTGTACCTGCCCTTCCGCGCCAGATTTTGGGCGGCCAACGGTATTTCAAGGGCACCTGGAGTCCAGGCTATATCAATATCTTCTTTGCTTACATTATGGCGCACCAATGCATCCACTGCTCCGTCAAGCAGTTTGGAGGTAATGAATTCGTTAAAGCGTGAAATCACAAGAGCAATTTTTAACCCACTGCCATCAAGATTGCCTTCATAACTCTTGCCCATGTTCTCTTCTCCTTTATTGCGATACGAGTGTTACTCTGTATCCTGTTCAAATTTTAACATATGCCCCATCTTGGACTGCTTGGTTTCAAGATACCGACGGTTATATTTGTTAGGCGGGATTATTATAGGCATGGTTTCAACCACCGTCAAACCATAACCTTCCAACCCCACAACCTTACGGGGGTTGTTGGTAAGTAAAATAATATTACGTAAACCTAAATCAGCCAGGATCTGAGCTCCCGTTCCGTAATCGCGCAGGTCATCTTTAAAACCCAGGCATATATTGGCTTCAACCGTATCCATCCCCCCATCCTGCAGGGCATAAGCTTTCAGTTTATTATGAAAGCCAATTCCTCTTCCCTCCTGCCTCATGTATAAAAGAACACCGCGACCTTCTTTTACTATACGCTTCATAGCTTCGTCCAATTGTTCACCACAATCACACCTCTGCGAGCCAAGCACATCACCAGTAAGACATTCACTATGTACTCGCACAAGTACCGGTTCGTCAGTTTCTATATCTCCATACACAAGCGCCAGATGCTCACCCGGGTCAGTCCGGCTGGTATAAGCAATGGCTTTAAACTCTCCATATTTGGTGGGAAGTTTTGTCGTTGTAACTACGCTTATCAGCTTTTCATGATGCATGCGATAGGCAATAAGGTCAGCAATGCTGACGATTTTAAGATTATGTTCATCAGCAATCTTTTCCAACTGCGGCATTCTCGCCATAGTGCCATCACTGTTAAGAATTTCACAAATCACTCCCGCTGGATAAAGACCAGCCAGCTTTGCCAGGTCAACAGCTGCCTCGGTATGCCCGGCACGTATCAAGACCCCGCCATCTTTGGCTCTTAAAGGAAATATATGGCCCGGTTTTGCAATATCTTCGGGGCGTGTTTTAGGGTCTATAAGAGTTTGAACGGTGTGCGCCCTGTCGTAAGCCGAAATGCCTGTTGTAACCCCATGTTTTGCTTCGATGGATACTGTAAATGCAGTACAGTGCGCAGAAGTATTGTGTTTTTGGTCAACCATCATTGGTATATTGAGCTCGTCCAGCCTCTCGCCGGTCATGGGCATACAAACCAGGCCACGGGCATGTTTTATCATAAAATTAATCACGTCCGGAGTTACTTTTTCCGCCGCAACCAGAAGATCCCCTTCGTTCTCACG
>CAYNLZ010000002.1:23656-28807 GCA_964398255.1 uncultured Dehalococcoidaceae bacterium
GCAATAAACCCCTTCTCTACAATGTAGCGCATTATGTGAGGAGGAGCAAACAGTTTGAGAATAGTTGCACCTTGTATCCGCACAACCGAGGTTATCCGTCCAGTGCCATCTATGTGGCCCTGAACAAAATGCCCACCAAGTGGTCGGGTAAGTGTTAGGGCGCGTTCCAGATTCACAACACCGCCAGCTACAAGCGCACCAAGGTCGGAGCGTTTGAGTGTTTCTGGCATCACTTCTACAGAAAAACCCTCACCGTTGAAAGAAGTAACAGTAAGACAAACGCCATTTACCGCAATACTATCACCAATTTCCAGATCTTCAAGCACTTTTTTGGCCTTAAAGGTCAGCCGGTTAGCCTGCCTTGATTGAAGCATGCCGATCTCTTCTACGATACCAGTAAACATTTACTTCAGATACCCCGTAACCATTATGTCGTTTTCAAAAAAGTTGTACTTTATATCAGCCAGCTTATAAGATTCTGCTACCCTGTCAACCCCCTGCCCCCCAACCGGAGTCTGGCTGTTTTCACCCCCTATAATAAGGGGCGCAATAAACGCAACAACTTTATCCACCATTTGCAGGTCAAACAGAGAGCCTAATACAGATCCACCCCCTTCAACCAAAATACTGGTGACTGATTTTTTGCCTAGTTCGGTTATCAGTCGCTCCAAAACAATATATCCGTTAATTACAGGCAGTTCCAATACCTCTGCGCCTTTTTCTACCAATTGTGCTTTTCTCTGAATGGAAACGTCTTCCCCCACAACAACAATAGTCTTGCCGGGCTCAAAAAGAAGTTTGGCATCCAGGGGAGTTCTTCCATAACTATCAACAATTACCCTTATTGGCTGTTTATGTAAAGTTTCTACGCTATCTCTTACCGTAAGCTGCGGGTCGTCCTTCAATACAGTGTTTATACCCACCATGATGGCATCATGTTGTTTCCGCAAACTGTGGGAATGCTTCCGTGATGCTTCACTTGATATCCAGCGGGAATCTCCACTGCTTGTGGCAATTTTTCCATCAAGGCTCATGGCGAACTTGGCCGTAATAAAGGGAACACCAGTACAAATATATTTCGTATAAGCTTCTATTACTTCTGTGGCTTCTTCTTTTCCCTCACCAAGAAATGTCTTGATGCCAGCTTGTTGAAGAATCGCCAGACCTTTACCGTTAATAATTGGATTCGGGTCAATTACAGCGACATGTGCTTCAGATATCCCAGCCTTTATTAAAGCTTCGGTGCACGGTGGTGTTTTGCCATAATGGCAACAAGGCTCAAGCGTTACATAGAGGCTTGCCCCATTAGCTGAAGGCCCTGCCTCGCGAAGAGCAACAATTTCAGCGTGGTCCTGGCCAGGCTGTTGAGTACACCCGCGCCCAACAATTACGCCATCCTTAACAAGAACAGCACCAACTGCCGGGCTAGGGCTTACGTTACCAAGCGCGTGCCTGGATAATAAAAGAGCTTCCTGCATGTAATTCACGGTTAGATTCTATCATCACATTTCCAGTACCTGCAACTGGTCTTAATTTCATTGACTTTGAAAAATATATCGTAAAATATACCTTCTTAGGTTCTCGCGCTCCATGCCACTCTTTGCTAATGCCCAGAGTGGCATGGAGCAAAAAAGGCGGGTGTTACTGTATCGCATAAACCATCTGGACATTTATTACGATTTCTGCCTCGCCTGCAGAAATCGGGGTTGTTGGCGTGCTGGCACCACTTTCAGGGTAAGCCTTGTCATACCTTATTACCTGAGGATAATAGGCACTGCCTTCATAAATATAGGTAGGTTTACCAATTTGAGCTCCGCCAAGGGAAGCCATCTGCTCAGCCTTGTGCCTGGCATCCTCCATGGCTCTTTCGCGAGCCAGATCATAATACTGCTCGGGGTTCTCAACTGTAAAATAAACTCCATTAATGCGGGCATTTTCCCCTGCCGCCTGCACTACATCATCAATAATATTACCGGCACTTTGAATCTTGCGTATCTTCACACTAACTGTATTGCTAACTTGATACCCATTAATGACGGTCGCTCTCGTGAGTTCATCCCATTTGTAGATAGCATTTACATTAAAATACTGAGTGGCAATATCCCTGTCAGTCACACCAGCCTCTTTAAGAACCATCATTAGTGCATCCATTGATGCTGCTGCCTGTCTTTGTGCCTCAGTCACAGTCGCCGCTTGGGATTCCACCCCAAGGCTGATAACAGCAATGTCTGGCACAACCGTAACTTTCCCCTGTCCGTTTACCCAAATACCAGTGTTCTGCGTTGAAAAGTTCATATAGTTCGTATTGCTTTCAGCAGCGGCTTTGTCTGGAGTGAAGGAGTAAATCCCAAAACCTATTGCCACAGCCAAAGCAATTACCGCCAGAATTGAGAGAACCGTGTTTCGTTGTATGTTTATCATAATATTCCTCCTCTTTTATCAAAAACCTTAGTCAATATAACGCCAGCTACATACATTAGTTAGTGGTAATTAATAGAAAACTGCTTCGACTATAACCGCTGTTTAATATTGTCTTTGTTTGGTTGTTCGTACGCGTTCGTCTTGATAAGACAAGCCCTTCTTCAAAGCGTTGCCACAGAAACTTTGATGAATAGACTTAATTATTCATTATGTAATCTAAAGAATATCTATAAGGAGGCCTCTTCTTAAAAACAATTTAACGAAAGCAACTGTAAATTTGATAATCAAGCCTCTAAACGATACAATAACGTGTTACAAATGAAGCGTGAGCCCCGGCGAATAAATAAAGTTGTGTGACGTGGCTTCGTCAGTATAAATCCTTAAAAACTTAATATAATCTATGGCGCTGGAGAGGTGTCCGAGTGGTTGATGGTGCCGCTCTCGAAAAGCGGTCTCCACTGAAGTGGAGCGCGGGTTCGAATCCCGCCCTCTCCGCCATGTTTAATTGCTCTCGCGGAGAGGTGCTGGAGTGGCCGATCAGGCACGCCTGGAGAGCGTGAGACGCGCAAGCGTCCGCGGGTTCGAATCCCGCCCTCTCCGCCATCTGGTTTTTTTACTACACACATCCTGTGTTAGAATAAGTTGTTTTGTCTACCAGCTTATCAGAAATAAAATATTGGTTAGGTTTTTATCGAATCCCTGGCATCGGCCGCGCCAGACTAACCCGTTTGGAGAAGTACTTTGGCTCAATGGCCAACGCATGGGAAGCTTCTGCGATTGAACTTGGCCAATGCGGATTAGATCAAGCTACTATCCACAGTATTAGCACCCATCGCCCTTCAATAGACCTGGATAATGAAGCTGCAATGCTTACTAAACTTGGCATTCAGGCGGCTACATATCATGATGATGACTATCCAGTCAGGTTAAGAGAAATACCTGACTTTCCACCTATTATATTTGTGAAGGGTGAATTACTGGCAACCGATGAGATGGGTTTTGCAATTGTGGGTAGCCGCATACCAACAACTTACGGTAAACAAGTTACCCGTGAAATTACCGAGGGTATAGCTCAAGCTGGGGTCACAGTAATCAGCGGCCTTGCCAGAGGAGTGGATACCGTAGCCCACGAAACAACTCTTGAAGCAGGGGGCAGGACCATAGCTGTGTGCGCCACCGGACTTGACAGGGTTTATCCTGCCTCCAATTATGCCCTTGCGCAAAAGATTGTCAAAAATGGTGCTATAATCAGTGAATACCCTCCCGGAACCCACCCTCGCCCGGAATATTTTCCAAAACGGAACCGGATAATGAGCGGCATGTCTTTAGGTGTAATAGTTACTGAGGCTAGAAAAAATAGCGGGGCCTTGATTACGGCTAAACTGGCGCTTGACTATAATCGAGATGTATTTGCAGTGCCAGGCAGTATATATTCACCTAATAGTTTTGGGACCAACGCTTTGATTGGAGAGGGCGCTAAACTGATAACTTCAGCACGCGATGTTTTGGAAGAAATTAACCTCTTCCCAGCGCCAGAAGAACAGGGAATGTTGAGACTCGAACCAAAAAATCATACTGAAAAAATGATGCTTGATGTTTTAGCAAATGAGCCATTACATATAGATGAAATAGTACGAAGCACTGGACTTGCTGCCAATGAAGTAAGCAGCGCCCTCACTATCATGGAACTTAAAGGCTGGATTGTGCAGGTAGGAGTAATGTGTTACGCTCTTGCCAGCCACAAAATCGATACAGGGAAGAATTAATGACAACAGATAAGAAAAATTTAGTTATAGTTGAATCCCCTGCCAAAGCCAAGACTTTGGCCAGGATTCTGGGAAATAATTATCGCCTGGAAGCTTCAATGGGCCACATCCGGGACCTCCCCAAAAGCAGTTTGGGTGTGGATGTTGAAAAAGACTTCAAGCCTAAATACGTCAACCTTTCTGATAAACGTAAAACCATTTCAACACTAAAAAAAGCCGCAAGCGAAGCCTCCGTAGTATATCTTGCCACTGACCCTGACAGGGAAGGAGAGGCTATTGCCTGGCACCTTACTCATGTAACAGGGCTCAAACCAGAGTTTTACAAGCGCGTTGTGTTTAACGAAATAACTGCTTCAGCAATAGAGCAAGCTTTCAAGAAGCCCAGGTCACTGGATTTAAACCTTATCGATGCCCAGCAATCAAGGCGTGTCCTGGACCGCCTGGTAGGTTACAAGTTAAGCCCTCTACTATGGAAAAAAGTTCAAAAAGGTCTTTCGGCAGGCAGAGTGCAATCTGTTGCGGTAAGAATTATCGTTGACCGTGAAAATAAAATCAATGCATTTGAACCTAGCGAATACTGGGTTGTCGATGTCATGCTTAGTAAAAAAGCTCCAAGCAAGAACCCTCCTTTCAAAGCAACGTTAACCAAAATTGCCGGCGTCAGCAAGTTTGAAATCTCAAGTTCAAAACAGGTTGCAGAAATCCAACTCGAGTTGGAAAAATCCAGCTACCAGGTTTCAAAAGTTAATATAAAAGATGCCAAGCGTCAACCGTCGCCCCCGTTTATCACTTCCACATTGCAACAGGAAGCCTCCAGACGTTTTCGTTTCAGCGCCAAACAAACCATGGTGATTGCGCAACAGCTTTATGAAGGGCTCCCACTGGGCAAGAAAGGTAACACTGGTCTTATCACTTATATGAGGACTGATTCTACCCATTTATCAACACAAAGCCTGGAAGAGGC
>CAYNLZ010000002.1:28907-31443 GCA_964398255.1 uncultured Dehalococcoidaceae bacterium
TCACTTATATGAGGACTGATTCTACCCATTTATCAACACAAAGCCTGGAAGAGGCCAGAAGTTACATTGCGCAACACTATGGAGGAGAGTATCTACCAGCCCGCCCAAGGGTGTTCTCCACGAAGGTAAAAGGTGCCCAGGAAGCACACGAAGCTATACGCCCTACAAGTGTCAACCGTACACCAGAAGCGATCAAGAACTTCCTTAACGCCAACCAGTTCAAGTTATATCAACTTATATGGCAAAGAATGGTAGCCAGCCAAATGTCAGTCGCTATCTTTAAAAATACTACCGTTGACATTGAAGCAAAAGCACCCAGCAAAAACAAATACTTTCTGAAAAGCAAGAGTTCTGTTAATACTTTCCCTGGGTTCCTCGCTCTTTACAGTGAAGCAAAAGATGAAGAGGAAGAAGCGATTACTCCAGCACTGCCACCCTTGGAAAATGCAGAGGTGCTGGAAGCTGATAAAGTACTTACCGACCAAAGATTTACAAAACCCCCATCACGTTACACTGAAGCTACTTTGATCAAAGAACTGGAACAGAAAGGAATAGGACGGCCAAGTACTTATGCACCAACGATATCTACAATCATCGACCGGGAATATATCATAAAGGAAAAAATGCAGTTAAAACCCACTGCACTTGGAACACTGGTAAATAATTTTTTGGTTGAATACTTTCCTGAAGTTGTAGAAGTTGAATTCACTGCTAATCTGGAGGACAAGTTAGACAAGGTAGCCAGTGGAGGAGCTGTATGGACAGATGTCGTTGCCAATTTTTACTCTCCGTTTTCCAAAAAACTTGAAACGGCAGAACAAAAAGCACAAAGAGTCAAGCCTCCTTCTCAACCGACGAGTGAAGTTTGTCCAAAATGCGGTGAACCACTGGTTATAAAAGTAGGCAGATTCGGTAAATTTCTTTCGCACGATGAATACCCGGAAGTTAACATCAAAGAATGCAAACACACTTCTTCCTATCAACTGAAAACGGGAGTTAGGTGCCCAGAGTGCAATGAGGGTGAGATTGTAGAAAAATGGAACTCCAAGAGAAAGCATGTTTTTTATGGTTGTTCCAGATACCCGGAATGCAAGCTGGCTACAAACTTCAAACCACTAGCCAAACCATGCCCTGAATGCGGTGGACTGATGAGCCAGTATCGGATAAAATGGGCTAGATGCACAAAGTGTTCACACAAGAAAAAATACGAGGAATGATGTAATGCAAACCTTGCTGAAGCGCTATGTGGATTACCTGAGCGCAGAACGAGGGTTTTCTCCCTGTACTATCCGAAATTATTCTCAGGACCTCATGGGCAACAAATCGGAAGGGAAAGTACTGGGGTTCTTCCAATTTCTCCAGATAATAAATGTAAAAACCCTTAAGGATGTGACTCGCTTCACCATGCGTGAATACATTGGCTACCTGATGGAAGAAGGAGTATCCCGAAGGAGCATATCGCGCAAAGTTTCTTCAGTGCGCTCTCTATATCGTTATCTTATGCGTGAAGGTTATATCGAAGAGAATCCTGTTAGTCTTACTACTTCTCCCAAGCTGGACAAACGTCTGCCTAACTGCCTGAGTGAAGGAGAGATAAATCGTCTGCTGTCAGCTCCATCTGCCGATACCCCTCAAGGCATACGAGACATGGCAATACTGGAATTGATATACGCATCCGGCTTACGCCTGAGTGAAGTTGTCAGTCTTGATCTTGACCAGATCAATCTTGTTACGGGGCAAATCAAAGTACTGGGCAAAGGCTCAAAAGAAAGAGTTGTTCTGATCGGTGAAATGGCAATCAACGCGCTAAAGAAATACCTTGAATGTGCCAGGCCCCACCTATTATCAACCAAGACGGACATAGGTGCACTTTTTATTAACCGCTTTGGTAATCGCCTTAGCGAGCGCTCAATCCAAAAAATGTTGGGGAATATGGGGCAAAAAGCCGGGATTGACAAGCACATCTACCCGCACTTGTTACGACACACTTTTGCTACTCACATGCTGGATGGCGGGGCAGATCTCCGGGTTGTGCAGGAATTATTGGGGCATTCCAGCCTGAGTACAACCCAAATATACACGCACGTAACCCAAACGCAAGCAAAAAAAGTCTACCTGGCAGCGCATCCCATGGCAAGAAATGAAAATTCAAATGCCAAATAACAGAGTTTGCCGCTTGTTTGAAGAGCTCTCCCAATTTAACCTTGACGGCATGCTCATTTCTTCGGCACATAACAGGCGTTATTTTTCCGGCTTTAGTGGCTCAGACGGATTCTTGCTCATCTCCCCTAAAGCATTGTTGATTGCGACGGATTTCCGCTACTGGGAGCAGGCAATAAACGAGGCGACAGGTTTTACCCTTTATAAAACTCAGAAAGGCTTGAAGGAATGGTTCGCTGACTTTATAGGGCAAACGGAGGTTTTACGTCTTGGTTTTGAAAGCGATCACATCACGGCAGACCGTATCGATACTATGCGCCAAACGCTTAATGATGCATGCGTCAACACCCGGTTAGTACCTACCCCGAAACTTTGC
>CAYNLZ010000002.1:31543-33128 GCA_964398255.1 uncultured Dehalococcoidaceae bacterium
AACGCTTAATGATGCATGCGTCAACACCCGGTTAGTACCTACCCCGAAACTTTGCAAAAAACTCAGAATGATTAAAGACAAGGAAGAGATAACAGCAATCAAGCGCGCAACTGCCATTAGCGATGCAGCCGCTGAATATGCCCGTCAGATAGTTCAGCCGGGTATGAGCGAAATTGAGCTTGCCTGGAAAATTGAAAGCTATATGCGTCAACATGGTAGCGAGCCGCTGTCTTTTCCTGTCATTTGCGCTTCTGGCCCCAATTCCGCTCTACCCCATGCGAAGCCCTCAAAACGGTTGATAAAACCCTGCGAACCGATTGTGCTTGATTTTGGAGCGTGTGTAGACGGATATACCAGCGACATCACGCGAACACTTTGTTGCGGCGAGCCTGACAGCCAATTTAAAAACCTGTATAATGTTGTGTTTTCTGCTCAGCAAGCGGCGATTGAAGGTATTTTCAGTGGAATGAAAGCCAGTGACGCTGATATGGTTGCACGAGATGTAATTCAAAGTGCCGGCTACGGTGAGTATTTTGGTCATAGCCTGGGTCATGGTATAGGTCTGGAGGTCCACGAAGAGCCCCACCTGAGCCCAAACTCCAAAGACATATTGGTTGAAAATATGGTTTTTACTATCGAGCCCGGTATATATCTGCCTGAGTGGGGAGGAGTCCGCATCGAAGACGATGTACTTCTACAAAATAACAAGGTTAACTTACTATCGACAGCAACCAAATAATATAATAGATTTGATAAAACGAGGAGAAAAGAATGATAAGCGGTACGGATCTAAGAAAAGGTGTGGTAATTGAACTTAATGACAAGCTGTATCAGGTTATTGAATACCAGCATATTAAAATGAAGCGCACTGCGCTTGCAAAAGTAAAGCTGCGCGACATTATCGCCGGGCACACTATCGAACAGTCCTTTCAATCAGGGGACAAGTTTGTTCGCGCCAGGCTGGATTATCGGCCAGTTGAGTATATTTACAAAGATGGTGACCTTTATTACTTTATGGACAAGGAAACATTTGAACAAATACCATTAGATGCAGACCTTCTGGGGGACTCGATTAATTACCTCAAAGAAGGCATTACACTTGAAATGGGGAGTTACAAAGAAAAATTCATCAGTATCGAGTTGCCGATTACGGTAGAATTGCAGGTAGCCGAAACTGAACCAGGGTTTAGAGGTGACACTGCCACGTCTGGAACCAAGCCAGCTAAATTGG
This sequence comes from uncultured Dehalococcoidaceae bacterium, assembly GCA_964398255.1. Lineage (GTDB taxonomy): Bacteria > Chloroflexota > Dehalococcoidia > Dehalococcoidales > CSSed11-197 > CSSed11-197. The sequence continues at coordinate 32,775 of CAYNLZ010000002.1, forward strand.
AAACAGGGGCTGAGGTACTGGTACCACTGTTCATCAACCAGGATGATATTATTCGGGTCGATACCCGCACTGGTACCTACCTGGAAAGGGCAAGCAGTTAAAATTGATTAGGGCTGACTTGCACGTACATACTATGTATTCAGGGGATTCCAACAGCCCGTTGGAAGAGATCATCGAGTACAGCATGAAGCGTTCAATCAACTGTTTAAATATTTGTGATCATAACACTATTGAGGGCGCCCTAAAACTCAAAAGTATGGCTCCATTCAAAATTATCGTGTCCGAAGAGATAGAAAGTACAGAAGGCGAAATAATAGGTCTATTCTTAACGGAAACCATCCCGGCGGGGATGTC
>CAYNLZ010000002.1:33228-37049 GCA_964398255.1 uncultured Dehalococcoidaceae bacterium
TATCAACTTTCCCGATTATATCATCTACTAAACCATATGCCAGAGCTTGTTCGGGGTTTAGATAATAATCACGATCGGTATCATGAATTATCTTATCCAAAGACTGCCCGGTATTTCTTGAAAGTATCCCGCGAATTATTTCCTGCAACCGCAGAATTTCCCTGGCAGCTATTTCAATATCAGAAGCTTGTCCTTGAGCGCTACTAAGGGCTTGATGCATATGAATGGTAGAGTTGGGCAAAGTAAAACGCTTGCCTTTCTTGCCGGAACAAAGAAGCACAGTCGCCATACTGGCTGCCATCCCCATGCATACCGTAGAAACGTCTGGGCGAATTAATTGCATAGTGTCATAGATTGCCAAACCTGAAGAAATAACTCCTCCTGGAGAGTTTATGTATAGTTGTATATCTTTGTCTGGGTCTTCCCTGTCAAGATAAAGCAACTGGGCGATAATTACATTTGCAACCTGGTCATTAATGGGAGAGCCAAGAATCACGATCCTTTCTTTTAATAACAGTGAGAAGATATCAAAAGCCCGCTCCCCTCTTGCTCCACTCTCGATCACCATTGGAATAACATTTTCCGGTCTATTCATTGTTCTCCTCCTTGTCAATTATTTCGGCATCTTCCTCTTTTTCAGCAACTTTTTTTGCTGGCTTTTTAGTATACTCTTGCAACTTTTCGAGGGCTTTCCTTGTGAGTAATTCAGCCCTGACACCATTGGCTACCTCTGGTTGCTTAAAAGCCTCTCTTCGCTCTTCTTTCTGGTCGCCATACTGGCTGATAATATTCTCTATTTCCGCATCAAGTTCCTCATAGGTAACAGTGATGCCTTCCGCTTCAACAAACTTGGTAAGCACCAGCGAGCGCCTCACTCTTTCCTCTGCCGGCTTATGGAATTGAGCTTGAAGACTTTCATAGCTATGTTGCCTAAGGCGTTCTTCAAACTCTTCTTTTGTTCTACTATAAGTTTGCCATTGACGCACCTGATTATCAATCATCCTATCAACTTCAGCTGAAACCAACACCGGGGGATATTCGATAGTACTCTTTCCAGCCAATTCTTCTACAAGTTCAATTTCAAAATCCATAAGTGTTTGCTGGTTTTCCCGGGTTTCCATATTTGTTTTTATTCTTTGCTTAAGATCTTTTATGTTTTCTATATCAGGAGCTACTAGTTTTGCAAATTCATCATCTAATGCAGGCAAATTCTGCTCTTTAACTTCTAACACTTTCGTCTGGAAATTAGCAATCTTGCCAGCCATTTCTGCAACCGGATAGTCTTCATCCAATGCTACATCAAAAGTTTTTTCCTCACCTGTTTTCATACCAATAAAAGCTTCCGCAAGCCCTTTCAGATAAGAAGGTTTTTCAACTTGAATACGGTATTGCGTTGCCTTTTCCTTAATGAAAGGCTTGTCTTCAACATTGCTTTCCATGTCCACAACAATCATGTCGCCATCTTTTGCCGGACGCTCAACCGGTGTCCATGTTGACATTGAAACGCGGATTTCCTCAAGTGTTTCATCCACTTGTTTAGCGGTGATTTTAATCTTTTTTTGCTTGGTCTTTAGTTTTTTATAATCCCCCAGTTCGATCTTTGGGGGCAAAGGCACTGTAGCTTTTAATATCACAGGCTCCTGCTGTATAACTTCAACTTTTGGCTGCCCGTAACAATCAAGTTTTTCTTCTTTTATAGCCTTCTCGACTACCTCTGGGGCAAGTATTTTAATAGCATCCGCATCGATGGCTTCCTTGCCGACATGTTTTTCCAGAATCTCTCTTGGTGCTTTGCCCTTACGAAATCCATCTATATCAGCATGCTCCGCAGCATGCTTATAGGCAGCATCTACGGCTCTTTTGGTTTCATCCTCATCTGCTTCAATGGTGAGAATCGCCTGACAATTCTCGAACTGCTTTTTTGTTATCTGCATTATTTCCCCTTTTAGGTTATTTCCTTATCATTAATTATAATATGCAATTCTTCCAATTGCTCATCAGTAACAAAATCCGGGGCACCAAAAGTAAGGTCTTGTGCATTTTGATTCTTGGGAAATGGTATTACTTCCCGGATTGATGCTTCTTCACAGAGAAGCATCACAAATCTGTCAATACCAGCTGCGATACCCCCATGTGGAGGAGCGCCGTAGGAAAAGGCTTCCAGCATATGCCCAAAACGTTCATCAATCTGCTCGTTTGTGTAGGCAAGCAGCTGAAACACTGTTCTTTGCAAGTCAGCTTCGTGTATGCGAATGCTACCACCTGCTATTTCGTATCCATTCAACACAAGGTCATAATGGCGACCATGTGCCCCACCCGGGTTATCTGCCAGTAAAGGCTTGTCTTCTTCTCTAGGTGAAGTAAAAGGATGGTGCATTGAATCCCACCGGTTATGCTCCACGTCGCGATAAAACAAAGGAAAGTCGGTTATAAAGCAAAAATGGAATATATTATCGTTGACGAGCTTGAGGCGGTGCGCCATTTCACGGCGGAGCTTGTCCAGCGCTGCACTGGTAACATCATCGTCGCCAGCCGCCAGCAAGAGAAGGTCTCCACCAACAGCTCCGAGAATTTCTACCAGTTGTTTTATCTGCCCGATTTGCAAGTATTTCGCAGCGATAGAATGAACATCTTCCATCACAAGTTCATCTGAGGAAACGCCCGGCTTGTCTAGTGATATTGTCACCACACCACCTGCACCAGTAGAACGCGCAATACCCTGAAGCTCCTCGAGTTCTCGCCGGCTGTAGTTACCACAGCCCGGAGCAACGATTGCCCTTATCCTTCCTCCTGCTGATATTACGTTCTTAAATATTCCAAAATCTGTACCTGACAAAATATCGGTTACATCTTTTATTTCCAAACCATAACGCAAATCTGGCTTATCACTACCGAAACGTTCCATAGCCTCCGCATAAGCCAGCCTCGTAAAAGGTGCCACGATGTCCACGTCTGGCCTGATACTGGCAACTATGCCCGAAAAAAGTTCCTCGACAAGATTCATAACGTCTTCTTCTTCAACAAAACTCATTTCGATATCGAGTTGTGTGAATTCAGGCTGACGGTCAGCTCGAGTGTCTTCATCCCTGAAGCATTTTGCTATTTGATAATATTTTTCAACTCCTGCCACCATCAAGAGTTGCTTCATCTGCTGAGGAGACTGTGGTAAGGCATAAAACTTGCCCGGATGTATACGTGAGGGCACCAGGTAGTCCCGCGCACCTTCAGGCGTGCTTTTTATGAGAATCGGGGTATCGACTTCAACAAAACCCTGGCTGTCCAGAAAACCCCGCATATAACGGATTACCTTGTGACGAGTGACAATATTGCGCTTCATCCGTTGGCGCCTCAAGTCCAGATACCTGTAGCGAAGCCGAATATTTTCATCAACTTCAACTTCATCATTTATGTAAAATGGTGGTGTTTTAGCTTTTGAAAGGATCTTAATCTCTTCGGCAATCACCTCAATATCACCAGTAGGAAGTTTAGGATTTTGGGTACCTTCCGGTCTTAAGGAGACCTTTCCGGTAACTTGAATAACAAATTCATTGCGCAAGACACTACCAATTTGGTGCGCGTCAGGTTTTATTTCAGGATTAATAGCAAGCTGAATAATACCTGAAACATCACGGAGGTCAATAAATATCAAATTACCATGATCCCGACGCCTATCTACCCAGCCAGCCAGAGTTACTGACTGGCCCAATAAATTACGGTCAACATCTGCAGCATTATGAGTCTTTAGCAAGAACAACCTCCGAAAAAGGCAAGGAAAACATATCTTGTGATTATATCTCAGTTTTGCCCTATGTATCAAACGC
>CAYNLZ010000003.1:0-12291 GCA_964398255.1 uncultured Dehalococcoidaceae bacterium
TAAAGACTCCGAGGTGCGTCTGGCCGCTATTGACGGTTTGTGGGAAAACCAGCAAGCCTGGCTACAACGCGAATTAGTAAGAATGGCCAAAGAGGATGAGTCAGAAGTAGTTCAGGTTGCTTCCATACAGGCATTGGAACGTTTTTGTCTTGTTGCAGAGTTAAATAACAAGCAAGAAACAGGGAAACACCTGGCAGAAGTTTTGCTATCCCTATTTGAAAGCCCGAGTTCTTCTGTCGAGATGCGGCGCCGCTCTCTGGAAGCCATGTCCCCGCTGGATTTACCAGAAATTCACAATGCTTTAAGAACATCTTTTTATAGTAAGGACAGGAGTCTTAAGGTAAGTGCTGTTTATGGAATGGGAGGAAGCTGTAATCCTGTATGGCTCCCCCTGCTGTTACCTGAACTCCAAAATAACGACCCTGAATTCCGCTATGAAGCGGCTCATGCTTGCGGAGAAATTGGCGAAGAGGACGCGGTTAATGGCCTGATATCTCTGCTTGAAGATGAAGACAAAGATGTCCAACTGGCGGCTATACAAGCCCTGGGCAAAATAGGCGGTAAAGATGCGATAGAGGCATTAAACAGCCTTTTAGAATCCCCTGATAAACTATTAAGAGATATCACCCAACAATCTTTATACGAACTTGAATTATATCAAGACCCTTTTTCCCCAGAAAGCCTTGAGTTAGATACAGAATAACGCCTGCTACGCCCCGTTTTTTTATGATCCGTGCGGCAAAAAGGCTATCGGAATAAAAAAATTTTATTGTCGACTCTAATCCAGATGGAAAACCATTTATTTCAGGTGTTTATTTGATATAATACCTAGACAACAGAGATCGGAGGGGTAAACTGTATCAACAAGAGCTAAGCCGACCGCTAAATGATGAGTTTGCTATCCAGACATTCGGACTCAGCCGCTCGTTCGGTGCTATCAGGGCGGTTGATGATTTGAATCTGGACATCCGCAAAGGGGAATTGTTTGCCCTGCTCGGCCCCAACGGCAGCGGTAAAACTACCACAATCAAAATGCTCTGCTGTCTTTTAAAACCGACACACGGTACTGCCCGTGTTTTAGGATTTGATGTCAACAAAGAGTCAAGAGCGGTAAAGCAAGTAATCGGGGTCTCACCCCAGGAAACAACCATTTCCGAGCGCCTCAATCCTCTCGAAAACCTTGAACTGATAGCCCGGTTACGGGGAGTTTCATCCGACAAAGCTCGTGAATGGTCAAACAAAATGGTTGAGATTATGGGCCTTGAAAGCAGGAGCAAAGACCAGGTGAGGAAGCTGTCCGGCGGAATGAAAAGGCGCCTCAGTATTGCCATGGCTCTGATTGCCGACCCGGCAATTGTGTTTTTAGACGAACCAACATTGGGGCTTGACCCTCAATCGAGAAGAGCACTATGGGAATACATCGCCGGTCTTAAAGGAGAGAAAACAATTTTGTTAACCACACACTACATGGAAGAAGCCGATTTTCTTTCCGACCAGATTGCTATCATGGATTCAGGTAAAATTAAAGACCTCGGCACTGCACTTGACCTTAAAACCCGTTCACTGGATAAACGCACTATAATAATTCACGCCTGGAATATCACCATAAAGGCAATCGACCAGATTCGGGAGAAATACCCGGACGTGACTATTAACGGCAGTAATATTTCAATCACAGGTAGTGAATTGGATTTTAAGGATGTCACCGATTATATACATGGAACTGGCGCCATAATCCGCTCGGCTTACTTTAAAGAACCAAGTCTTGAAGATGCCTATCTGAGAATAACCGGAAGGGGGCTTTCAGCTTGAGGTTCTTAAGTCTGGCAATAAGAAATGCCAAAGAAACCTACCGGGACCCGCTTGCCCTGGGCTTTTTAATTGCGTTCCCCTTGCTTTTCATGCTGCTATTCGGTGCCGCTATTGGGGGTAACTCTGATTTTTCCTTCACGATAGGCGTGGTAGATGAAGATAACACAGAAATCTCGGGGCAATTTATTAACCAGGCTCTTGCTGATATTCCGGTTTTTAAAATCACCGTATTTGAAAGCGCTTCTCAAGTTACCGAAGGCTTGAAAAATGGAAACGTAGAATCAGCTCTGATAGTGCCGGCAGGATTCGGAGAAGAAATCAAGAAGAACTGGCAGAACCAGGACTCCGATATAGTGTTGGAACTTATCTATGACGAAAGCGATCTGACTTTTTCCAGCCAGCTTATTTCTACTGTCAACACAGCTGTCAAAAACTTTGCCAGGGTAAATATTCCAATTACAATCCACACCAGTCATATAAATATCGGCAGCAAAGTAAGTCAGATAGATTTTGTTGCACCAGGAATTATAATCTTTGGCTTACTCATCATGATCCCAACTTCTGCCCGAATAATGGTAAGTGACAAAGAAAGCGGGTTTATGGCACGCCTTTTGGCTACACCAACATATCCGTGGGAATTTCTTGCCGGCTATTCTATCTCAATGCTAATTATTGCTACTATTCAGATAATTATATTTATCTTGCTCGGAATAGCTTTTGGCATGAACATTTTTGGCAATATTGCGCTGGCCTTCCTGATCTTCTTCTTAACTGCCATCTGCTCTATAAGCATCGGCATGATCATCGCCGCTTTATCACGAAGTTCGAATCAGGCGGAGGCTCTCTGCTGGCTAATATCCATGCCGCTGGCAATTCTCTCCGGTGTTTGGTTTTCACGCGAGGTTATGCCCGGTTATATTCAGCTTTTGGGCGACCTGTTCCCTTATTCCCATGCAGTATCAGCAGCTCGTATTGTTATAATCCGGGGTGCCGGTTTTTCAGCAGTATCAGACAGTATTTTGATACTGATTGCATGGGCGCTTGTTGCCTTTACAGCAGGAATTCTTCTTTTCAGATACAAAATGAGAGCTTGAGCCGTGCAACCATTACGTTTTGAAAATAACATTCTTTATGTTCTGGACCAGACAAAACTCCCCGGCCAGGTAGACTATCTGAAGATTGATAGCTGCGCCGGCGTTTGTGAAGCCATTAAAAACCTCTCTGTTCGAGGAGCTCCGGCAATTGGGGTCGCCGCCGGGTATGGTGTGGCACTGGCGGCTTTATCTATAAAAACTGGAGGAATGTCTGAGTTTTTGACTCAGCTTGAAAAGGCAATCGCAGAAATTAAATCTACCCGCCCGACTGCACAAAATCTTTTTCAAGTAACCTCAAGAATGAGCCAGATTGCCTTTGAGTGCGATACCCCCGGCAGTGCCAGGGAAAAACTGGCATTGGAGGCTACCAAAATACATGAGGAACAAGCCAGGATAGACCTGGCGCTCAGCCGAAACGGGGCCGAAGTCGTGCCTGACAATGCAATGATACTTACCCATTGTAATACCGGCTCGCTCGCAACTGCAGGATACGGAACAGCTCTTGGCGTCATAAAATACGCGTTTAACCAGGGGAAGAAAGTAGAGGTTATCGCTACTGAAACCCGCCCGTTGTTGCAGGGGTCAAGATTAACCACCCTGGAATTAAAAGAAGAAAAAATCCCGTTTATTTTGATTACTGACTCCATGGCCGGACATTTTATGAGGCTCGGTAAAATAAATATTGTGATTACCGGAGCTGACAGGATTAGCTTGAATGGCGATACTGCCAACAAGATCGGCACCTATTCACTGGCAGTACTTGCAGAGTTCCACAATATACCTTTTTATATAGCCGCTCCGATTACTACTTTTGACGCAAACTCATCAAGCGGAAGGGATATCATCATCGAGGAAAGAAGCTCGGAAGAAATAACTCATTTCAATTGTCATTCATTGGCTCCAGCGGGAGTTCATGTACGAAATCCTGCTTTCGACATAACTCCATCTGCACTAATCCGTGGTTATATTACAGAAAAAGGGATTTTCAAAGCGGATGAGATTGCCAGCCTCCTTGCTTGATTCTTCTGCTCTAAATCACCAAATGGCTTTAGTGTTTACAATTTAGAACCCATCACTAAATTGAATCAACAGGAGAGGTCTTATATAATTCTGTTAAAATGGGGTATGAAAATGACTGCAAATAAACTCGGTATTATTGGGGGGACTGGCCGATATGATATAGAAGGCCTGACCAACATAAAAAGCCTTGACCTTGACACCCCTTTCGGCAAACCCAGTGACCAGATTACCACCGGAGAGCTTGGCGATACACTGATTGCCTTTTTACCCAGGCATGGCAAAGGGCACACTATTCCTCCGTCCGAGATTCCTTCACTTGCCAATATCTACGCATTAAAAATGATTGGAGTTGAACAAATCATAGCATTTAATGCAGTTGGTTCATTAAGAGAAGAGATACAGCCCGGAAGTATCGTCATACCGGATCAGTTCATAGACAAAACTACCCGGCGCCCAAACACTTTCTTTGGCAAAGGGCTGGTTGCCCATATTTCCTTTATTGACCCGGTGTGTCCTAATCTTTCAAAAACAGTTATGAACGCAGCAACAAAAACAGGAGCTGACGTTCATTTCGGAGGCACATATGTAGTTATGGAAGGTCCAGCTTTTTCAACCCGTGCTGAATCACTTTTACACCGCTCCTGGGGTGCGCACGTTATCGGAATGACCGCCTTACCCGAAGCCAAATTGGCACGAGAAGCCGGAATTTGTTATTCCACAGTTGCATGTGTTACTGATTACGACTGCTGGCATGAAAGCGAAGAATCAGTCTCAATCGAAATGATAAAAAGAATACAAAGGCAACAAAATGATATTTCTCAAAACATCATTCGCCTGGTTGCGCTGGACCTGCCACCAAGAGAAAGTTGCCAATGTGCCAACACCCTTAAAAATACAGTCCTGACACACCCGGAATATATAGACGCAAAATACGCCGAAGACCTCAAGCCCATCATTGGCGATTGTTTAGGTACATAATATTGACAAATTCTATTGATTACGGCTTTAAAACTACTGTAATCGGCAGCATGCCGCACAAAGACGCAGAATCAGCCTGTAGATTGCTGACCCGCCATCTTAAGGATATTCCGGCATGGCCGCAACTGCCCTGGCGCTCGAGTCTGGAAGGAATGGGTGTTCAGTTTTCCAGGGGATTTCCCGGTTTAAGTTTAATCGACGGTAATGTTGCTTTTAGCCGAGCAGACGGGTTCGAGAAGTCTCTTGAGAGCCTCTACAATGCATATTTGGCGGATGATTATACTTATTTTGGGGTTACCCCAGAATATGCTGCCGGACTCCATTGTTTTTTGAAAATAGCCGAACTTCACACATGGGCAGTAAAAGGTCAAATCACCGGTCCAATAAGTTGGTGTCTTGGCATCAAGGATGAAGCAGGAAAATCTATTCTTTACGATGACATACTTTCGGATGCCGCAACACGTATGCTGGCATTAAGCACAGCCTGGCAAGAAAAAGAGCTAAGCAAAATCAATAAAAACACCATTATATTTGTCGATGAGCCTGCCATGTCCAGCTATGGATCAGCTTTTTTTAACCTGCCCCCAGAAAAGATAACGGGGCTGATTAACGAAGTATTGTCTAAAATAAAGGGGGTAAAAGGAATCCATTGCTGTGGTAATACCGACTGGGGCCTGATCCTCTCTACCGACGTGGACGTATTATCATTTGATGCATATAACTACGGAAGTACTCTCAGCCTTTACCCGGACGCAGTAAAGAATTTACTTGGCCGAGGTGGAGGTATAGCGTGGGGGATAGTTCCCAATACCGAGGCAGAACTGCTAAGTGAAACACCTGCAAGTTTGAAAGACCGCCTTGAAGATTCTATTGCTCCATTTACCAGAACAGGAATTTCTTTCGGGCAGATAGCATCAAGAAGCATGCTTACTCCCAGCTGTTCCCTTTCTTTGCTGACTGAAGAAGGGGCCGAGCATGCACTCGTCATGCTCAACAGTCTCTCGAACCTGATGAAAACCAAATATCTTTGATAATATACAATGGTACTTATGGACAACCTGCCTGGCGATTATGTAAAGGAGCGAAAAGATAGTGGAAAATTTACCAGAACCCGGTGATCGTTATTTTACAGCAGTACTTGAAGTCATTGGAGACAGTATAAATAACATTGCAAAAAATGAAGATGAGCAAACCTTTTACAGCTCATTAGTGACTGCCGGGAATCATGCAGCCGCTTGTGTAGTTACTTACTGCGGGGCAATGAAAGATTTATATGGCGAGGGCAGCGCAATCAAATCGCTTGAGATGACCAGACTCTTTACCTTGCTGATGCTGGCACAAAGTTATCGATGGCTCAACCAGCAAAGTGAGCAGGCTGTCGAATCTGAAGAATCGGCGCGTATAGCTGCAGCTAATGTGCTGTCAATATTCGGGGACGAGGGAGACCATAACATTGAACTGTTCTTGAAACTGAAAATACAGTTTGATCATGATTCTGTTCACCATTCTTCTATGACGCACATGGGAGGATTGATGCTGGGATGGGCGGCCGAAGCCATGGGGCACAAGTGTATTGACTGGGAAAACATCAAGTTCCCCGTTCAAAGCATGGGAACGCTAACAACCTCTGGCGCCTTGCTGGATTCAACCCCAATAAGAAACCCTAACGATATCGATGCTTTGTGGGTATGTCATAACCTTGGATGCAAAAAATTAATGGAACATTATGAAGAAAAGAACATCGAAAACAATACTTCCACCAATAATCCAGAGTCTGATTAAACCCGGGTCAATACCCGGCAACCCTAAAAATGTAAAACTGATTCAGACTCAAATGAGTTGGGTGTTGCTTGCCGATGACCTTGTTTACAAGATAAAAAAACAGGTCAATCTTGGCTATGTTGATTTCACATCGCTTGAAAAACGCCGGTACTATTGCCATCGTGAAGTTGAGCTAAATCGCAGACTATGTGCTCATGGCTATCTTGGTGTAAGTACTGTAAACCTGGCAAATGATAAATACAGCATCGATGGCGCCGGGGAAGTAATAGATTACGCCGTTAAAATGCGAAGATTGCCCACAGAGAAAATGCTCGATTATCTACTGAAACACGGGGACCCGACGCCGGATATGCTTAACCAGGTTGCTGAAAAAATCGCTGAGTTTCACAAGAAAGCCGACACTGGTCCACATATCGACCCGTTCGGCAATGTTGAGAGTATCCTTGTTAACGCTACCGAAAACTTTGATCAGGCGAGAAAATACGCAGGAAGCGTTGTTTCTCACGAGTCACTGGCTCGTATCGAAGCGTTTACAAAAAGTTTTCTGGATAGTCACGCCGAATTGTTTGCCAGCAGGATTAACAACAAGCACATCCGCGACTGTCATGGAGACCTGCATTCGTCCCATATATGCTTTACAGACAGGCTATGTATTTATGATTGCATTGAATTTAATGATCGCTTCCGTTACGCAGACACCGCTTCCGAAGTCGCTTTTTTAGCGATGGACCTTGATCATTACAAGCGGGCAGATCTTTCTCACAGTTTTACTCAGCGCTACCTGGAAATCATGGGCGACTCACAAGTCCAGGAGCTGATCAAGTTTTATAAATGTTACCGGGCGATGGTAAGAGCCAAGGTAGACTGCTTTATGCTGGATGACCCGTACCTGAATGCAGAAGAAAAACAACAGTCTTATGCCCAAGCACAGCTATATTTTGACCTGGCAGAGAGTTACACGCTTGAAAAGCCATTATTGCTGGTCAATGTCGGTTTGGTTGGCAGTGGTAAATCAACACTGGCAAAAATGCTTGCGCGGCACATGGGCATGGTGGTTATTTCTTCAGACGTCGTTCGTAAAACGCTAGCCGGCATCCCGGCAACTACCCCTGGTTCACAAGAACTTGACTCTGGAATATATACTCGTGACTTCTCCAGGCTAACTTACGAAACCATGTTTAAACAAGCTGCTGAATGGTTGAAACGCGGCGTGCCAGTCATACTGGACGCAACGTTTGTTATGGCGTCCAGCCGCCAGAAGGCTCGCGAAGTTGCGCTGGCTCATGGAGCTGACCTTGTTTTTCTTGAACATGTAATAAGCGATGAAGAAGCTTGCCGCAGGATTATAAAAAGACAGGGCGAACCCGATAACGTAAGTGATGGCAGCATCGAAGTATATTACAAAATGAAAGAAGAGTTTGAGCCCTTAAGCAAAACTGAAGCAGAAGACCGTGTTATAATTGATTGTACCGGGACAACAGCAGAGAATATTTCAAAAGCCCGGAGTTTTATTTTTAGCCGATCGAGGAGCTCTACATGAACAATTCTGAAATAAAAGACCCCTCCCTTGCCACAACCGGTCATGAGAGGATAGCTTGGGCGAATCGGGACATGCCGGTTCTCGGGTTGATTAGCAAACGTTTCGCAATAGAAAAGCCTTTTGCAGGGGTACGCATTGCAGCCTGCTTGCATGTTACTACAGAAACTGCCAATCTAATGCGAACATTGAAACAAGGAGGGGCTGAAGTTAGCCTTTGTGCTTCCAACCCTCTGTCTACCCAGGACGACGTCAGCGCAGCATTGGTTGGGGACGGGATAAACGTAAACGCAATTCACGGCGCTGACGATGCCACTTATTATCGTCACATCAACCAATCCCTTGATATAAAGCCGCATCTTACTGTTGATGACGGTGCTGACCTTGTAACCACCTTGCATACATCACGAACAGAGTTATTGAGTGAAGTTATCGGGGGTACCGAAGAAACCACTACTGGAGTAATCCGCCTTAAAAGCCTGGCAGCGGACAACCGCCTTCAATACCCGATAATTGCGGTAAACGATGCTCTTACAAAACATTTTTTTGATAATCGTTATGGCACCGGTCAGAGCACGATAGATGGGATTACACGAGCAACAAACATCCTTTGGGCAGGTAAAAAGGTTGTAGTGGCGGGATACGGATGGTGTGGCCGAGGTGTTGCCATGCGCGCAAAAGGATTTGGCTCCCAGGTAATTGTACTTGAGATAGACCCTCTCAAAGCCCTTGAAGCAGTAATGGACGGCCACCAGGTAATGCCGGCTGAACAAGCGGCTCTCGTTGGTGATGTATTCGTAACTGTAACCGGCAACAAACATGTCTTGACGGGCAAGCATTTTGAGGTAATGAAAAATGGCGCTATACTTGCAAATAGTGGCCATTTTAATGTTGAAATAGACATCCCTGCGCTTGAAAAAATGTCCACTTCCAAGAAAAGGATAAGAAACGTTGTCGACGCATATACTCTCTGCAATGGTCGTATTATTTATCTGTTGGGTGAAGGCAGGCTAATCAACCTGGCTGCTGCAGAAGGCCATCCTGCTTCAGTCATGGATATGAGCTTTGCCAATCAGGCGCTGTCGCTTGAGTATCTGGTTAACAATATCGGTATACAACCGGCAGTATATCCGGTACCGGAAAATATTGATAGAACCATAGCTTGTTTAAAACTTGAAGCACTGGGAGTATCCATAGACTCTATTACTCCCGAACAAAATAATTATCTGCAAAGCTGGCAGGAAGGAACATAGGAGGACCCATGACTAATACCTTTAAAAATTCTCACAGCTACTTGCTGACTTCAGAATCAGTAGCTGAAGGCCATCCGGATAAATTATGCGATCAGGTTTCTGATGCAATACTGGATGCGATATTGGAAGAAGACCCGGTAGCAAGAGTTGCCTGTGAAACGGCTGTGACCAATGGCCTCATTGCTATAATGGGAGAAATCACAACGACTTGCTATGTGGATGTAGCCAAGATCGCACGAAGTGTGATAAAAGATGTAGGTTACACCAACCTGGATTATGGTTTTCATCATGCAACCTGCGGGGTGATTGTCAGTATAAACGAACAATCACCGGATATTGATCTCGGGGTAAGTCGTTCTCAAGAAGCAAAAAAAGCGGTCCAGGCGAATGATTTTGATATTATCGGTGCCGGCGATCAGGGAATGATGGTAGGTTATGCCTGCAATGAAACTCCTGAATTAATGCCTCTTCCAATCTCGCTGGCGCATTCTTTATGCCGTCAATTGGCAATAGTAAGAAAAAACCAGACACTTCCGTATCTCAGGCCAGATGGCAAATCACAGGTTACAGTTGAATACGATGAAGGAAAACCACGCAGGATTGACAGTGTGGTTATCGGCGCCCACCATGATCCTGATATCGCCAGCAGTCAAATAGAGGCTGACATCATCAAAGAAGTGATTAACCCGGTGCTGCCACCCGATCTCATCGATAAAAACACCAGATATCTGGTGAACGCCACTGGCCGCTTTGTAGCAGGAGGACCACTCTCAGATACAGGTTTTACAGGCCGTAAAATTATTGTAGATACTTATGGAGGCGTAGCACGCCACGGCGGGGGAGCTTTTTCTGGCAAGGACCCCACCAAAGTAGATCGAACCGCTTCTTACATGGCGCGTTACGTTGCAAAAAACCTGGTAGCTGCCGGGCTGGCTGACCGTCTGGAAATACAACTGGCTTATGCAATTGGAGTAGCCACGCCACTTTCGATTTCAGTTGAAACGTTCGGTTCCGCCAAGGTAAGTAATGCCAAACTGCTTGAGATAATTAATAAATATTTTGACTTCAGGCCAGGGGCAATCATCGAACTTTTTAACCTGAGGCGTCCGATTTATCGCCAGGTTGCGGCTTTCGGGCATTTTGGGAGAGCTGATCTTGACCTTCCATGGGAACAAACAAATTTAGCAAGTATTCTTAATAAAGAGGCATTTGGTTAAACGTATTAAGACATGAGTAAGATTGAAAAGCCGTTGATAAAGTTTGGCACTGATGGCTGGCGTGGAATTATTGCTGAGGATTTTACATTTGAAAATGTGAGGCTATGCGCTCAAGCTATTGCGAATTATATTTTGTCAGACAGCAAGGGAAAGCAAGCTGAAGCCGTCATAGGTTATGATACCCGCTTTTTATCCGATGATTTTGCTAAAACTGTTGCTCAGGTAATGGCAGGAAACAACATAAAGGTAATAATGAGTGACTCGGCCTGTGCCACACCGGTGCTCAGTTATGGTACAGCGGCTAGAAACGCCGCAACAGGTATTATGATTACTGCCAGCCATAACCCTCCGAACTGGAATGGGATTAAAATCAAGGCACCAAATGGTTCAAGTGCATCCCCGGAAGTGATTCGTATTATTGAAGATTCAATTAACAACATCTCCAGACGCCAAGAACCTTGTTTGGCAGATTTTGACCAGTCGGTTCATACCGGGTTGATTGAGATAACCGACCTTAACTCTATCTATGCCAACGGAATTACAAAAATGGTCGATACTGATAGCCTGAAAAAGGCTCCTCTGAAAGTAATTTTTGATAGCATGTATGGCTCTGGGGCAGGGTATTTGCCCCGTATCCTGGAAGGTGGCAAGTTAGAACTGATTGAAATAAATTCCGGTCCTAACCCGGCTTTCCCCGGCATCCAGCAACCTGAGCCAATTTCTGGTAATTTACACAAGCTCTCGAAGATAGTGCCAGAAACCGGTGCCGCCGTTGGACTGGCTACCGATGGTGACGCCGACAGGCTCGGTATCATCGACGAAAATGGCACGTATTTGAATACGCTCCAGATATATTCACTGCTCATTCTTTATCTGCTTGAAATAAGGGAGAAAAGAGGAGCAATCGTTAAAACAATTACTTCTTCGCAAATGGTGGACAAACTGGGGGCGTTATACGGGGTCCCTGTGTATGAGGTTCCAGTTGGCTTCAAGTATGTAGCCCCGGTTATGCTGGAACACAATGCAATGATAGGCGGAGAAGAAAGCGGTGGATACGGATATCGTGATCATATTCCTGAACGCGATGGGCTCCTTTCGAGTATTTTTTTCCTCGACTATGTGGTTAAAACGGGAAGGACTCCTTCGCAATTAATCGATCTGCTTTACAGCAAGGTTGGGCCTCATTGCTACGATAGAGAGGACATTCTTTTTCCTGCAGAAAAGAGACAAGAATTGTTCAAGCGTGTTCAACTTGCAAATCCAAACTCAATTGCCGGAGAAGCTATAATAAAGCGGGATGATATGGACGGGATGCGTTTTATTTTGAAAGATAATTCGTGGTTACTTATCCGATTCTCGGGTACAGAGCCTCTATTACGTGTATATGCAGAGGCAAGCAGCCCTGAACAGGTTGCATTACTAATACAGGAGGGGAAGGCTATTGCTGGCCTGAAGGGAGGTTGATTTGAATAATAATCTGCCACAAAAAACTCTTAAACCGTGGGGTTGGGAACTGCTTTATGCCCTGACTGAAAATTATGCCGGTAAAATAATATTTATAAAAAAAGGTCATCGCCTGAGTTTGCAATATCATCAAA
>CAYNLZ010000003.1:12391-25143 GCA_964398255.1 uncultured Dehalococcoidaceae bacterium
GGTAAAATAATATTTATAAAAAAAGGTCATCGCCTGAGTTTGCAATATCATCAAAACAAAGATGAAACAATGTATCTTTATTCCGGAAGCGTGGTATTTGAAACCGGAGATTCCATGGCTGGACTTGAACAACGGGTTTTTGAAGAAGGCCAAAGCTTCCATCTCCCGCCTGGCACCCTTCATCGGATAAAAGCCAATGAAGACAGTACAATTTATGAGGTATCCACACCTGAACTGGATGATGTTGTACGGTTGGATGATGACTACGGAAGGGCAGACACATGACCAATATTAACCCTAGTTCAATAATACAAATAGAGTCAGAAGTTGCAGACCTGATCTCTTCTCAACACACTGCCGAAATATCACTTTGTGAACATCTTCTAAGCGGCTATCTGGATGGATTCAACACCTTGCCACCTATAAGTGATTCAATTGGACTCAAAACGGTTTTATTACTGCTTACAACCAGAGGATTTAATTCTCTTTGGTCTTCTTTTCATCTGTTTAAGAAAGGTTACTACTCGCAATCAATCATCCTGACCCGCTCCGCCCTTGAAGACTGGCTGACTGGCGAAGACTGCCGCACCAATCCTGGCACGTTGGAGCTCCTGTTGGAAGGCAAGGATGAATTCTGGAAGCGTGAATTCAAATTTAACCAGATGGCAAAACGGCTCCCGGAACAAATCGCCGAATCATGGAAATACATCTATGATTCCATGAGCAGTATTGCACATCCTCGCACGCCTTCGCTAACTATGCTCTTCACCCCTTCCAAAGACGTACGGCTGGGACCATATTATGATAAGTATCACTTTTTAAAATCATACCAGGTGTGGCTGGTTGCCATTTCATTACTTCCAGAAGCTCTCTACACTGCCATGGAAACTGAAACTGAAACTGAAGACTGGTGGCAAACTTACTCACCACTTTATGCAACCACCCTGCCAGAAATAGAAAGGGTAAAGATACAACTGGATAAATGGAACCCCTGATATAACTATTAACTGGTATATTAAAAAAAGCCGCTGAATATCGTTTCCAGCGGCTTTCCTTTTTGGTTTCCTATTATTCCATTAACGCTTCGTATATTGTGGAGCTTTGCGGGCACGTTTGAGACCGGGTTTTTTGCGCTCTTTGATTCTTGAGTCTCTGGTTAACAAACCGTCCTCTCTCAACTGAACCCGATATTTTTCATCAACCTTTGAAAGGGCTCTGGCAATGCCATGCCTTATCGCTTCGCACTGCCCGGTAATCCCGCCACCATTCACCTTAACCACAACATCAAATTTACCCATTGTATTTGTTACCTCAAAAGGCTTTAAAATAGCCTGGCGATACTGCACCCGATTAAAGCGCTCTTCAAAAGGAGCACCATCTACCAAAACAGCACCATTCCCGGCATAAAGCCTTACCTGTGCCACAGCGCATTTCCGCCTGCCAGTACCATGTAAATATTCTTTCTGCTTTTCTATCATTATTCCTCTCCCGGCTTAAGCCTGGCCTTCGCTGGCGTTATGTACCTGCGACGCATGCGGATGTTCCGCCCCGGCATAGATTTTTAATTTGCCAATCATTTGCTTGCCCAGTTTATTTTGTGGCAGCATTCCTTTAACAGCATGCTGAATCACTCTTTCAGGGTGTTTAGCCATTGCTGTTTCCAGAGATTCTTCTTTGAATCCTCCCGGATATCCTGAGTGCCTGTAATAAAACTTGTCCTTCATCTTGTTACCGGTAACCTTTATCTTTGCAGCGTTGACAACAACCACATAGTCCCCAACGTCCAAATGTCGAACAAATTTAACCTTCCCTTTTCCCATGAGAAGACAGGCAATCTCAACCGCCAAATCTCCAAGAACGCGCCCATCAGCATCTATTACATGCCACTTACGATCAATATCTGCCTGTACTACCGAATAAGTTTTCATCCCTGACTCTCTTCCTTTAATTCTTTGGTGTAATTTACTTTGTATAATGTCAGACCCTTTGCCGGAGCAGTGGGCTGAGCCAGACCTACAGTCCGGCTGTTAATTATATCTTTTAAAGCTTCCGGCGTCATCTGCGCCCGACCTATTTTAATAAGAGGGCCAACCGTGTTTCGTACCTGATGTGGTAAAAACGCATTGGCTTCAATATCTATAATAATTTCGTCGTTTCCAACACGGGTGACTCCCGCGTGGATAACTCGCCTCGTTGTAGAACCAAGGGGTCTGATTGGTGAGGCAAATGAAGCAAAATCATGAGAGCCAATCAAGTACCCACAGGCAATATTCATCGCTTCAACATCAAGGTTTCCTTTTACCAATACCGAATAATCATCCCTTAGAGGAGAGCGTGAATTCCGGTTAATAAGATGATAGCGATATCTGCGGCTGATAGCATTGCGGCGCACATCAAACCCTTCTTGCATTCGATATGCTTCTCGTATGGATACATCAAGGGGCAAATAATGATTCATTCCTCCGATAAAATCCCTCGTCTGCAAACAAGCATCCGTTTTAAATGAGATTACCTGGCCGTACGCATGCACCCCGCTGTCAGTACGACTGGAACTATGAACCCGACTGAAACGCCCGGTGAGTTTCAATACGGCCTTTTCCAGTTCATCTTGTATGGTAGGCTGGTTCTTTTGTAACTGAAAACCAGCGTAACGGCTCCCGTTGTATTCGATAACCAGCACCACCTGACTAGTTTGAACTACATCAGGCTGATAAAACTGAAGGGAATCAACGGTGTCCTTACTACCAGTAATATTGTCAAGAATATTTAAAGAAACAGGTCCCATTATTCAACCAATTCTAACCTTGCCATCGGCGCTCCATCGCCCATTCTGGTCCCAAGCTTGGTTATACGGGTGTAACCCCCCGGCCTTTCGGCATAACGCTTGACAAGCTCATCAAAAAGCTTATCTACGACTTTATCGTCATATATATAAGCCTGCGCTCTCCGCTTGGCAGCCAAATCTCCCTTTTTCCCAAGAGTAATAATACGCTCGGCAATTGGGCGGGTTTCTTTCGCCTTAGCCAATGTAGTATCAATTTTGCCATAATCAAGCAGATCGGTAACCAGCTTTCTAAAAAGAGCCTTGCGTTGACCCGAATCCCTGCCTAGTTTTCTTTTATTTATTTTATGTCTCATGAATTTGTCACCTTATAAAGTAATAACTACTGATGATTATTCCTCAGGCTCTTTTTCTGTACTGTCTTCTGGTTTTTCAGCTGGTTTTTCAGCTGGTTTTTCACCTTCTGGTTCCGTAGCAATTTGTTCAATACTTTCAGGTTTAAGCCCTAACCCGCTACCACTTCCCAACACCAGGTCCAGCTCCTTGAGTTTATCCTCAACTTCATTACGAGATTTAATGCCAAAGTTTCTAATTGAAGAAACTTCTTCCCCACTCATGGTAACCAGCTCGCCAACCGTGTCAATATCGCTCCGTTTCAAACAATTGAGAGCGCGCACTGACAAATCAAGCTGCTCAATAGGCATATTATAGATGTCTTGAGGAATAGTAGCCCTGAATACGCTCTTTTGCTGCTCAGCGTCGGCGATTGCTTCGTATTGGATAAAAGTCTCAAGCTGTTCCTTCAGAATCTCAGCAGCCATGCTAACCGCTGTAATCGGTTTTATGGTGCCATCGGTCCATACTTCCAGTCGCAACCGTTCCTGGCTGGTCTCTCGCCCCACATGCATAGGCTCTGTAGTAAAGTTAGCCTTTCGAACAGGGCTGAAAATAGCATCAACTGGCATAGTACCAATCGTCATATTTTCATTCGATTTACCGGTTTGGTAGCCAATACCCAATTCTACGTCCAATTCAACGTGTAATTCACCTTCAGAAGAATCTATCGTAGCCAGGCATAAATCTGGATTAACTATCTCAAAATCCATATTCGATTCAATGTCTGAAGCGCAAACCCTGCCTTCCCCTTTTTTAACTAAAACAAGTTTTCCCTGCTGCCCGGACAATGGCCTCAAGCGCAACTCTTTTACGTTCATCAGAAAAGAGAGTACGTCCTCTTTTATATATGGGATAGAAGAAAATTCATGATAAATTCCTTCAATCCATACCTTTGTTACCGCCGCTCCCGGCAAATAACGTAACATAACACGCCGCAATGAGTTACCAAGAGTAACACCAAAACCTGTTTCAAGTGGCTCGGCAACAAAAAGCGCGTAATTGCCTTCTTCTTCTACAATTTCTATTTTAGGTACAACCAAGCTATACAACCGTAAACCTCCTTAACCGTCTAACGAGAGTAATATTCAACTACGGCCGCAGTATCAAAATTAATACTGACATCTTCAGGAGTTGGAGTAGCGGCCACCGTGGCTTCCATTTTGGCTTTATCAACATTAAGCCACTGAGGCGCAGCTTTGCTTCCTATGTTTTCAACAAGCTGTTTATAAAATTCTGTCTTACGACTTCTTTCACGCCAGCCAATAACATCGCCTTCCTGTACGAGACATGATGGAATATCCGTCTTCTTGCCATTAAGCGTTATATGACCATGAAGCACCAGTTGCCTCGCCTGAGATAGTGAATCAGCGAAACCAACACGATAGACCACATTATCAAGACGCCTTTCAAGCAAAGTAATCAGGTTATCACCAGTTACACCTGATTGCCGATTTGCTTCCGCGAAGAAGCGTCGCATCTGTCTTTCCATCAGACCATAGCTGAATCGAACTTTTTGTTTTTCCCGCAAATGAACACCATAATCAGATATGCGCCTGCGCCTGTTCGGCTGCGGTCCAGGTGCCTTTGGTTTTTTGTCGAACACACACTTTGTGATGCATTTGTCGCCTTTCAGCATCAGTTTTTCTCCGCTCCGTCGACAAAGGCGGCAGCGAGCTTCTGTATATCTAGCCATTAGACTCTCCTTCTTTTTCGCGCACGACAACCATTATGCGGAATTGGAGTAACGTCTCTGATGCTGGCAACATTCAACCCTGTACTCTGCAGGGAGCGTATAGCCGCCTCACGTCCACTTCCAGGTCCTTTAACGTATACATGTATTTCCTTCAAGCCTTGCTCAATGCCTTTCTTGGCACAGTTTGCAGCGGCTAGCTGTGCTGCATAAGGAGTGCTTTTACGCGATCCTTTAAATCCAGCCATACCAGCCGAGACCGAAGCAATAACATTGCCCTGGGGGTCGGTCAGGGTAATAATCGTATTATTGAAAGTTGCCTGAATATAAGCCCGACCCAGGGGTATATTCTTACGCTCTTTCTTCCTTGCACGAGTACGTTTTTTAACCATATTCTCTCCTAGTTAACTCACCTATTTCTTAGTCATACCGCGGCGCTGCCCTCTACCGGCAACGGTCTTGCGGTCACCACGTCGGGTGCGGGCATTGGTACGGGTCCTTTGGCCTCTGACGGGGAGATTACGCCGATGGCGCACCCCTCGATAACTACCAATGTCCATTAATCTTTTTATATTAAGAGTGCTCTCCTTGCGCAAATCACCTTCAACTTTAGTTGACCTGGCTATTATATCTCTGAGACGATTTAGCTCCTCTTCAGAGAGAGCACTTACTTCCTTATTGCGCTCAATTCCCACTTCATCCAGCATTTTCAAACTGGTAGTGCGTCCTATTCCATAGATATATTGCAGTGCTACCCAAGCCTGCTTTTTATTAGGTATATCAACCCCGGCAATACGTGCCATTAAAGCCTCCTCTTAACTAACCCTGACGTTGTTTGTGCTTGGGGTTGGTGCAGATAACCCTCACCACCCCATGGCGTTTTATTACTTTACACTTATCACATTTTGGTTTTACAGATGCTTTTACCTTCATTCCACTCTTCCCATCTAATTATTTTAAACGATAGGTAATTCTACCACGATTAAGGTCATATGGTGAAAGTTCTACCAATACCCTGTCGCCAGGAAGTATCCGTATATAGTGCACCCGTAACTTGCCCGAAATATGAGCGAGTACGACATGCCCGTTTGCCAGTTCAACCCGAAAGGTTGCATTGGCAAGAGCTTCCTGCACCGTACCTTCAACTTCAATTGCTTCTTTTTTTGCCATAGTTCTTAAACTGCTGTTAGTATCTCAGCTCCTCCATCATTAATTGCAATGGTATGCTCGAAATGAGCAGCCATGCTACCATCAGCAGTATAGACTACCCAGTGGTCGCTGCCAACCCTGGTAAGCCAGCCTCCACTTGTTACCATCGGCTCAATAGCAAGCGTCATGCCTTTCTTCAACAGCAATCCGGTCCCGGCACGTCCAAAGTTCGGAATTTGAGGATCTTCGTGCATATCTCTTCCTATCCCATGACCAGTATATTCACGAACGACCGCATACCCACGACTTTCAACATGTTCCTGTATAGCAGCTGAAATATCTCCAAGCCTATTACCTGATTTGGCCATGTCGATGCCAGCCTGTAAAGCATTACGGGTAACTTCGATGAGTTTCAGTGCTTCAGGTGCCATTTTACCTACTCCAATGGTAACGGCGGTATCGCCCTGGAACCCTCCCAGTTTAAGCCCAAAATCGAGGGAAACGATATCGCCTTCCTGAATCACTTTCTCACCAGGTATACCATGCACTATTTCATTGTTAATTGAGACGCACACAGACGATGGAAAACCATTGTAACCCTTAAATGACGGTTTTCCTCCGATCTTTTTTGCCTCTTCGTTTGCTATTTCATCAAGCTCGGATGTTTTCATTCCAGCTCTTACACTCTTTGCCAGCTTTTCAAGAACCACTGCTGTAGCTTTTCCGGCGCGGCGCATAAGATCCAACTCTCGGCTTGACTTGATAATTACTGCCAACCGATTACTCCAAAGCCTTTATTATTCGTTCAGTAATTTTTTCAATACCGCCTTGTCCTTCTACTTCAAACAGTTTATTCTGTTTACGATAATAATCAATCAAAGGTGCTGTTTCTTTAAAATATACTTCCAGGCGCCGCTTCACTGTTTCTGATTTGTCATCCGAGCGCTGAAAAAGTTCCTCTCCACAAACCGGGCACCCTTCCGGATGAGGATTGTTGGTATCCGTTGACGAATATGGACACTGGCATTCACGGCAGAGCCAACGACTGGATAACCGCAACACCAGCTCAGAAGGAGCTACCTGAATGTTTATCACACGATCGATTGTTTTATTCTGTTTTTCAAGTGCTTCATCCAGAGCAATTGCCTGAATAGAATTGCGAGGGAACCCGTCCAGTATCACCCCTCTTCCTTCACCAATTTCATCCAATCTTTCCAAAATAACCCTTATGGTTATTTCGTCTGGAACCAATTCCCCGCGCTCCATAAAGCACTGTACTTTGGCTCCCAGCTCGCTTTGCTGCTTAACTGCCTGCCGAAACAAATCACCCGGCGCAAGGCGCTCCAATTCTAACTCCCTGGCCACACGTTCCGCCTGGGTTCCTTTTCCGGCCCCTGGAGGGCCCATAAAAATAACGTACATAGCTGAACCGATCTGACCCTACTTTATAAAACCTTCGTAACGTCGCATTGCCAGCTGAGCCTCAAGCTGCTTCATGGTATCAAGTACAACGCCCACTACGATAAGCATACCAAAACTTGATAACTGAAGGGTCTGTACGTTTGTGACAGTTTGCGCTATTATTGGAATAATGGCTATGAAAGCCAAAAACAAAGCCCCTGCCCAGGTTATCCGATTAATCACCCCATTCAGATATTTTTCAGTTTGTTTGCCTGGCCGAACTCCGGGAATAAAACCACCCTGTCGTTGCAGGGTTCCCGGGAGATCCTGCTGTTGAAATATTACCATCGTATAGAAAAACGCGAAGAATACAACCAGCAGGAAGTTAAGCCCCCAGTAAATCAAACCTAGCGGCATTGCCGCATTGGCGCTGAATATATTAACTATATGATTGGCAAAATTAGGATCTTGTCCTGTAGGGTTGGCAAAATAGCTTGCAATTACACTTGGAAACATCACAAATGCCATCGAAAAGATTAGCGGGATCATGCCGGCGGTATTTACACGTAAGGGAATATAAGTTGAGCCGGACTGGCGATACATCTTGCCGCCCTTTATCACGCTCTTTGCATATTGGACAGGAATACGGCGGTGGGCTTCGGTAAAAAGCACAATCAAAGTGGTTGTAGCAATAACGATAACAATGAATGAAACAAGCCCTAATACTTGCCCCTGCCCACCTGCGAGGATTCCTTCCCCAACCATACCTGGTATGCCGGATATTATACCAGCAAATATTATAATTGAAACACCATTACCTATACCGTATTGAGTTATCTGCTCCCCCAGCCACACCAAAAACAAGGTGCCGCCAACCATGGCAATAATAATTGCGGCTGTAGTGAGGCCATCAGTCGATGCAACAGCACCATTTGCCTGGAGCAATGCTAATTGCCCATAACCAGCAAATGCTGCCAATGGAACCGTAAGCAAGTGAGTATACAAGTTTATCTTGTTACGACCCGCTTCGCCCTCCTGAGCAAGTAGCTGCAACTTGGGAATAACTGGTGTCATAAGCTGCATCACGATGGTCGACGTAATGTAAGGATATACTCCCATCGCGGCAACACTGAAATTCCTCATCGCTCCGCCACTAAAAAGGTCAAACATGCCTAACAATGCGTTTGAGCTAAATAACTCAGCCAATACAGTTGCGTTGACCCCTGGTACCGGAATATGCGCGATCAGACGAAAAACTACAACCGCTCCAAATACTACCAGCAACCTGCGCCTTAAATCAGGCAGGCTGAAGGCATCGATCATAGCCTGAAGTAACTTAGGCCTGGACTGCACCTGGGCCAAAGGGTACCTCCTCAATCCGACCACCAGCAGCTTCTATTTTTGCTTTTGCGGCTTCGGTAAAATTATTGACTATAACTGTAAGCGGCTTATCCAATTCGCCACGACCAAGCACTTTAACCGGTTTTGACAGATTTTTTACTAAACCTGCCTCCAAAAGGGTTCCCAAGGTTACTTCTCCTTCAAACCCTTCCAGATCTGCAATGTTAACCAGACTATATTGTTTTTTAAAAATATTGGTAAATCCACGTTTGCGCGGCAAGCGTTTGATTATCGGCAGCTGTCCGCCTTCAAAGCCTGGTCTGATTTTGCAACCAGAGCGGGACTTTTGACCTTTTACACCACGACCTGAATAAGTGCCATGACCACTCGCGTTTCCACGTCCAACGCGTTTCCTGTCTTTCTTCGAACCTGGGGCGGGAGCCAGTTCATTTATATTCACTTGCTCACCTCCTCTATTGTTACCAAATGTCTAACCTTAAGTATCATTCCGCGCAGTGACGGTGAATCTTCTTTTACTACGCTCTGATTCATCCTGTTTAAACCAAGAGATCTCAATGTCGCCCGCTGGTCCTCTCGATACCCGATAGGGCTATGAGTGCATGTTATGCGTAATTTAGCCATTAACCGGAGCCTCCGTTTGCACTTTAATACCCTTACGACGGGCTATCTCCGCCTGGGGGTCACGAAGTTGGCTCAAAGCATATAAGGTTGCCTTAGCTACGTTAATAGGGTTTGAACTACCCAACGATTTACTGAGAACATCCTTTACCCCAGCTGCTTCAACAACTGCTCTGACGGCACCGCCAGCGATAATGCCCGTACCAGCAGACGCAGGTTTAAGAAATACAACGCTCGCCCCAAGCTTCACGGTAGCCTCACTGGGAATAGTTGTCCCTTTCAAGGGCACCTTAACGATATTTTTACGAGCATAAGCTCCAGCCTTGGCAATAGCTGAAGGAACTTCATTTGATTTAGCCAGTCCGATTCCAACGTGGCCCGCGCCATCTCCTACGACCACCAATGCGTTAAACCGCATCCGTTTTCCACCTTTTACCACTTTGGAAACCCGATTAAGCGAGATCAGCTTTTCATTAAGTACCAGCTCGTCAGGATTAATTCGCGTTCCTTTAATTTCTTTTTTACTCACTCCGCACTTCCTAAAACTCAAGCCCTGCTTTTCGGGCGGCCTCTGCAAGATTTTTTACTCTGCCGTGATATTTATAACCACCGCGGTCAAAAACAACCTTGGTTATTCCTTTTTCACGGGCTTTCTGAGCAATCAATTCGCCAACCTTTTCAGCATGTGAACTCTTATTTGTATTTTCCAATGTGCCTCTAATAGCCACATCCAGGGTGGAGGCAGCAACAAGCGTGTGCCCACGCGAGTCATCAATAACCTGAGCATATATATGATTCAGACTGCGAAACACTGCAAGCCTGGGCCTCTCACTATCACCTTTGACTTTGCGACGTACGCGTGCATGCCTAACCTGCCTGGCAGCCCGAGCATTGATCTTAGCCATTATTATTTACCCCCTACTGCCTTACCAGCTTTTCCTGGTTTAATACGTACTTTTTCGCCAGCGTAACGCACACCTTTGCCTTTGTAAGCATCAGGAGGCCGAGATTTCTTAATTTGAGCGGCAACCTTGCCAACTTGCTCCTTGTCAATACCAATAACCTTGACTTTGTTTGCGTTTTCCAACTCAAACTTGATTCCAGGTTCCGGATCAAAATCAATTGTATGGGAAAAACCAAGCTTTAAAACCAGTTTTTCGCCTACTAGTTCTGCCCTGTATCCAACACCAATGATCTCAAGATTTTTTTCAAAACCCTTTGAAACACCTTCCACCATATTGGCAACCAGAGCCCTGGTTAACCCGTGTTGCGCACGATGTTCACGCGCATCACTGGGACGGTTAATGCTAAGTACCCCATCTTCCAATTTAATGTCCATCTCAGGGTTGACTCTTCGAGACAGCTCACCTTTTGGGCCTTTTACAATAATTTCGTTCTCTTTAAATTCAACCGATACCCCTTGTGGTACCGTTATTGGCATTCTTCCAATTCTAGACATTCTTAAGACCTCTATACTTCTACCAGATATATCCCAGTATTTCGCCACCAACTCCTTTTCGGTAGGCGTCACCACCCGTCATCACACCTTTTGAGGTTGATAAAACCGCGATTCCAGCGCCGCCATAAACCTTGGGTATCTGAGATGAGGGCACATACACCCTGAGGCCTGGCTTGCTGACTCGCTTCAAACCATTTATAAACGGACGCTTGACTTCGTCATACTTCAAGGTTATCTTAACCTGTTTTTTAGTCTTATCGCCTTCAATTTCATAATCAGCTATAAACCCTTCATCTTTAAGAATCTTTGCTATGGCTATCTTCGTTTTTGAAGCTGGTATAGCTACATTTTCATGTTGGACCATAACCGCATTACGAATACGGGTTAACATATCACTTATTGGATCAGATACTGTCATGCACTTCTCTCCCTGTTACCAGCTTGATTTCTTTACGCCGGGAATTAACCCCTGTGATGCCATTTCTCTAAAGCATATCCTGCAAAGACCAAAATCCCGAATATAAGCCCGCGGGCGCCCGCACCGCATGCAGCGGCTATATCCACGGGTTTTAAATTTCGGTGGCCTGTTAGCCTTGATTATCATTGATTTCTTAGCCATATTTACTCCTTAATTCCTGGTGAAAGGCATGCCCAACAACTCTAAAAGCCGCCTCGCTTCCTCATCGCTATGGGCTGTTGTAACGATAGATAATTCAAGCCCTCTTAATTTATCAACTTTATCAAATTCGATTTCAGGGAACATGATCTGTTCCTTAAAACCAAGTGTGTAATTACCCTGTCCATCAAACGCATCAGCGCTAACACCCTGGAAGTCTCTGATTCGAGGCAGGACAACATTAATCAGTTTATCCAGAAACTGATGCATCCGGCGCCCTCTCAGTGTGACTTTCATGCCTACCGGCATTCCTTCTCTTAATTTAAATGCAGCAATAGAATGCTTTGACCGCGTGGTGATTGGGTGCTGGCCACTGATCGCAGTAAGATCTCTCTCGGCTGCCTCAAGAGCTTTAGCATTCTGAATAGCTTCGCCAACTCCGATGTTAAGCACAACTTTTACCAACCGCGGAACTTGCATCACGTTACTGTAACCAAACTCTTTCATCAAGCTTGGAGACACTTCTTTTTGATATTTCTCTTTAAGAGCCAACATTTTAATCTACAACCTCTTCGCACGATTTACAGTAACGCACTTTTTTTCCGTCATCAAGCGTGCGGTAACCAAGACGAGAGCCTTTATGGCATTTATCACACAGATACTTCACATTAGAAACATCCAGCGGTGATTCACGCTCAATAATTCCCGCCTGGCGCGCCTGACCGGTTGGCCGCATGTGCTTCTTGATCATGTTAACGCCATCAACAAGCAACTGGCCATCTCGGGGCAAAACTTTACGCACCTTGCCTTTTTTTCCTTTATCTTTACCGGCAATAACCAGTACTGTATCGTTTTTTTTAATTTTCATATTAATTAAATCACCTCTGGGGCCAGGGAAAGAATCTTGGTATAGTCCTTGTCACGAAGTTCGCGGGCAACAGGTCCAAATATACGCGTGCCCTTGGGATTATTTTTTTCACTAAGTATAACTGCCGCGTTTTCGTCAAATCTTATATACGAACCGTCGTAACGCTTGTAAGGTTTGGAAACACGTACTACTACCGCCCGGACTACGTCCCCTTTTTTTACGGATGAATCGGGAATAGCCTTTTTTACGGAAGCAACGATAATATCGCCAACACGAGCGCATTTTTTCCCTGATCCACCAGGTACATTAATGCACATAATCTGACGTGCTCCAGTGTTATCTGCTACTTTTAAACGAGTCTGTGGCTGTATCATTTTATTCTGCCTCTTCAACCTCAGGAGTTAGTTCTTC
>CAYNLZ010000003.1:25243-26751 GCA_964398255.1 uncultured Dehalococcoidaceae bacterium
AATTATTACCTTATCCCCCGCCTGGCACTGGTTATTTTCATCATGAACTTTATATTTTATAAGCCGCCGAAAAGTCTTCCGGTAAAGAGGGTGGCGTTTTACTACTTCAACACCAACTATCGCCGTCTTATCCATTTTTCGACTTAAAACAAAACCAATTCTAGTCTTTCGTTTGGTTTCCATAATCCTATATTCCCAGCTCTCTTTCCCGCTTGATTGTCAACAGCTGGGCTATCTCCTTCTTAGTCTTGCCAATTTCTTTGGGGTTCTTCAGTTGTCTTGTAGCCGCCTTGAACCGCTTATCAAGAAGCTCTTTTTGCGCTTCATCGATGCGCTTTAACAATTCTCCATCAGTCATTTCACGAATATTAGTTTTCATCAGCTACCTCTTCCTCAACAGCCTCTGATGCACGTACTATAAACTGAGTATCCAGAGGCAATTTATGAGCTGCACGACGCATGGCTTCCTTTGCCTGCTCATAAGTAACACCACTGATTTCAAATAATACGCGCCCACGCTTTACCACTGCTACCCAATGGTCTACAGGTCCTTTACCAGAACCCATACGCGTTTCCGCCGGTTTACTCGTAACTGGCTTGTCAGGAAAGATTCGAATCCATATTTTACCACCACGGCGTACATAGTGAACGATAGCTCTTCGGGCTGCTTCTATTTGCCTGGATGTAACCCAGGCAGAACTGGTAGCCTGAAGCGCATAATCGCCATGCTCTATTTTGGATCCACCATGAGCCATCCCTCTACGGTGCCCTTTATGTGATTTTCTATATTTAACTCTTTTCGGTTGAAGCATCGTCTTCTTCCTCTACTGTCTTAGCCTTTTTCTTTTTATCTGAAGCTATTTTCGCCTTTTTTTCACTTTCAAGAGGTTTTTCTTCTGCTTCGGTTTCTACCTCTACTTCTGTTTTGGCTGTTGTCTTGGTTCGGCTTACCGGTTTAGCTTTCTTGCTTTTCTCTTCTTTTTTTGCTTCTTTCGCATCGTCATCAACTGCTTTGCTCTTCTTCGCTGCTTTAACCGGTTTTTCGACGCTTTCAGTGGCGCTTTCTTCCACTGCCTTCTCTTTTTTCACCGCTTTAGGTTTTTTGACAACTTTATCTTCATCACTTTCAACAGTGCTACCAACGCTTTCGTCAACTTCATCAGTTACGGCCTTCTTTTTTCGACTGGAAGCAGCCGCTTTCTTATCTTCAACCTTTGGCGCTTCTTTCTTAGCCGGAACTTCAGCTTTTGCTTCTTCCTCTACCACTACAGGAGTTTCATCCACAACTGCAACAATTGCGACTTCCTCGAGAGGAGCAGGTGCTGGAGTTTTAACCTTTGGTGCTTCTTTCTTAGCCGGAACTTCAGCCTTTACTTCTTCCTCTACCGCTACTGGAGTGTCTTCCACAGCTTCTACAGATATTGGAGCTTCAAACACTTCTTCTTCCTGCTCGGGGAGAATATCTCCACGATATAGCCACACCTTGATGCCAATACGGCCCATCAATG
>CAYNLZ010000003.1:26851-35667 GCA_964398255.1 uncultured Dehalococcoidaceae bacterium
GGGAGAATATCTCCACGATATAGCCACACCTTGATGCCAATACGGCCCATCAATGTATGTGCTTCAGTAAAACCATAATCAACATCAGCGCGGATAGTGTGCAGTGGAACTCTTCCCTGGTGCATGACCTGGCTTCTTGCTATTTCCGCACCACCAAGCCTTCCTGCCACGTTAATCTTTATCCCTTGTGCTCCAGCTTGCATACTTCTGAATAAAGCCTGTTTCATAGCTCTTCTATAAGCTACTCTGCGCTCAATTTGCTCAGCAAGCGATCTGGCAACAAGATAGGCATCCAGTTCGGGCTGACGAATCTCCTGCACGTTCAACTGGAGCTTCTTACCAATAAGCTCTTCCAGATTACGGCGTGTCTCATCCACTCGCTGACCACCCCGACCAATAA
Source organism: uncultured Dehalococcoidaceae bacterium (assembly GCA_964398255.1). GTDB lineage: Bacteria > Chloroflexota > Dehalococcoidia > Dehalococcoidales > CSSed11-197 > CSSed11-197. The sequence goes on from CAYNLZ010000003.1 coordinate 27,252, forward strand.
CAATGCCGGGCCGTGACGTATGAACATTCACGATAATCTTGTTAGCTGGCCGTTCGATTTCTATCAGTGACACTCCGGCGTCGCCATATTTCTTATTGATAGCCTCGCGTATTTTAATATCTTCCTGAAGATATTCTACATAATGCTTATCAGTGTGCCATTTGGATTGCCAGTCACGGACAACCCCAAGCCTGAACCCTATCGGGTTAACTTTGCGTCCCATTAAGCCTCCTGCTCACTCACAACAACAGTAATATGGCTGGAGCGCTTGAGAATAGCGCTAGCCCTGCCGCGTGCCCGTGCTCTAAAACGTTTATTCATCTTCGCTTCATCAGCGTAAATAGCAACAATTTTTAATTCCGCCGGTTCCATCTGGAAATTATGCTCGGCGTTTGCCATCGCCGACCGGATAACCTGCGCAATAACTCTTGCATGTGGAGTCGTTGCAAAACCAAGCACATCCACCGCCTGAATCGCCGGCATGCCCCTGACACTGTTAATCAACGGCCTGATTTTTCCGACAGGAATCCCGGTATCTTTAACTACAGCTTTTACTCTCATCGTACTTTAACCCGATTATTTTCTACCTTTATCTGATTTTGCAACATGGCCGCGGAAAGTCCTGGTGGGAGCAAATTCTCCCAACCGATGTCCTACCATGTTTTCGGTGATGTAAATTGGAACATGTCTGCGACCATCATGGACTGCTATGGTCAGGCCTACCATCTCCGGCACTATTGTCGACCATCTCGCCCAGGTTTTAATAACAACGCGTTCCTTGGTACGAGTTATAACATCAACCTTTTTCATTAACTTTTCATCAACTGCCGGACCCTTTTTGATTGACCTTGACATCGTACTATTTACCTCTCCGCTTGACTATAAACTTGTCCGTAGACTTGTTTTTTCGGGTTTTATAACCCAATGCTGGTTTGCCCCAAGGAGTTTTTGGCCCAGGCATACCAATAGGACTTCTACCTTCACCGCCGCCATGCGGATGATCTCTCGGGCTCATAACTGACCCTCTCACACTTGGGCGAATACCCATCCAGCGTTTGCGACCAGCCTTACCCAATTTTATATTCTGATGGTCAATATTTCCTACCTGACCAATCGTAGCCATGCAATTGCCAAAAATCCTGCGCACCTCACCCGACGGCAAGCGTACGAGTACATAATCGCCTTCTTTCCCCATAATCTGTGCGGCAACACCTGCGCTCCTCACCATTTGGCCTCCGCACCCCGGTTTCAATTCAATATTATGCACCATAGTGCCGTTTGGCATATCTTTCAGCCGCATACTGTTACCGGCCTTATATTCAGCATCGGCCCCCGCTTTAATGGTTTCTCCTACATTCAAGCCATTTGGAGCTAAAATATAGCGCTTGTCACCATCAGCATAAAAGATAAGAGCAAGGCGAGCTGACCGATTTGGATCATACTCGATAGCTGCTACACGGCCGGGTACTCCTATCTTATCACGCTTGAAATCTATTATGCGTATCATTCTTTTTGAACCGCCACCACGATGGCGAACGGTAATCCTGCCCTGATTGCTTCTTCCAGCCTTCCTCTTCTTAGACTTCAGCAACGCCTTCTCAGGTTTGGATTTCGTGATATCGTCATATTTAGCGCCAATATAGCCCCGTCTTCCGGGGGATGTCGGCTTATATATTCTAAGTGCCATATCTCTTCAAGCTCTCCTTAATTAAACGCCATCAAACAACTGGATGCTATGTCCTTCTTTCAAAGACACTACTGCTTTTTTCCAGACTGGTTCATGAAATATGTTCCGACCCATCCGGCGCTCTTTCCCATGCACATTCATAACATTAACGCTCGCTACTTCAACTTCAAACATCATTTCGACTGCTCTTTTGATTTCCCACTTTGTGGCCTTGTCTGCAACTACAAAGCAATACTTGCCATCTTGTTGCAATATTTGACCTTTTTCGGTAATTAACGGTTTTTTTAATACTTGATAGAGGTTCATTTTATTCTTTCGCCTCTCCACTTGCACAAACACCGCCCCAGATACTTTCAACCTGACGCAATGCTGTTTCTGTAATCAACAGCTTGTTATAAGACAAAATATCTCCAACATTCAGCTGCCGCGCTTGGATTGTTTTAATATTTGATATGTTTCGAGCTGATTTAATTACATTTGCATCTGCTTGCTCAAGTGCCACGAGTGTTTTTCCCTCGATGCCCAATGCTTTAATCACCCCAACCATGTCACGCGTTTTTGGTGCTTCAAATTTAAGTTCATCTATGACTACGATCATATTGCTTTCGGCCTTGGCAGAAAGCACACATCTGATTGCCAGCTGACGCATGGATTTAGGCATTCCCTGGCGATAATCTCTGGGTTTAGGGCCAAATACAATCCCGCCACCTCTTCGTAATGGCGACTTGATCGAGCCAGCCCGCGCATTGCCGGTATGCTTTTGCCTGAATAATTTGCGGGTACTCCCTCGTACTTCGCCCCTGGTTTTCGTCGAAGCAGTGCCCTGCCGGGCGTTTGCCTGCTGACGAACCAGAGCTTGATGAACAACTGCCTCGTTAAACATAATCCCAAAGACACTATCATCAAGTTCTATGTTTCCCTTGATTTCCCCTGCCATATTATAAAGTGGAAGTTGCACCTTAATTACTCCTGTTTGCCTTCTTGACCACAACGACACCGCTGTTCATACCGGGTACGGCTCCTTTAACCATGAGGATATTTCGCTCAACATCGGCTTTTATCACCTCGAGATTACGCACCGTAATCCTATCAACCCCCATGTGGCCGGCCATTTTTTTCCCTTTAAATACCCGCCCGGGTGTTGTGCCCCCTCCAATAGAACCGGGAGCGCGCCACCGATCGGACTGGCCATGAGTCTTGATTCCTCCACCAAAACCATGACGCCGTACAACCCCTGCGAACCCTCTACCTTTCGATATACCGGTAACATTAACCCTATCCCCCGGAGAGAACATGCTTACATCGAAGGTATCCCCTTTGTTGATTCCTTCAACGCCATCCATGCGTATCTCTCGAAGAAGGGCGGGTTTTTCCATATCTTTTGAGTGGCCTTGTACAGCTTTCGTTACTCTTTTTGCCCGACCAAAACCCAATTGGACAGCTTGGTATCCGTCCCTGTCTTCCGTCTTTACCTGAATCACTGTGCACGGCCCAGCTTCGATCAGGGTTACAGCTTCTGCTTTCCCCTTTTCGTTAAAAATCTGGGTCATTCCCAGTTTTCTTCCTAAAATCCCTGTTAACATAATTTAACCTTTAAATCTTAATATCTATGCTGACCCCGGCCGGCAGATTAAGCTCGGTCAGGGAATCGACGGTTTTTGAAGTCGTTTCCATAATATCTATCAGACGTTTGTGAGTTCTGATTTCAAAGTGCTCTTGAGAGTCCTTATCGATAAACGGTGAACGCGTAACAGTGTATCTTTTCAGCCGCGTCGGTAGCGGAATCGGGCCAACAACTGTTGCTCCGGTCCGTTCAAGAGCGCCAACTATTTGTTGAGCTGCCTGGTCCAACACCTTGTGGTCAAAAGCCTTGAGTTTGATTCTAATTTTTTGTTTTGACATTTCCTATCCTGATTCTGTCTACTTTAGCTGAGTCAACGCTGACTCAGGTATTTCCTGATATTCATAAAATTCAAGAACGTAATTAGCACGCCCCTGGGTAATAGATCGTAAAACAGTGGCATATCCAAAGGTCTCAGCAAGCGGAATCAAGCCCTTTACTGTAACCGCATCACCAATCGTGTCAATCCCCTGGATTTGACCACGCCGGGAGTTAATGTCGCCAATAATATCTCCCAGGAAAGGCTCAGGGCTCGTTACCTCTATTTTCATAATCGGCTCAAGAACGATTGTTCCAGCCCTTGCCAGAGCTTCCTTGAAGGCAAGAGATCCAGCCATTTTATAAGCCATTTCGGAAGAATCGACATCATGATAGCTACCATCATAAACAGTAGCTCTAAAATCGACCACCGGATAACCTTTCAGACCGCCAGTTACCGATGCTTCCCTTATGCCATTTCCCGCGGCGTTCACAAAAGGTTTTGGAACCGCCCCGCCTTTGGTCTTATCTTCAAACACGTAGCCCGCATTGCGTTCCAGCGGTGTAAATTCTACCAGTACATGACCATATTGTCCATGCCCGCCTGATTGACGAACAAATTTCCCTTCGGCTTTAATGCTTTGTTTCAGTGCTTCTTTAAAGGCAACACGCGGAGCACCTACCTGGGCACTTACTTTGTATTCACTCATCATCCGGCTGACGATAACATCCAGATGGAGCTCTCCCATTCCAGAAATTACTGTCTGACCGGTTTCATCATTATAGGAAACCTTGAATGTGGGGTCTTCTTCAGCTAATTTTTGCAGCGCCTGCCCCATCTTATCCTGGTCAGCCCGGGTTTTGGGTTCGATTGCTACCGAAATGACAGGTTCCGGGAAACTAATGGATTCAAATAATATTGGTTGGTCTGTCATACAGAGAGTGTCACCAGTGAAAGTATTCTTGAGCCCCATGGTTGCAACAATCCCACCTGTATCAGCCTCTGCCAGTTCTTCGTAGCGATTGGCATTCATTAATACCAGGCGTCCAATACGTTCCCGTTTTTCTTTGGTTGCGTTATAAACTGAAGACCCCTCCTTAAGCTTTCCGGAGTATACCCGAAGGTATACCAGACGCCCGATGAAAGGATCAGCGACCACTTTGAAAGCAAGAGCCGAAAAGGGCTCGTCGTCATCTACGTGACGCATCACCTCTTCGCCTGTTTTTATGTCAATAGCAGTAACTGGGGGCATATCAAGTGGCGAAGGGAGATAGTCAATAACTGCATCAAGCAACAAAGTAATTCCCTTATGCTTGAGAGCGCTGCCACAACAAACCGGGATTATCTTATTGCCAAGTGTTACCCTTCTGACTGCGGCGCTTATAAGCTCCGGTGTAATTTCCCGCCCTTCGATAAAGGCGTTAATAATATCATCATCGATTTCTGCAAGCGTTTCAATAAGGGTTTTACGATATTCGTCAACCCTCTCTTTTTCAGAAGCCGGAACTTCACAGGGGACAAGCTTGCCTTCTTTTTGCCCATCCATGGTGAAAGCCTGATTCTTTACCAGATCCACCACACCAATGAAAGTATCTTCTTTGCCAAGAGGGCACTGAATGGCCAAAGGTTTGGCATTCAGCCTTTCTCTTATCATTTTTATACAGCGTTCGAAATTAGCGCCTGTCCGATCCATTTTATTGATAAAACAAATCCGTGGCACACTGTATTTATCAGCCTGTCTCCAAACAGTCTCGGATTGAGCTTCTACGCCATTTACTGCATCAAATACAACAACACCGCCATCAAGAACACGCAAGCTGCGCTCAACTTCAGCGGTGAAATCTACGTGGCCTGGCGTATCAATAATATTGATACGATTATCGTTCCAGTAACAAGTAGTAGCTGCAGAAACAATAGTTATGCCTCTTTGCTTTTCGAGGTCCATCCAGTCCATAACTGTGGTACCATCATCAACTTGTCCAATTTTGTAGGTTCGACCGGTATGGAACAATATACGCTCGGTAACTGTTGTTTTACCGGCATCAATATGAGCAATAATACCAATATTACGGATTTTTTCTAAAGGGTAGCTTCTGGACATTTTTATCAAACTCGGACACTGTTTTCAAACAATTCTGACCGCGCAATTCCTTGACCATTACTGGCCAACTCTATTGCTCAACTTTCAGAGCGCATCTACCAGCGGTAGTGTGCGAAAGCTCGGTTAGCTTCCGCCATCTTATGAGTTTCCTCCCGCTTTTTAATTGCCGCTCCCTGGTTTTTATAAGCGTCCATGAGCTCAGCAGCAAGATTCTCTGTCATCGAACGTCCGCTGCGCGACCGGCTTGCTTTAAGTACCCAACGAATTGCCAGAGAGACATTCCTGCCCTGCCGCACTTCGACCGGTACCTGGTAGGTGGCTCCACCCACCCTCCTGGATCTTACCTCAACAAGCGGAGTGACATTATTAAAGGCCGCTTCCAGTACTGAAAGCGGCTCTTTGCCTTCTCTTTCTTCAATAATATCCATTGCTCCGTAGACAATTCTCTCCGCTACGCTTTTCTTACCACCATACATAACCTTATTTATAAGAAGGCTTACCAGCAGACTGCCATACCTTGCATCTGGTAATAATTCTCGTTTTTTAATTTGGGTTCTTCTTGGCATTTATCCTCTCCTGCCTTATGTAGCCTTCTTGGGCCGCTTTGCGCCGTATTTGCTACGACCTTGCTTTCGATCATCGACTCCGCTGGCATCCAACGCACCGCGTACGATGTGGTAACGCACACCAGGCAAATCTGGTACGCGCCCCCCTCTTATTAATACAACCGAGTGCTCCTGCAAATTATGGCCTTCCCCTGGAATATAAGCAGTAACCTCGATACCATTAGACAGCCTCACTCTCGCAATCTTGCGAAGAGCCGAATTAGGTTTTTTGGGTGTAGTCGTCTTGACCTGCACGCACACGCCCCGCTTCTGAGGCGAGCTTTTACCGCTTTTGCTGGTCCTGTTTGTTAACGCGTTATACGTATAACGAAGAGCGGGTGTTTTGCTCTTGTGAGAGACTTTCACACGTCCTTTTCTGATTAATTGATTTACCGTGGGCAAATTACCCTCCCATTATTTTATTACAAGATCTTCTTGAAAAATCCAAAGGATGAGGTAGACTCATCCTTTGCACTATAAAGGACTAACTCACCGTTAGCCCTTTTTACGTACCATCTTAGTGATAAGCAACAGCCTACAAGAGTACCATAGTCAATTTATCACTGTCAAGCTTAAAGGGCCTTGAAGGGCATCGTCAAAAACCGAGAAATCATAGCACAATCAAGATACAGTAACACTTTTGTAGGTTAAACTTGAAAAGATAAGAGAGACCTCTAGATAATTAGTAATCTTAAAAACTATAAGGAGGTCTCTCTTGGAAAACAGTTTAATAAAGATAGCCGAGGATTTCAACTTCAATCCTGAAAACCTGGAGCATATCATCTATCAGAAGGTTATGGAGCGGGCAAGGAAGATATACCAGGAAATCCTCTCGCTATTGGATGACGAGATCAAGGACAGAAGGGACAAAGACTTTTCCATCGTACGCTTTGATAAAACCTGGTATACCACAATGCTTGGGGCAGTCAGAGTCAGGAGAAGGTATTACCGTGCTCCCGATGGCTCCTACCATTACCTGCTGGATGAACTCGTGGGAATGGAAAAGTACCAACATACGAGCCGCAGCGTCCAAAGTCTTACCCTTGAGATGGCAGCCCAAATGCCTTTCAGAAGGGCAGGTGAAATTATGGAAAGGACCACACCAGTCAGTCTGTCTCACCAGACTATCAGTCGCACTGTAGAAAGGGTAATGGATAAATGGCTTGACAATCGTGACCAGACTATCACTCATTTCATCTCCACCGGTGAGATCCCTTTTGGAGAAGGTATAGATGTCGGGCGGCTTCTTGTTGAGGCTGACGGGGTAATGATACCTCTGCAGGGAGAAGGCAGGAAAAGAGCAGAAGCAAGGCTTGCCATCAGCTATGAAGGCCACGAGGAGGTAGGGCATGACCGCTACAGAACAGTTGGCAAGCAAGTATTTGCCGATATTACCGGAAGCTTCTCCTTCTGGTCTGCCATGACACTTAAACTCAACCAGAATTATGATCTCTCCGGTTGCGATATTGTTCTTGGTGGGGACGGAGCTGGCTGGATCAAGCAAGGGGCAGACTACTTTAACGGGAAGCTATCATCTTTGCCGCTTCCATCTTAACCGTAACCTGACACGCACTCTCGGGTATGACGTTCAGAGTCTAAAGGCAGTTAAAGAGGCTGTAGGCAAGGGTGACGTGTCGGAGGCTGCCAACCTGCTTGACAGTATGGCAGCTCGTGCCCGAGGTGACAAGCGCCGGGATATAGCCAGTCTTGCCGGGTATATCAGGGCAAACGCCAGTGGTATTACATCTGGTGCTTCTTTCCCTGGTGGCCTCAGGGGTACCGGTGCCATTGAGGGTAACATAGACAAGGTCATCGTCAGGCGGATGAAGAACCAGGGTATGAGCTGGAGTATAAAGGGAGCAAGACGCATGTTATGTTTGCGTACTCTATGGTATGAAGACAGGATTGGTGAAAGCCTCACCTATGACCTTCCTCCCAAGCCTTACACGTTGTCGAAGAAAAGAGTACGTAAAGTAATTGATAAAAAGCTAAACGCGAATTACAGCAGTTACTTTACTGCTAGTGTTCCTGCCCTTTCAGGGCCTCATGCGTCAAGGCCATGGGTTAAAGTATTAAAATCTATCACTGGAGGGCTATAATATAATCTAAAGGTCTCTCTAAACGAGAAACCTACAATTCTGGA
>CAYNLZ010000004.1:0-29628 GCA_964398255.1 uncultured Dehalococcoidaceae bacterium
CAGGCTTCGCCGGGAAACGGCGCGGGTTAATAGGTGTTCCGTCAGGTTTTTCTTTTCCTCTGTTCTTAGTTTAAGGAAAAACATCAAGGGCGGGACAGTAGAAAGAACGGCCATAATTGACATCAGCATGGGGATAAATTGTTCGGTTAAAGACACTCCTTCAATCACAGGGAATAAATCTTTAAAAAATTCCATGCTGTCAAAATAACTTTCAAGGTCTCCCATAACAGAACCATACATTGCACCTAATACAAATACACCAATGCACCATGAAATGATGCCTGTTTTCTGGAGCCTGAACGCCAGCCCAAGCGGGCTTTGTAAAAATCTGGAAGCCGTGCTTGCCCCCTTTTTTTCTGGCAGGAAACCAGCCCCCATATCCCTTATCCAATTTAAATAAGTGGCGGCGGCAAAGAGTATTGCCGCCACTCCCAGCATTAAGATAACCGGCCACCAGTTGTTGCTGGCATATGGCTCTGCTCTTCCAATCCAACCGAGAGGGGAAATAAACGAGAGTGTTTCATAGCCAACATCACCTATTGCGCGCACCAAGTAGCTAATACCTAAAAAAGCTAAAGAAAAGCCAACAACGCCGCGAGAATTCTGGTTAATCTGCGCAAACAGAATAGTAATGCAGGCAAAAAAGATTCCGGTCGCCGCCAGGATTGCACCGTATAGCAAAGAACCGGCAAAACCAACGCCCTCTACGTTCAGAGCTGTCATACCACAAGCAATGAGTAGCCCCATAAGAACGTTCGTGCCGAGAAATACAATCGCAACTGCACCAAGATTAGATAATTTTCCCACGGGAAGAGAACGGAGCAGTTCAGAAAGCCCGTCTTCCTCATCACCCCGCGTGTGCCGTGCCGCTAGTATTATATTCATTATGGCCACAATCAGAGCAGTGACAAGCAGCATCTGATGCCCCATCATAATACCGTAGTGGTAATCATCCAAGCTGTATGCGGGCCCGAACATGGCGGTGATCGCGGGGTTATTCATGGTTTCAGCCATTATCTGTCTTTCATGCTCAGTGGGAGAAAGCTCCGGGTAGGCTATGGTAAGCAGTAGAACAAGAATAACAATTGCCAGAACCCATATTGAGATGCTTAACCGCTCACGTCTCAGTATATGCTGAACGTATTTTCCGGTGTTTTTAAAACACCCTTTCAACATCAACCTTCTCCTCCATCCTGCTTGTAATAACGAAGGAAAAGGTCTTCCAGTGTTGGTGGAGCGCTTTCAATTTTTAGGACGTCAAATCCCCCAACGTATTTAATCAGCGTGCCCAGTTTTTCGGTGTCGACCTGAAAAGTGTATGAGTTTCCTTTCTGCTCCAGGTCATGCACTCCTTCATAAGAACCCAGCCCTGTCACTTCATGACGGGTTTCTACCTGCATCCTAGTTCTGGTAAGGTGGCGCATCTGGCTAAGTGTGCCGGATTCAATTATTCGCCCCTCCCGGATAATACTAACCTTATCACACAGTTTCTCAACTTCAGAGAGGATGTGGCTTGAAAGAAAAACGCTGCTGCCCTGCTGTTTAACTTCCTTTACGCATTCCTGAAAAACCTGGACCATCAGCGGGTCCAAGCCTGATGAAGGCTCATCAAGTATGAATAAATCAGCATCAATTGCAAAAGCAGCAATCAAAGCTACTTTTTGCCGGTTGCCCTTGGAATATGTACCGCACTTTTTTGTTGGATCAAGGTCGAACCTCTCTATAAGTTCGTCGCGCCGGTTGCTACCGTTGGAGCCTCTCAGCTTAATAAATAAATCAATGACCTCGCCTCCAGTAAGATTTGGCCACAGGCTTACTTCTCCGGGTATATATGCTATGTTTTTATGGATTTCAACAGCGTCGCGCCACGAGTCTTTACCAAATATTTTGGCTTCTCCCATGTTAGCTCTTAAGGTTCCCAGCATTATGCGGATAGTTGTTGTTTTGCCGGAACCATTTGGGCCGATGTAACCGTAAACTTCACCTTCCTCAACTGAAAGGTTTACTCCATCCAAGGCTTTGACCTTTCCAAAGTCTTTGGTAAGGTTTTTTATTTCAACAACTGGCATAACTAACCTCCCACGTGCTCAAGATATCTTTTAACTATTGCACACAAGCATATAGTATTTTAGAGAGCCTGAACAAGTGCTTGCACTCATTCAAATGATTGGTGATACTAGAAGTTTTTTTCGAATTATTAGCCTTGTTTAGGGATGGTCTGCATATTTCTTAACAGATTCTTCAGCCGTAAACGGCCTCAAGGATGAAATTATTAGTGAGCGCTGGTACCTATACGAAATGTTTTGACCAGCTTTTTAACGGAATGTATAATGCACATGTATTAGCGCCTGTAGCTCAGTGGATAGAGCACCGGTCTTCGGAACCGGGTGTCGTGGGTTCGAATCCCCCCAGGCGCGCCACCTGCTATGTAAGCCTATCCTGACCCGCATTATTCTTGTAAAACTTCACCCGCGACGCCATCTTTCCATAAACCCAGAATCCTGGCGTCACTTATGGTATTATCCCGCGGTTTATCTCCCTTTGCGTATACGCGTATGTAATTTGGCGTTAGTCCTGAGGATAACCCTTTGGAATATGATTCCCACAGCACCGACATAATGCGGTTTTCGTACGTTTTTCTAAAATCACGGTTCTGTTTTTTGGCAAGTTCCGTCATTTGGGTTTCGCGCAGTTTTTTTACTTGCGGACTGATCTGGTCTTTCATTTGAGAAGCGGAAGTTCCCGGGCGGAGTGAATAAGGGAATACATGAATCCGCGCAAAGCCAACTTTCTGGCATATGCTCAGTGTTTCTTCAAAATCTTCCTGTGTTTCTCCCGGGAAACCAACGATTACATCAGTCGTAACGGCCACATCTGGAACATGATCTCTTATTTTGTTAACAGCAGTGAGAAACATGCCACTATCGTATTTACGGTTCATGCGTTTTAATATCGCATCACTCCCGCTTTGGAGTGATAAATGGAAATGCGCACACAACCGGTTATCTTTCCACAAGCCCAGTAATTCCTCATCGATATGATGGGGCTGAAGAGATGAAAGGCGAAGCCGCTTTATCGACGTGTCTTCTAGTATCATCTTAACAAGCACAGTCAGATTTATTCCCTGGCTGTTAAAACTGCCGATTTCAGTGCCTGTTAATACTATTTCCAGATAACCCGAATCGATGCGGCTTTTAACCTCTTCAATTACCTCATCCGGCGAACGGCTGAAACCCGCATAACGCACCAGTGGCACAATGCAATAAGAGCATCTGTTTGAGCAGCCTTGCTGAACCCATACCAGAGAACGGGTTTTACCAATATTACCCGGCGCAAGCTCCTCTTTCTGAGCAGATTTCTCAAGGTACCCTTTCTCAACCAGGCTTTGTACCATATTTAGCTTTTCATCATTGCCCATGACGATAATATTATTATCAATCCGTTTGAGTGCCTCCGGTTCTCGCTCAGCGTAACAACCAGTTACCACGATTAAGGCTGACGAGTTTTGCCTTCTTGCCCTCCCCAACCATTGCCGCGTTTTACGGTCAGCAACATGAGTTACTGTACAACTGTTTAACACATAAACATCAGCCCTCTGGCCAAAAGGAACAATAGAATAACCGGCATGGATAAAATCAAGGGCCAGTGATTCAACCTCGGCTTGATTCAGCTTGCAACCAAGATAGTCAATCGCGACAGTATTATTTTTCATTTTCTGGTTTTATTATACCAAAGGGGCTCTGGTAGCCATAAAAACAGGTCACTCGCAAGAATTGACGGCCAGATTTAATATTGCTATGATTCAGACTGTTTATATTTTATTTAATCTTATGTTATTACTAAGCAATTCTTTTAATATCGGTCCGATAACCATCCAGTACTATGGTATGTTTATATCCATAGGAATCATCGCGGCCGTCACATACGCCGCTTTTGAAGCTTACCGCCGCGGAGAAAATCTTGACCATGTAATAAACATGGCCCTTGTCTGCGTTCCACTGGGTATCATTGGCGCGCGCCTGTACCATGTGATTGATCTATGGGACTATTACATCCAAAACCCTGGCAAAATAATTGGCGGAAGCGGCTTGGGTATTTTTGGAGCAGTAATTGGCGGTGCGATTGGCCTGCTTTTGTACTGCTGGTGGAAAAAGCTGCCCCCTCTCCGCTGGATGGACATAGCGGCTCCCGGCTTGATACTCGCCCAGTCAATTGGCCGCTGGGGGAATTTTTTCAATCAAGAACTTTACGGATACCCTACAGACCTGCCTTGGGGAATATACATTGAGCCTTCGAAACGTATATCGGGCTTTGAAGGCTATACCCATTTTCATCCCCTGTTTCTTTATGAGTCCCTCTTGAATTTGTTAGGGTTTTTTGTTCTCGTCTTCATAAACCGCAAGTTTGGAAAGAAGCTAATGGAAGGCGAAATCGTGATGGGCTACATCATGTATTATTCGGTGGTCAGGTTTTTCCTGGAAGGGATGAAGATAGACGTCTGGACGATAGCTGGCCTCCCCACAGCCCGCTGGATTAGCATTATCGGCCTTGTCATCTGTGCAGGCATCATATTTTTCCGTAGATACTACCTTCCAAAGCGCCGCCAACAGTAGTGTTTATCCCTAATTTTTATTGACAATTGAATTTCTTCGGCTATAATAAATGAAAACGTTTTTCATTTAGCGTAGCAATGTCATACAATTATAAAGATATTCTGGCAGAACTCAGAAGACAGGGATATAAAATAACTCCTCAAAGGCGAGCTATCATTCAAATCCTGGATTCAAACACAATTTTTCTTACCCCGCAGGAAATACTACAAACAACTCACAACCACCCGGGCAAATTTTCTCTTGTAACCATATACCGCACGCTCACCATGCTCGAAAAGGCGGGGCTTGTCTGCCGGTTGAATAACGAGTTTGACGGGGCAAGTTATTCACTGCGTCGTACGCATAACCATCATCACCATCTTGTATGTTCAGATTGCCGGCTGGCTGTTAACATCGAAGATTGCAACCTTGAAGAACTGGAAAAGCGCGTTTCAAAAAACACAAATTTTATTGTCGATTCCCATATGCTCGAATTCTCCGGAATATGCCCGGAATGCCAGGCGAAACGCGAGCAATCCGATGGAAGGAAACAAATTTCATGAAGCAATGCGGGCGTTTCAGCCATATCGTGATAATGCTCATGCTGGCTATGTTTTCTGTGTGTTTTTTGGGCTGCTCTGCAGATGACCCTGCTGAAGAAAAGCTTAACGTATCGGTATCTATACTGCCACAAGCAGAATGGGTCAGGGCAATTGGAGGAGATAAGGTTGAGGTTACCGTGATGATTCCACCCGGAAGTTCACCTCATGTATATGAACCAACCGCTTCTCAAATGAAGGCTCTGGCAAATTCTAAAATATACGTAGCAGTCGGTTCTGGAATCGAATTTGAAATCAGCTTTTTGGACGAACTGCTTGATATTAACCCCAATCTTCTTCTGGTGGATTGTTCGAAAGGTGTAACACTAATGGAAATGGGAGAACATCGGCATAATGGTGAACACTCAAGCGATGAGGTTCACTCACATGATCCTCACATCTGGATGTCGCTTGTAAACGCTCCTGTCATGGTGACAAATATTTACAATGGCTTAGTCGCGGTAGATCCTGCCAATGAAAGTTACTACCAGCAAAACCTTGATGTCTACCTTAAAGAGCTTGAAAAAATGCATAACTCCTTTCAGGAAGGTTTTGCCACTTTGTCGAACCGGGTGTTTATTATCCAGCACCCTTCTTTGGGGTATTTTGCGCGTGACTATAATCTAATCCAAATTGCGGCAGAAGAAAGTGGCAACGATGCCACTATGCAAAGTATGGTGCACACTATCGAACAGGCAAGAGAAAATAACATCAAGATACTATTTGTATCACCACAATTTTCTCCAAATGTCGCAGATACTGTAGCGCGTGAAATTAACGGGACGGTTGAAACGCTGGACACCCTTGCGAAAGACTATAAAAACAATATGACCCGTATCTATAATGCAATGCTTACCGCGATGGAAGGTGGCTAACTTGCGTTATGAGTATCTGCTACCGGTTGATGTAAAATGGAAACAATAGTAAAGCTGGAAAATATTTGGGTTCGCTACCATAATGTCACCGCGCTGGAAAGCGTCGACCTTGAGGTGAGAGAAACGGATTTTGTTGGCATTATAGGGCCTAACGGAGGAGGGAAAAGCACTCTTCTCAAGGTAATCCTCGGTCTTGTGCAACCATCCCAGGGCAAAGTCACAATAATGGGCGCCGCCTCCGGTAAAAATGTCGGCAAAGTAGGCTATGTTCCTCAATATAGCAGTTTTGATCGTAACTTTCCGATTAGTGTTGAGGACGTAGTGCTTATGGGAAGGCTAAACCATGCCGGGCTGGTCAGAAGATACAGCAAGCAAGATTATCAAGCAGTTGCTACTGCTTTGAAAGAGGTTGGGCTTCTTGACCATAAAAATCGTCATATTTCAGAGCTTTCTGGCGGCCAGCAACAACGGGTATTAGTAGCTCGCGCTTTGACATCTCAGCCAAAATTACTATTGCTTGATGAGCCGATGGCTAATGTAGACTCTGCCATGCAAAAGGAATTTTACGAGTTATTATCCAGACTAAATGAACAAATGGCTATTATAATGGTTTCCCACGATATCAGTGCCGTATCGACTTATGTAAAACAAATTGCCTGTCTGAATCGCAAATTATACTATCATGGCTCAAGCAAAATAACCGCCGAAGATCTTGAGACAGTCTACCAGTGCCCGGTCGAACTCATCGCTCATGGAGTGCCCCATCGCGTGCTAAAGGACCACCCAAGTTGTTGATTGAACTTTTACAGTATCAGTTTATTCAGAACGCCATTCTTGCCGGTCTGTTATCAGCAGTAGCTTGTGGTGTAATTGGGAGCTTTGTAGTCGTAAAACGCATGGTTTCCATCAGCGGGGGCATTGCTCACGCTTCTTTTGGAGGAATAGGCCTGGGTTACCTTTTAGGTTTTAACCCGATCACCGGCGCAATGACTTTTGCGTTGGGATCTGCCGTAATTATGGGGACAGTTTCTAAAAAAACCAAGCTGTCAGCAGACACTTCCATAGGAGTTCTTTGGGCTACAGGTATGGCGCTTGGAGTAATATTTATTAGCCTTGCGCCTGGTTATGCTCCCGATCTTTTCAGTTATCTTTTCGGAAATATTTTGACCGTGCCACGCTCTGACATCATCATGATGCTTATTATTGATATTATTATATTGTTGATTGTTTTCATTTTCTGGAAAGAATTCACGGCCATCTCTTTTGATGAGGAATTTGCCCGCATCAACAAAGTTCCAACTTTCTTGCTTTACCTTCTGTTGCTTTGTTTGATAGCACTCACTATTGTCGTCCTTATCCGCGCAGTTGGAATAGTTCTGGTAATAGCTTTGGTCACGATTCCGGCGGCGATTGCTTCCCAGTTCGCCAAGAGTTTGAAAAGCATGATGATTTTAGCTGTGGTACTAGGAGCATTTTTTACCCTTACCGGTCTTTGGCTTTCTTACGAGCTTGATATCGCCAGTGGGGCTACAATAATAATTGTCAGCGCTGTTGTTCTTATGGTTTCTACAGCACTTGTGAAAATAAGAGAAAAATTACAACACTCTAACGCAGCCTGATTGTACCTTGCCTTGCAACCAACCGGTTCAAATAAACGCAACCCATAAAAGGGCAACACCAACACCCAAAAGAACTCCTGCGGCTACCTCAAACGCGGTGTGGCCAATTAGTTCTTTTAAATCTGCTTCTAACTCGGCAATAGGCCGTCTTTCTCTAAATTCACGTATTATACGATTGAGCACGACTGCCTGCTTTCCAACAGAATGCCGGACACCAGCGGCATCATATAATACCACCGAAGCAAAAATAACAGATATGGCAAAGGTGACGGAACCTACACCGTCAATCAGCCCGACTGTTGTCGCAAGAGCGCTTACAAATGCAGAATGGGAACTGGGCATTCCCCCACTTGATACAAGACGCCCCAAATCAAGCCTGTGGTTTGTAACTATCTCAATCACGACTTTTATCAGCTGGGCTATGGTCCAAGCAATCAGGGGCGCTATTAGTGCTTTATTTGTAAAAAATTCGTAAAATCCCACAAGCTGCCGACTTATCGCATGATGTCCAGTACATAACCGGGGTTAATTTCCTTAATTTCGTAGCTATATATCTTCATTTTGCAAGCCCTGAAAATCGTGACATAAATAATACACCTTTTCACTTCACAATACTCTTTTTATTAGTTGGAATTATCAAATGAAAGTATAAGTTCAGCCAACTATTGTGTCAATCGGACATACTTTGCGATTAGAATTTATAAAACCTAGCGCCCCACCAATTCAAACACAGTGGCATAACTACGCAAGTAAACTATTAATGCTTCTTCCAGAACTGGCTGGGTTTCAGGGGATGCCATTTCCAGGCTTTTCACTAGCCCCAGATAGCCTGTCATGCCCTTGTCTTTCAGATTGCACACCAGATCGGTGTCACTGGAACACAGCATAAAGATATCTGGCGTTCGCGTCAGTAAAGAGTCCCCGCTTTCAATAAAGGTAACTATTTGATCGTGTTGCGCAGTTGCAGGTGGGTAAATGATTTTATTTTCGACACTTCCAACGTTTAAATTTACTATCGCTTCAAACTCTGTTTCCATTTGGTGGGTGGCGATGTTTATTTCTTCGGTTTTACCTG
Source organism: uncultured Dehalococcoidaceae bacterium (assembly GCA_964398255.1). Taxonomy (GTDB): domain Bacteria; phylum Chloroflexota; class Dehalococcoidia; order Dehalococcoidales; family CSSed11-197; genus CSSed11-197. The sequence continues at coordinate 8,761 of CAYNLZ010000004.1, forward strand.
CATCGTTCAGAATTGCAATTTCTGACACACGTTTATTAGCCAGATCGGCATATAATTCGGTTTTTGAGTATTGGGAAAAAGTAAATGCCATCTGGGCTTGTTCAGCGGCAAGTTTAATCCCATAAAGAGTCTGCCCGGGCAAACTACTATCTGAAGCCGCCACTAAAGCACCGCCCGAAATCAGGGTCACTACCAACATCATAGTAACAGCCTTGCCCCAAATTGGCACCATTTCAAACCACTGTCTTTTTGGATTTGAAGCCATATCAGCTACAGCTGCATTAAATTCGTATCTGGCTTTTGCCTTAAAGTTTTCACCTGGATTAACATTAGCTACTTTATAAGAGGCACTTGCCACATCGAGTAAAGGCTGAAGTGCCGTAGCATAATCTGGATATTCAGCAAGGCACTCCTCTACCCCCCAACCCGAACTGATTATTTTCTCAAGGCAAGCATCAAGGGCCTGCTCGATGCCCTGCTCTACACCATTGTTATCCATTATCTTCTACCACCATGTGTTTTCTTAAAGCCTTTATCGCACTATGCTGCAAAGCTTTTATAGCCCCTTCCTTCTTTCCCATAATGCTGGCAACTTCTGCAATCGGCATCTCCCAACTAAACCGTAAGGATATTACCTCTTGCTGGAGTGCAGTCAATTTTTTTAATGCCTGCGACAACTCTTCCAGTTCCATTTTCTTCTCAGCCGTTTTATACGGACGGTCATCAGTTGCGGTAATATCTTCATTCAATTCAGTTTCCGGCTGGCGGCTTTTTTTCCTTATGTAATCAACAACCTGGTTGGACGCAATCTTATAAAGCCAAGCTGAAAACGGCACTTCTCTCCATTTATAAGAAGATATCGCCTTAAGCGCTTTCATGAATACCTGTTGAGTTAAATCTTCAGCCTCCATCCGATTGCCAACTTTAATGGCAATATAACGGAAAATTCTGTCGAAATTATCCTCATATAATTTGGCAAAAGCCTCCTGATCATATTCTTTTGCACGATTGACCAGGTCTCGCTCTTCCTGCACCTGCTAACCCCTTTCGACCAGCCGGCCATCGTATCCGACCGGTTTGGCGCTATCACGTGCAACAATTATAACGAAGGTTATATTAAAAGGATAGCTTTCAGTACATGAAACACATTAGGAGAAATGGAGAAGCTGCGGCACTCCTCTTGTCAACCGGAAAAGAAGAGCACTCTCCCATAACGCTGATGGAAATATCAACAGATATATTGGTAAAATTTTAGACAACAACAAGAGGACAATTAAAAATCACATAAGCACAATTATGCGCTAACAACAGAGCACATGTTCGTGACTCTGGCGACAGCCACGAACAAACGAGCTAACCCTGGCAACGGCACCCTATTCCAGGCTAAATAACAGCAGGGGGGGAGCAAGCCATCTTGCAAAATAAACCTGCAAGCGCTTGCTCGCTATTTGTAAGGAACTACCGCGCTATTTACCAGTCTTCAAATCCTCAATGGCAGTCACAACATCCTCAATCATATCGCCATAATAGGGCACCTTGGGCATTGCGTTTTTAACATCCTTCAAATCGAATTTGATTACGTCCAGCTTTTCGCTGATTTCTTTTAACAGTTTTATCAGTTCCTTGTTTGTATCTTCCATTATAACTCCTTCACCCCTATTCAAAATTTTTAACCTGGTTTAATAAAAACTTTGCTACCCTGGTAGTGTCAAATGGCCAGGCATAAGTTATGGAAACATCGGGATACTCTCCCTTAGCCTGTTGGACTGTTTGAGTTACTTCTATCTCAGCATGCTCCCCTCCGCGGGTAAGCATAGAAGTTACCACTATAATCTTCTTTGCCCCTCTCTCCACTGCTTGCTTGATCGCCTGGGCAATATCAGGAGCACAGAATTCGTTGAATCCACAAATTACACTTTTACCAGAGAGCTTCTCTATCTCCCTCGCAAGCTCGTTTGAAGCATGGAAAAACGCATCATTTTCACCAGTTCGCGGCCAGGTGCGCATTTTACCATCCAACTCCTCATAGCGCGAAACCTGCTGCCCGGTTTGAAGCCGACCTGTTTCGGCTAAAGAGTGTAAACTGAAAAATTCAGATAGCTCCTTCCGCGGGAAGTTCTTGGGAATAGAGCCATGGCTTGCCAGTATTATATAGTCACTATCCATGCCATTCATTATACGCGAAACGCAACGTCATACCAATAGCGTTCCTTTTTCAAACGTCAATATCTATCAGCGGATTGGTTAGCTCGACCTTTCTTACTCTGTTTGTGATTCCGGTTATATATTCATTATTGAACCATAATAAACCCAAGAAGATAGAGCAGTCATAAACACAGTTACACACCCGGAGACACAACTCTTTAACCGCTACCGCATAAAGCGTTACGCATTAATCTGGCGCAAGTACCAATTTTACAGGTATACTAATAACTGAAAATTCAATGCTCAATATCACTGGTATATCAAAATCTTTTGGCACCCGCGAACTCTTCTCAAACGTGAATTTCACTATTGGTGCCATCGACCGCGTTGCTCTTATCGGTGCTAATGGCACCGGTAAAACAACGATGTTTGATATTATTGCCGGGCATGCCTCACCCGACTCAGGCACTGTTTCCGTTCGGCGTGGAGCGACGATAGGATATCTTCACCAGCAAGAATACCTTTCTTCCCATGGAACCCTTCTGGATGAAGTTACATCTTCCTGTGATGCTCTCAACACTCTTAAGGGTAAAATCAGCAGGCTTCATAATGAGCTTGCCGAAGAAAATGACGCAGAAACCACTAACGTACTTTTAAAAAGGTTAGGAGAAACTGAGCAATTATTCGATATTCGCGGCGGCTATACCGCCGATCATTTAGCAAAATTTATTCTCTCAGGCCTGGGGTTTACCGACACAGACTTTGAACGCAATCCACAAGAGTTCAGTGGCGGCTGGAGAACGCGCATCCAACTTGGGAAACTACTCTACATCAACCCGGATATACTTTTACTTGATGAGCCTACCAATTACCTCGATCTTGAAACTCAACGCTGGTTTGAAAATTACCTTAAAGAATACCGCGGAGCAGTACTTTTTACGTCTCATGACCGTGTATTTTTAAACAACGTCGCAGATAATATAATTGCCATTGAACCACCGGATGTATTATTCCACCGCGGTGATTACGATAGTTATGTAACAACACGCCAGAAAGAAATAGATATTCTAAGTGCCACTGCTAAAAGACAGGATGCCAGCATCGACCAACAAATGCGTTTTATTGAGAGATTTCGCGCAAAGGCAACCAAAGCCAGTCAGGTTCAAAGCCGTATAAAACAATTAGAAAAAATAAAGCGGATACATCTCCCCCGAACCAGTAAAAAGATCAACTTTGATTTTCCTGCTCCTCTGCGTTCCGGCAAGGTGGTAATAGAACTAAAAGACATATCCAAATCTTATCTATCGCACCAGGTTTACCAAAAGCTTGACCTATCTTTTGAGCGGGGTGACAAGGCGGCCATAGTAGGCGCAAACGGTGCCGGCAAGTCTACCCTTCTACGAATAATGGCCGGAGTCTTGCCTTTCGAAAGTGGCACACGAACCCTCGGCCATAATGTACAAACGGCTTATTTTGCCCAACACGTTATTGAAACACTAAATCCTTCGTTAACAATATTGGAAGAATTAAGAGCTATTGCGCCTGATGAGCCCGAGCAAAGACTCCGTGGCCTGCTTGGTGCTTTCCTGTTCACCGGTGATGATGCTCTCAAGAAAATTGCCTTTCTTTCCGGCGGAGAAAAAACCCGTCTGGCAATCTGCAAACTGCTTGTTCGCCCAGCAAATTTTATCTTGCTCGACGAACCGACAAACCATCTTGACATCCCTTCTCGTGAGGTACTGGCTGATGCCCTGAACGCTTATAAAGGAACCCTTTGCCTGATAACACACGACCGGTCATTGATTGCCGATATCGCCACGAAAATTATAGAAGTTAATCACGGGAAAGCAACCATATTTAACGGGGACTATGAAGACTATCTTGAGCACAAAGGAGCAATCTGTAATGCTGACGCTTCCACCTCCCAAGCCGGATCTTCCAAAACGGATGCCCCGATGAGCGCTGGTACTCGACGGTCATTAAAGGCCAGGGAAGGAGAACTACGCAACCAGCTTTATCGCGAAGTTTCACCTCTTAACCGGGAAATTGAAGAAGTTGAAGCAGAAAATGAAGCAGTCGCAAGCCGAATCAGGGAAATAGAGGCCATGATGGCAAACCCCAACCATTATGAGAGCGGAGAAAACGTGGTCTCCTCAAACTTAGAATACATTGAGCTCAAGGAAAGACTTGGATCTCTTACAAGCCGTTGGGATCACCTGACCGAAGCAGCCGAAGCTATTAAAGAAAAGTACCGCCTTGCACTCGAAGAAATGAAATAAAAAAGCTTACTGCATCTTTTCGATGTATTTTACAAAGTCGTCGACTGTTTCCAGCTTTTTCATAACACTCTCATCTACATCCAGTTCGACATCAAGGGCAGTTTCAAGAGCAACAAATATCTGTACCCAATGAAAGGAGTCTGCCTTGATATCCTTTAGTAGTATTTCCGGCTTGATATCCTGTTCGGCCGTGCGGGTAACCCTGGCAACACTTCTTCTGAATTCTTCGTATACAGACATATAATCTCCACTATTTATTAGTTTTGTTTGCGGTTTTTTTGTTCCCGAGCGAGCTCTTCGCGCAAAGTACCAACCAAATCAGCTTCCAGGGCAGTTATAACCTGGCGGAAGGTGCCTGCTATCTGACTGGCTCGGCTATTACCATGGGCTACAGCAACAACACCATTTACCCCCCAGAGCGGACCACCACCCATCACTTCTGCAGAGCTTAGCTTTTTATAAATATCACCCGCAATTTTATCAACATCATCAACGGGTAACTTACTGCTTAATTCTACTACGAGCCATTTTGAAATTATTCTTCCCAGTCCTTCTGAAAACTTGACCAGAATATTGCCTACAAAACCATCACAAACAATCACGTTAGCTTTTCCGAGAGGTATATCCATACCTTCAACGTTGCCGATAAAATTAAGTCCACTCTGTTGCATTAAAATGAAGGCTTCTTTGGTTTGCTGGTTGCCCCTACCCTCTTCAGAACCTACGTTTAGCAAACCAACCGTAGGATTATCAATACCAAGAAATGTACGAGCATATACTACGCCAACAACTGCCAGATCAACCATCTGATACGACTGACAGTCAACGTTGGCGCCAAGATCAAGAACAACGGTATTAGGTGCAAGCCCTAAAAAGGGGCCTCCAGCCACCGGTCTTTCAATACCAGGCAATGTCCCCAGATACTTGGCGGCGGCGGTCATTATAGCACCCGTTGACCCGGCACTTATGACTGCATCCGCTTCGCCTTCCTTGATCATGCGCACAGCAATTGCAATTGAGCTGTTTGGTTTTTTGAGAACAGCGAATGCCGGATTTTCCGTGTCTTCTATTTTTTGAGCTGCTTCGACAATTCGTATGGACAAATTGCCTGTATCATGATTGGAAAGCTCCTGCTTGATAGCAATTGTATCTCCAACAAGAATTACTTCTGCCTCATAATCACGGGCTGCCATAATTGCCCCTTTTACCGTTTCCGGTGGACCAAAGTCACCACCCATTGCATCAACAGCTATTCTGACTTTCTTTTTTTGCTTATCAGCATCCATATTATGGCTAAACCTCCTGTTTCATATAGCAGAATAATTCTACCAACTGTGCTCTATTGCGTTTGCGCTACATACCTTCTGGCAAGTAATGCCGCCATTTTTATCACCACACATTTCAATTCCCGAACATAAAGTTGGGAGCCGCTTCCTCGCTCCTTCTTTAATCTCAACAACCTTGATTCCACCACGCTGTACGTAACTGAACAATTCTGCGGGGCATATGCCTACACACTTCCCGCATCCGTCGCATAGCCCCTCATCTACAGTAATATAATAACTTCCCGTGGCGTCATCATAACCATATTGCATTTTAGCCCTTACACCAGCTGAAGCACATTTATCTCGTGCAAAAAGGGCAGCACCTATAGCCCCACAAAGCTGAGGATCTTCACAAAGTCGGGGTTCCATTTGCACTTTTTCTGTTATACTTGCCACTAAGCCACTGTTTTTAGAAATACCACCGGTAATAGAAAAGTCAGTCTCGAGTGATACACGTTTTAAAAGATTGTACGAACGGGTAGCGATAGCTTCGTGAAGCCCTGCAAGGATATCCGAACAAGCAACACCTTTCCTTGAATACCTGAGAGCCTCAGATTTGGCAAATACCGCGCATATCGTGTTAAATGGAATCTTTCCCCCAGACTGAAGCGATAACTCGCCTATTTCTTCAAGAGGAACATTCAAAACTTCTGCTATCATTTCCAAAAAACGCCCCGTCCCACCCGCGCACTTGTCATTCATAATAAAATTGGTCACATTACCGTTTTCGTCACAATTAATAGCTTTGCAATCCTGTCCACCCATATCAAGGATGGTTCGCACTGATGGAAAATACCAGTTGATTCCTTTCGCGTGGGCACTGATTTCGGATACATTTTCATTAGCATATGGCACAAGCACCCGCCCATACCCGGTTGCTACAATATAATCTATCTCTTCGGGTTTAATACCTGTGTTGTCCAACAGATCTGAAAGCAACTGATTTGAAGTTTTAATGCTTTCCGCGCCTGTGTCCCGGATTACTGAGGAGATTATCTCATCATCCCGGATCAAAGCCGCTTTTGCCGCCCGAGACCCTATATCAACTCCTGCATATATCATTTCAGCGCATCCTTATTAATCTCTTCACCAGCCAAAATGGCTGCTCCGATTGCGGCTATACAAACAGGGTTTTCGGGCACGTAAATGGGTTCCCCGATTTCTTTTTCCAAGTTTTGGACAAATCCCTCATGCAAGGCAACACCACCGGAAATCGCCAGTGGGTTTTCCATTCCTACCCTTTTACACATCGACTTGATCCGTGTAGAAACCGATAGATAAATACCAAGAATAATATCTGGCATTGGAGTAGGCGGCACCCTATGTACATGGGAAATAACTTCAGATTCTGCAAATACAGCACAAGTTCCAGAGATTTCCGCCCCTTGTGAGGCTTCGCGTGAAAGCTCACTCATTTCCTCAAAACTTAACTTCATTAACCTGGCCATCTGTTGCAAGAACAAGCCCGTTCCTGAGGCGCATTTATCATGATTTGCCCAATCCACTACCCGTCCCCGGCCATTCATTTTGACTACAGTGGAACTTTCAGCTCCTATATCTATAACCAGCCGAATGCCTGGCTTGCACCATGAAATTCCCCTGGCCAGACAGGTTGTAATTGCCTTGGACCTGTCAGCAAAGCTTACTTCTTTACCTCCAGCGCCAGTAGTCACTACAAGTTTTTTGACAGCTGGCTCTTCCCCAGCGAACTCAAATGCTTTATTCATTGCCGAAAGGGCAGATGCGTCTGCCTCGTCCAAAGTTTGGATTACTGATGAAGCCAGCAACTTGCTACCATTCATAACAACGGCCTTTGTAGTCAGGTTGCCAATATCAACTCCAACGGCAAGCATTTTTTATTTCCTTTCGTTGCTAACGGTCCTCAAGAAGTTCAAAAAACCGTTCCATTTTTTCAGTTACCTCTTCTTCAGTTGTTACCGTCTGGTCAACAACGTCACAGTCTATAGTCAGCATGGGGACATCAACATCCGCAAGGGTGTCTTTAAATAATTTTATGGTGGCGCAGGAATGTCGGCAGCCAACATCTGCATAGAAAACAGCCCCGTCTACCTTCCAATCCAAAACACACTGCTTCATCGTCTCAAGAGCAGTGTTTCCCAAGGGGCCGTACATCCTGGCTTCTGGTATCATGTAAGATTTTTCTGCAACGGCCTCCACTGGTTTTGAAGGATCCAGGTTTCCCTCGCCCCAAAATGTAAAGAATGGTTCAATTACTGATACGGCGCCCGATTCACGCGAAAGCCGGTCAAGAAAAGCCATTAAATACATAGGAGGTATGAACAAAGTCATAAGCCGGAAACGTTCATTGGGCACTGCGCCCTTTTTCTCTGCTACTGCCTGAGTCAATTCTTTTTTCAATGTTTCAAGATAATCAACTGATTCAGGTTGTCCGGGGAATAAATAATCTATGGTAAGCAATTCCAGAAATCCAAGAGGGCTGAAGGGTGAAGGTACGTTTTTTCTAAGTTCGTTGATCTCTCTCGTCAAATTAATCTGGCGGTTTGTTGTTTCCGCAATCTCTGACAGGCGATTGTAGTCCATCTTCTTGCCGGACTGCGTTTCCAGAAAAGCAATCATATCCCGCACTTCATCAGCAAAATAAGCCTTTTCCAGATCACTATTTTTAAAAGGTCGGTCCAGAAAATACCCGGGGCAATCACAAATATCCATCACGAGTTCGCCACTCTTGGCGGTGTTGTCGCACACCATGTTGGACCATAGCATCACGTCCGGTTTTGGGATTGAACCGTTGGCAAATGCACCGGTCATGCCACGGTGAGGAGCACAAATTTCAGTAGCCATCCCTTCACGCACTCCGGCTGCCAAAATATCGCTACATTCACCCGTGAACAGGGATATCATCCATGTAGTAGTTTCTGTGTGCATTGGAACCAAATCCATAGCAAGTATAATTTCAGATGGAAAGAATACGGTATGCGCCGCAATAAATTGGCCGTTCTCTTGCGCATCACGCAAACGGGTAAAGTACTGCAACAACATACGGTAATACTTTTTCTGGCTTTCCCTGGCGTTGGGATCAACTTCAACCATCCGCAAAATAATACGGCATGCCCTTATGATTGATTGTATTTTGTTACTGCCTTTTTCAACCATTTTTCTTTGCCTCAATCATTTCCAGAAATGCCTGTACACGAGTTGCTATTTGACCGGAGCCTGAGCTCCCATATTCAAGGTCGATTGAAAGAACCGGAATATCAGCTTCTTTCAACCTATCTGTAAGTAGGGGTAAGTCATGCGCATAGGGAACACAATACCGTATAATTTCGCTTATTACCCCATCCACATGATGATCCTTGGCAGTTTGCACAATCCGGCTGAAGCGTTCTTCAGAAGGGAACATTCTGGCACAAGGGTAATTATTCAAATACCTCCTGGCGAGAGCTGCCAGCGGTGGTTCCTTGCCACTATTGTCAACCATATCCCCCCAATACCTAGTGCTGGTACAAAGCTCATCTGCTACCACCAACCCTCCCTGCTCTTCAATTGCACCTATAAAATCCGGGTTAGCAAGCACGCTTCCAGACAACATTAGTCTTGCTCGCCCGGAATAAGTAACTGTTGACTCTTTCAACTCTTCCAGAAGTGCTGATAAATGCACATTGAATCTTTCTTTTGGCATTCGGAAACATGCATCTGTTACTTCCATAACCTGCGCCCCGGTAATTGAAGGTTGGGGTAATTTCCGCAGGTTATAAAGCTCCTTGAGCAAGGAACGTGTTTGGTTATAAAGCTCAATCGAAGCTGTTAACGCCTCATCGGTAATACTTACACCCAGATGCTCTTCAAGATGTGCTTTAAACTGTTCCACTTCTGCCAAATAGAGCCTGAGTGCGCTATCAGTATATTTTCTTGGTACAGTAAGAACGTGGTAAAAAGGAGTGCCTATATATTGCCTCCACAGGTCAAAAAGCCTTCTCGCCCCATCACAAGTTGACCCTCCGACAACGCCATCCAGAAATTTATATTCACCAGCTAAGCCCATCTGTAAACAACTGCGCGAAAAGGAGCAGTTATTTGTGTACAAATAAGCGTCACTGTCAACCAGTTCTGTTTCCCGGTCATAACCGGTAATTCTTATCGGGAGGATACCAGCCGCATGAATAATTTCTTCTGGAACATAGGTGCACAACCAACCGTATACCTTATTACCTTTATTGCGCCACTCACGTATTTCGGCAGTCTCAGGAAAAGTCTGGTTTACCACATGAAAGACTTCAAGGCTTGATGGAGCATTTTGTTGTTGCAAGTTATTCATTATTGGTTTCTCATTCTTGTTTTATTAATCATCATCGCCAAGCATAATTTTCAGGAAACCAGGTACCCGCCATCTACCCTGATTGTCTCCCCTGTAATATACGAAGAAAGGTCAGATGCTAAAAATAACACTACTCCGGCAACGTCCTCTGCTTCTCCCATTCTGCCAATTGGCACTCTTTTTAAAAAAGCTTTCAACCTGGTCTTTTGATCCTTACAAAGCTCCGGTGAAGTCTCCTTCAATTGTCCAACCATTTCCGGCGTCATTATCCCGCCTGGGCTAACGGCATTTACACGTATCCCGTGATGACCAAGTTCTTTAGCCAAGCTTCTTGTTAGCATTACCACGCCAGCCTTTGATGCTCCATAAGCACTCATTCCAGGTGAAGAAGAGCGTTCGGCTTCTATGGAAACTATGTTGATAATTACACCCCCACGTTGCCTTGCAATCATAGAGACGGCGGCATTACGGCTACAAATAAATGTCCCAATGAGGTTGATTTCCAATACTTGGCGAAGGTCACTTACCTCCGTTTCCAAAAAAGGTTTTTCGGGGTAGATCCCAGCGTTATTCACCAGAACATCAACCCCGCTCTCACTCTTATCAAGCTGGGTAAATGTGCTTTTTACCTCAGCCTCGTCCGTAATGTTACACTTTACAAAACGTGCTTTCGCACCCGCCTGGTTAAACTCTTCTACTGTATGTTTTCCGGCTACCTCGTCATTATCGACTATAATTGTCCGCGCGCCAGCAGCAACCATATACGAGCATATAACGCGACCGATTCCTTTAGCCCCACCCGTAACTACAACAACCTTGCCAGACAGGTCTATTTGCTGATTTTTTAATACGCGGCTATGCTCAATCATTCGTTCAACATTAATACCTAGACATTCTATGTATTGTAATTCATAGCATAAGAAAAACTCTTCAATATGTCAATTGTTAGCATTATTACTTAGCAGACACAATTTCCTTTTATTTTCCAGAAGAAAGTAAAAAAACATGGGCACGAAAGAGAGTCTTGAGCTATAACACCCACAATTTATCAAGTGAAAGATTAAAAAGCATCACTTGTGTCTTTAAAAGATGCAATCATAGCCACAGAACGGCTTGAGGAAAAATCCTGCCTAGCCACGAGAGATAGACGAAAAGACCTTGGGTTTAATCTGTCATCAAAGGGCTATAATGCAAACAGAAGAACCTCTCTAATCGGAAAACCCGCAAATCAGGAGCTGTAACTTTAAGCACAAGGGACAATTGACAACTATATATATGTAAACTATTATTGTGACGTATTATATAAATCAGGCAAATGCCACAGGAGATAATAATTGGCACGCATAAACTTGTTAAATAAAATATCTCGCCTCATCAGAAATAACAGAAAACGACATACTGCCAAAATTGAAGATTTATATATCGAAGATTTATATTCTGAACTTTTCAATAATGTGCCCATCCCAATGATCGAATATGATTTTTCTTTGGTAAAAGAGTATTACGACACATTAAGGGAAAAAGGCATTACAGACTTTAGGAAGCATTTTTACAAAACCGCACCTCAGGATTTATTGAAATGCGAAACTCTTCTACATACAGCAAGGCTAAACAAACAAGCAGCACAATTTTTTGGTTTTAATTCCCCGGAAGAACACAAGCACAATATGAAAATGAGGCACGCTAAGAACGTGAAAAAAAACGAAGGCCCCAAAGAATGCCACATTGGATTAGCTGAAGGAAGGACCCAATTTGATTATGAAGAATATCTCGACATAAAAGATGACGATTATCGCTATCTTCACACCTCAGTGTCTGTTGCCCCTGGCTGCGAAAACACTCTGTCAATAGTTTACGTGAGCTTTATTGATATTACGGACCGAAAAAAATCTGAAGAGATGATGGAAAAACACCAGAGTGAATTAAAAAGAAAAGTTGCCGAGCGTACCGCCCAATTGAAAGAATCTAAAGAACAAATCAAAAAGTTGTATAACATTGAACACAATACAAGAAAAGAATTGGAAAAAATGATGAAGCATAGAGTTGAGTATAACCGCATGCTTGTACATGAGTTAAAAACGCCACTGGTGCCGATTTTGGGCACAATCAGCATCCTGTCCAAGGAGATTACCGCTGAACCGATGTGTAGTATGCTGGATAACATACAAAGCGGGGCTAATGCTTTGGCGCATAGAATTGAAGAACTACTTGATTTAGAAAAAGCAGATAGTGGGACCTTAAGAATGAACCTGGAGCTTGTTGATATTTACGAAATATTGAGGTATATTCTGGATTATGTAACACCACAGCTAAGCGAAAAAGACCAGATAATCTCACTATCAGCTCCCGAACCCCTATCGCAAGTAATGGGAGACAAGGAGCGGTTGGGGCAGGTATTTTTAAATCTAATCAATAATTCATACAAATACTCTCCATATGGGAGCCATGTATCCATTGAAGTTGCTCAGCAGAAAAACAATATTATTGCAAAGATCCGAGATGAGGGCCCGGGAATACCTAAGGAAAAAATAGTAGAGTTATTCGAACCCAATTACGCTGTCAGCAGCAACAAGGATTTTAGCAACGGTTTAGGAATTGGCTTGGCACTGTGCAAAAAATTGATTGATTTGCATAACGGAAAAATATGGCTGGAAAGTTCCACGTCACAGGGAAGCATATTTTGTATTTCAATACCAATATACAGAGAGAGCAATTAAGATGAAATTATTAATAATTGAAGATGACAACAACGCTTCCAAGTTTATAAATTTTGCTTTTCGCGCTGGCTGGCCAGAAGTTCAAGTGTTATCAGCCCTCAATGGCCTAAAAGGTGTTGAACTCGCAAAAAGCGAACAGCCAGATGTGATCCTGCTTGACCTTGGCTTGCCGGATATGAGTGGTTTTGAAGTAATCAAACACATCCGAAAATCTTCAAGTGCTCCTATCATTGTTACTACTGTAACCAACAACGAGCCCGATATAGTACAGGCGCTCGAGTTGGGCGCAGATGAATATATTCTCAAACCGTTTGGGCAGATGGAAATAATTGCCAGAGTAAAAGCATTTACCCGCAGGATGGAGCATTCGGATAAACAACAATCCGATGCTGTTTTAGGGCCTTGGCGGTTTAACCCTGAGAAATCCCAAGTTTATGACAATAATTATCAAATCAGTCTTACTCAAACTGAAAATTTGATCTTGCAGCACCTGGTAGCAAATGCCGGGAATGTGGTTACTTACAATAGTCTTGTAGAATCCCTATGGGGAAACTATTACCCAGGCTCTCTTCAAGCCATACGGGTTTATATTAACAGGTTAAGGCAGAAAATAGAGCAAGATCCGCGCTTCCCCGCAATTATTTGCACAAAGATAGGTATAGGGTATTATATAGCCAAAAATAAACAGAAATGTTGACGCTGCCTTTGTCAGTACATGTCATTGACCGCCCCACTATAGATGAATAATATCGTTTAATTATTTTGGATTAAGACTATTGACCCTATAACTATAAACCCTACCGCCAATAGTTTGATTAACAAATTCTTTTTTATTTTAATTTCATCCAACAGAAATCCAGGGACAAGGAAACCTAGTATTATTGAAGCAAAAAAATAACCGCTGGTTTTATAACAGCTATGGTGCTGACGGAAGCTACCGGTCCGGATTGAACTGCCTTATGATATATTATTAAAGACTGCAAAGTTAGAAGCTAGCTTTCCAACACTCCCGCAATAATCGGTAGCAATTTATCAAATTCAAAAATACTTTTAATTGTGCCTTTGCGAAGAGAACAAAAAATAAAGATGATTGAAAACACAGTAAATAAAATACCAGAATTATTCCAAAAAGATAGATGAGTCATAACCAATTTATCTATAATTGTTGTGATGGATAAAAAAGACATGCTATCAAGGCAAAACATGATTGTTTATATAAAAATCGCAAGGATTGCTTATTATCAAATTTGATAGATATTGCTATCACGCCGACAACTACAATTAGTATCGCAAATAATTGAGGCGAGCTGATTGTATCACCCAGAAACACAGCGGCTAGTATAGCAACAAAAATTGGACTAACACTTCCCAAGGAAGAAACCCGGGTTATCTCTTCATGCTTGACCATGTAATACATCATGATAGAGGCAATTGTGCGCAGTAGTGCTGCTATAACGGCCAAGAGGATTATTCCTATCTCTACATCTTGAGGAAAAGGAAAACAGAGAAGCAATGCCACACCCGCAATCAATGGAGGAGTTCCGATGATAAATAAAAAGGAACGTAGTTCCGGTAAGCGCTTGGAAATAAAATGTCCGTTTAATACATTAACCAGCGCCCCCCCCAGAAAAGTATATAGCAGTGACAGGGTGACCCAATTTGAAAACACTAAAATACTAACTCAGTAACAAATTTATTATACATTTCAGAGAACAGGCCCTCTTATCCCGATTCATTGTTCATAATACAGCAATGCGCATCTTTCCAATTTACCGCTATATATTTTCATCCAGTCGATTATGTCAACATTATGATTAGCAATTATTGTCATCAACTGCTGACCCGGCACAAGGATATTCTATATAGTTATGAACGCGAGTTCAAGATAGCCATTTAATATATTCCTGTTTATTAAACAATATGTAACTATATAGTTTGCTCTATATAACTAAACTGTTATTTCTCTAACAAATCACCAGCCAGCACAAGTTATATATTAATGTTATTTTATATATGCGTTGAATTAAACAGCTTAAAACATTGTGCTGACAAATTAATTAACGGTATGAATAAATACTGCCCTACAGTGATGGTGAATTAACAACAATTTATAGTCAAGGTTTTTCTGATTATAACACAAACCGACTTCCCTATATTCAATATAAAGCACTTACATCAAAGTAATAGCAAAAATATAAAAAGGAAGGCAAGAGTCAATTATGAATGCAAAAAACACCCGAAGCACCATAGGCCTCCGAACGTCTACCAAAGACAAGCTGGACAAGAACCGGGCACCCGGCCAATGTTATGACGGTTTTCTTTGCCAGTTGGTGGATATGTGGGAAGAGGTTAATGGCAGGAAAAGCAGTACCTTTGGTAAAAACATAAATCCATGTTAATCCGGCTTAGGCACTCAAATGTAAATATATGAAAGGAGGTGAAATAGCAATATAGCATTTTCGGTTAATAACAGAACAAAGAAACCAAATTTAAAAAGGAGACATTGATGGTGAAGGAAAAAGATAACAATTGTCAACCAGGTAAAATCTCTCGCCGGCAATTTCTTAAAGATGCCGGTATCGTTGTGGGAGGCACAGCCGTATCCTCTGCCTTCTTCCTTTCTGCTTGCGGCAAGGAGGTAGAAGTCACCAAGACTGTTACTACCACCGCACCTGGTACTACCAACACAAAGACTGTAACTACAACCGCGGCAGATAATACGGTAACGGTAACCAAGTATACCTGCCCTGTATGCAGTCAGGAATATGATTCTCTAAGCGCGCTCAAGGCACATTTCGATGCAGATCATTCTGAAGACGGGATAAAAAAAGGTACAATCGCCCTCACAATCAACGGGAAGGAGTACAAAGACATATATATCAAACCTCATTGGACGCTTAAAGATCTACTTCATAACCAAATGGGTTTTGTTGAAGTTAAGGAAATGTGCTCCGGCCGCGGTGCCTGTGGCTCGTGCAGTGTTCTTATGGATGGGAGGCCAATTCTTTCCTGTTTAACTCTGGCCTCAACCTGTGACGGCTGCGAAATAGAAACGTCCGCGGGAATCGCTGAAAACAATCACCCACTGATTGAGGCTTATATTAAGCACCATTGCATGCAATGCGGTTACTGCACACCTGGATTTGTGGTTACTGCCAAAGCCCTTCTCGAAAAAACCCCCAATCCTACCGAGGATGATATCAAAAAGGCATTAGGCGGCAATCTTTGCCGCTGCAGCACATACCCTGCACACATAGATGCCATACTAGAGACTGCCACAGTGATGAAAGGAGGCAACTAAGATGGATAATTCCCCAAGATATACTCACCCGAATCGTAAATGTGATCCTGATTATAATAAAGAGTTTAGCGTTGTAGGAAATACAGGCTATCGTAGAATTGATGGATGGGAAAAAGCAAGTGGAAAAGCTATGTTTGCAAGAGACTTCTCTTTTCCAGGAACTCTTTATGCCAGGATACTCTCTTGTCCTTACGCGCATGCTAATATTAAAAGTATGGACACCAGCAAAGCTGAGGCTTATCCAGGAGTGAGAAAAGTTGTTAGATACGATGATACAGGCAATTTCTTTCTTTCTATGTGGGTGCTTCCATCCAAGGGTTTGTTCGAAGGTGAGCCTATGGGCGTTGCCATTATAGCCGATACTGATGAAATAGCTCAGGATGCTCTCAGATTGGTAGAGGTCGAGTGGGAAGTATTGGATTTTGCTTTGGAATGTGCTGATTCTCTAAAAGAGGGGTTTCCTCTTGTATATAACTCGCGTTCAATGGACCCTCCTTCTAACTCTCTTTCTAACAGAAATACAGGCCCTACAGGAGCTCAAGTTGCCCCCATCGGAAATGTACAGGGCGACGTCCAAATAGGTTTTGAAGAAGCAGATCAGATAATCGAATTCACTAAGTACCAAGCTGAAAACCATGCCCGGGTCGAGCCAATGACGGGAAACTTCGTCTTTAAAGACGATCATTTGGAATGTGCTTGTCCTGGGCAGCTACCTCCTGGAATGTTAGCCCAAGTAGCTACAGGAGCCAGCAACGTTTATCAATATCCTGTATATAACGGAGGTTCTTTCGGCCACGGATATCCGATCGCCCTGTTATTTGGTTTTATGGGTGGAGTTTTAAGTCAAATAATGAATGGCACTCCCGTAAAGATCATGATGGATACCGCTCAAAGTAATTTCTATACCATGTCCAACGATGCAGGTTATGAAACCTTCAAAGTAGGTTTTAAAAATGACGGAACCATAACTGCAGTCGAAAGTGACCCCCAATACAACGGCACAACTTACGAGTGCGGTGTAACGCACATGGTTGAGAATACTCGCATACCCAACCTTTTAACTAATTATGAAGGCGCTTGGGTAAATAGACCGCAAGCTTTTTGTTGCCGGTCAGAGCAAAGGGTTGCCGCTGCCGGCCTAAATCTGACTTTCAGCCATGTAGCAGCAGAACTTGGAATATCTCCGGCAGAAGTCGCTCTGAAGAATGATGGAGCTATGGGTCATGATATGGAGTACTTGTCGACTTTAAAGAAGCAACAAGGTTTCCAAGACAGAGATAGCCTGCGGGAATGTATTGAAGTAGCCAAAAAAGCGATTGATTTCGATAATGTTTGGCACGAAGCGGGTTCGAAAACATTGCCTGACGGAAGAAAACACGGAATTGGCTTTGCCTGGGATCACTCTTGGACGGATATGACTTTTGGCGGGCAAGTCTTAATTGTTATGTCTAATGGCAAAGCGCAAATCGCCGGAAACCACCCTGATGTTGGCGTTAACGCCGCAAGTACATATTGTCAGATTGTTGCAGAAGAAATTGGTTTGAAATATTCGGACGTTTATTTTAAACCTAATTGTGAAGGACATGGTATTGCACTTTCTTCCCCAGCTAGCGCCAGTAATACTGTAAATAACGGCTGGGCCCTCAAGCAGGCATGTAAACAATTAAAGGCTCAAATATTTGAATTAGCAATAAATGGCACAGAACATGATATATACCCAACTTACGAAATGCCAAATGTACCACATTATGATCCTCTTTTCCCGGGTAAATCTATTGAAGAACTAGATATCAAAGATGGTTATGTTTTTGAGAAAGCGGATCCGAATAATAAATTTTCTGTAGCAGAAGTGACTACTCATGAAGCAGGAAAGACTTCATTTCATGCTCCTTTGACTGCTTGGGGTTGGTATAGTTCGGGCAACTGGGGATGCGATGCTCCGCATAGGGAGCGAATGGTGAGACAAGCTCATTTCGTAGAAGTGGCAGTGGATACCGAAACTGGAGATATTGAAGTGCTACGCGTAATAAATGCCAACGACGTTGGCAAAGCAATTTCACCCGAGTCAGTAAATGGCCAGCAGTATGGTGGCACCATTATGGGTATAAGTCGCGGTAAATATGAAGCTTCTGTATACGACCCGTCTACGGGAGTAAAATTAAATGCCAACCTGTTAGATTATAAAACATCAACTATCGAGGACTGCGGACCAATTGAGACCCATATCATTGAAACAGCCTTAGGTTATGGTCCTTACGGATGCGTTGGTGTAGCTGAAAGCAATGCCGATCTGATGCCCACCGCCATCGGGCCCGCTGTCCAGAATGCCATTGGAGTCTGGATTGACGACTACCCCATCACTCCTGACAAAGTACTCAAAGCACTGGGAAAGGCATAGGAGAAATAAAATGAAAGCATTTGATTTAATAAAAGCAACCAGTCTGGATGAAGCAGTATCAGCACTTGGTTGTGAGGGCACTATGGCTATTGCTGGTGGTACCGATCTCATCAACACTCTCCAGGACAGAGTATTGGCCGAGTATCCAAAGACTCTGGTAAGCCTGAAGGGCATCCCCGGCCTCGATTACATCAAGGAAGAAGGGGGCTCTCTCAAGATAGGCGCCATGACCAGGTTAGAGGATATCGCCGACAGTGATATCGTCAGAGCCAAATACACCTGTCTGGCTGAAGCTGCCGAAAGGACCGCCTCCCCACATATCCGTGAGTCCGGCACTATCGGTGGCAACATCTGCCAGATAAACCGCTGTTGGTACTTCAGAAAGACGGACAACCGTTTTGACTGCATTAGAAAGGGTGGCAACATGTGTTATGCCATGGCAGGAGATAACCGCTACCACAGTATCTTCGGTGCGCTCGGCGCCTGCATTGCCGTAAATCCATCAGATACAGCTCCGGCACTGGTAGCCCTTAATGCCACTATCAAAACCAGTAAAAGAGAGATACCGGTAGATGAGTTCTGGGGAGTAGCCATCCCCGGTTCAACCGTTCTTGAAGCTGATGAGATTGTGACAGAGATAGTCATCCCGTCTTTCTCCGGTAAGAGCAACTTCATCAAAAACGCCCTGAGAAAATCCATCGACTTCCCAGTAGTCAACTGCGCGACTGCTATCTCTAATGGCAAAGCAAGGATCTGCCTGAATGCTGTTTATAACAACCCTTACAGAGCAACCACAGCTGAAGAGATTATAAACGGCAAAACCATTAACGAAGCACTGGCTGAGGAAGCTGGTGCGGCGGCAATTTCCAAAGCTATGGCTATGCCTGCCGTAGGCATTAACCCTGGTAATAAATGGAAGGTGCAGATAGCCAAGACACTGGTCAAGAGAACTATTCTTAACTGTGTCTAAATATTAGGCATAACTCCTTGATGCATGCCTTCCGCATGTAAATACTCATGCGGAAGGCATGCCTGTGTTGTGTTAAAAAGAAACGCCTAGAACAATAGCTTGAATAACAGAGAGAGGAATCGCAATGCAAAATAACTGGCGTACGTATACGGAACCGATAAGAAACTATATTGCAAAATATCCGCAAATCAATATAACTAGACAATCTATTGTTATGCCAGCCGAATGTAAGCAGGAATTTTATGCCATTTTTAAAAGCAGTAGAGAAAAGATTATTGAGCATGAGTACCATTGGTTATTGCAAAGCGCTCTTGATTTACGCAAAAACTATCTGGCTATTGAAAAAAAGATTGCGCGCACCCGCCAAACCTCGAATTACAAAACAACTTTCTCCGTGCAATCTCAGGTTGGTGAGTGCGCCATAAGCATATGGAAAACGTTCCAAAACAAGCTCAATCTATCCGACTTTAAGGCTGATGCAGTGATACTTGATTCTGTTTCAGCAGAATTTATAAATGACCCCCTCTATGTTATCTCAAAAGCGGTATATGATCCTCTCTTCGAACTTTTACAGACCAAAATCAATGAAGAAGAATTCAAAAAAACCGCTCATGAAAAAGTCATGCTTCAATTCAATAATCTATTCCGGTTATGCTACACCAAATGGGTCCTTTTAAATATATGCAAAATGGCAGAAATGGGTGAAATCTACACAGCATTAAGCCAGGAACTTTCTACCCATGCGTTATTGAAGCGGACATTAAACGTAAAACCAACAAAAGATTTATTACCCGCCGCCGTTAAAACCAGTTCAATTCCCCTGAATTACAGCCGCCGAATGCACGCTCTTTCCACTGTTGATTTTTTGATATATTCTAAAAAATATAAAAAATACATAGGCTTTAAGACTCTTTTTGAAAAAGCTGCCTCTGAAATAAGTGCATCTCAATTAAACAGAAGGACGGTATCATTTTCCTCTGTTGATAACACTCTAAACACCAACCCTTTGTTGATTTACGTAAGCGATAATATCCAGGAAGTTATACTTGTAGCAGATAGTAAGAATTTTTATCTGCCCGATTTAGTGATACACATTAATGGCATCGACACAGTCGATATCGAGCAAACTATTACCAGCCAGCCAATCGAAGCCTTATTGGGTTCGTTTATTATAACCGCTCCTGGTGTCGCCATCAACAGCGCCAAAGAGACATCAACCAGCACAATGTATTTGAATATAGGATATGACGCCACCCAACTGGATCAGGTGTTGAAGAATATAGGAAATCCAAATCCGTAAACTATTTTTTTGGTCATCTTTCTATTCAGCCTTAAGTTAAAGAGTAAAATATCCACGAAGGTGCTAAACCGGTAAAAAGCCAGCTTCGACATCGTAACCGTAGGTTCATTCATCAAAAGCGTCGTTATTGTTTAGG
>CAYNLZ010000005.1:0-13888 GCA_964398255.1 uncultured Dehalococcoidaceae bacterium
ATCCTGCCTTCATCATGACTTTGTTAAATAAAAAAATCTTTATTGGTTAAAACTATAGAGTATGAATCATCACCTAGCAGGTTGATATTGACAAAGAAGTGCATAGGTTTTAGACTTCAGACATAACACATCCGGGAGGTTGATATGAAGCTGGTTGTCGTTGGAGTTGGTCAGTGCGGCGGGCGCATCGCGGACGAATTTGCAAGGTTGCAGGCTCGAGCGTGGGAGTTTCGCCGGCTGGAGATTATCCTGGATACCTTTGCAGTAAATACAGATACCGCAGACATGGCGTCGATAAGAAGCATACAAAACGATTACCAACATAAAATATTAGTTGGCGCTGCACAGACGAGGGGGCACGGAGTCGCCAAAATCAGCGAATTGGGAGCCGAAATTGTAAAAGCTGATTCAGATAAAATAATTGATGCTATGCGTTCAACTTCCCGGTTCTATGAAGCCGATGCTTTTCTGGTAATCGCTGGCACGGCTGGAGGCACTGGTGGAGGGGGAGCTCCGGTCCTCGTGAACGAATTGAAAAACCGGTTTGATAAACCTGTATATGGAATGCTGGTATTGCCCTTCGACCATGAGGAGCAAACGGAAGAGAGGGCGTTATACAACTCAGCTTTGTGCTTGAAAGCTACCAGTTCCCTGGCGGATGCAATTTTCTTGGTGGATAACCAGCGATATGTGCGTAAAGATTCATCCTTAAAATCAAACATTTCGGGTATAAACAGGACGATTACTGAACCATTTCTCAATCCTCTTTCGGCAGGGGAGGAAAAACGAGGGAGCAACATAGGTGCCAAACTGCTTGATGCGGGCGATATAATGCAGACTTTGGAAGGGTGGTCGGCTATTAGTTACGGTGTAGTTAAAATTCCATTTATACCGTTACCCTGGGATTATAGCCCTGATTACCGCAAACGGGGCACTTCAGCTCATCGCGGCATTCAGGCGATGGACCAAGCACTTGGCGAAATGAGTATCGATTTTGACCCGGAAGAGGCTTACAATGGCCTCTTTTTAATTTCAGCCCCTCATCGTGAGCTTAACATGAATCTTGTGAAGGAACTCGGGGATCATCTGAGAAATTTTGCCCCGCAGGCTGTCATCCGGAATGGGGATTATCCACGTAACAAGGCATCAATTGACGTTACCGTAATTCTTTCGCGCATTGCTTGCGTTCCCAGAGTAATACAGATATACGAAAAAGCTACATCCTTGCCAAAAATGCAGCAAAAGCGAGTTGAGGACGCACGTAGGAAAACTGACTTGACCGAGGAGGCGGGGAGGGACGTTCCCTCGCTTTTGTAATTTCTTGCGGCATCAAGTTGAATTAAGATACAATTAACGTGTAATGACTCGTTTGACTGACAACTTCCACAGGCGCATAAATTATATGCGCATATCGGTGACCGACCATTGCAATTTGCGGTGTATTTATTGTACGGCGCATCTTGTTCCTCGGTTGCGGCATGATGATATCCTGCGATATGAAGAAATAGAAAGGATTATTCGTGTAGCTGCAACGCTTGGGATTACCAGTGTTCGTCTTACCGGGGGTGAACCTTTGATGCGCCCTCATCTGGACGAACTGGTTCGTCTTTTAAGGCGTATTGAGGGCATTAAAGATATTTCCATGACAACTAACGCTATAACCCTCTCCAAGCACGCTCAAAAGCTTGCAGACGCCGGGCTGGATAGGGTAAATATCAGCCTGGACACCCTCAAGGAAGACCGGTTCAAATATATGACTGGTTTGGGAAAGCTTTTTGACGTTTTCAAAGGGATAGAAGCCGCAAAAAAAGCAGGTTTGGATCCAGTTAAGATAAACACTGTTATGTTGGCTGGAGTTAATGATGATGAAATCCTCGATTTTGCCGCCAAAACTCGTGATGAAGGCTGGCACATAAGGTTTATTGAATACATGCCTTTCGGGAGCGATATCTGCGGAGTTAGTAATTTATCCGGCAATCAGACAGTTTCGGACAAGTATATAAAAGAAGTAATTGCTCGCCACATGGGTGAGTTGGTTCCCGTGATGCCTTCAAAGGGGAGTGGTCCAGCCAAGTATTACCAGCTAGAGGGTTCCAAAGGGTCAATCGGATTTATTGGTGCGGTCACGGATTGCTTTTGCGATGCTTGTAATCGTATGAGATTGACAGCTGATGGTAAGTTACGGCCATGCTTGCTGGATGACGATGAAATTGATATTAAAACCCCTATTAGACAGGGAATCACAGACGAAGGTATTGCAGAACTTATGACTCAGGCGGCGAATTTAAAACATGAAAAACACCGTTTGGATGAAGAAGTTCTACCTTCCAATCGGCAAATGTGGCAGATAGGAGGTTAAAAATGAATGGCTTGACGCATCTGAACGAAAAAGGTGAAGCCCACATGGTTGACGTATCTCCAAAGGCGGAAACAGTAAGAGATGCCATCGCTTCCGGGCAGGTAATAATGAAACCAGAGACTCTGGAACTCATCCGAAGCCAGTCTCTTAAGAAGGGCGATGTACTTTCTGTAGCCAGGGTAGCCGGGATTATGGCAGCAAAAAAAACTCCTGAATTGATCCCCCTTTGTCACAGTTTGATGTTAGACCAGGTGAGTGTGGATTTCGACTTTTCAAGTGACAATACAATTGATATTGAAGCAAAGGTAAGGTGTACGGGCAAGACTGGTGTTGAAATGGAAGCACTGACCGCGGTTTCAGTTGCCGCTCTGACCATTTATGACATGTGTAAGGCAATTGATCGTGGTATGATGATAAGTGATATCTGTTTACAAAAAAAGTCAGGCGGGAAAAGTGGTACTTTTATTCGCGACGGTAATAAATAAGCTCCGTTAGGCGAAACTTGTTCTAAAATATAGCCACTCATCAACAGCTATTGTGTCGCGTTCATTTGTTTTTGCTATATTAACGCGATGCTTCCCGGGCGAGGTGCCCAATCTCTGGCAATATTATCTGCTCCATGGCAAGCTTTACTGCTTTAGGAGAGCCGGGGAGACAAATTACAACCTTGCCATCGATTGTGCCTGCAAGAGTGCGGCTCATAATACTGCCGGCGCCAATTTCCTGGTAAGTCAGGCTGCGGAATAACTCGCCAAAACCATCAAGCTTTTTATCAAGAAGAGGCTGTACAGTTTCAACAGTAATATCACGTTGGCTCAATCCAGTGCCGCCACTGGTAATCACGATTTTTACTTCCGGCAGAGAAAGCAAGGATGAAAGGGTGTCTTTTATTGCCGATGCCTCGTCTTGCAAAATCTGGAAATCGGCAATTTTATGCCCGTGATCCTCGAGCAGGTGGCAAATAAGCTTTCCAGACTCGTCACTTGTGTAAGTGCGAGAGTCCGAAATAATTAAAACACCGACTGTAATATGAATAGGTGATACTTGTTTATGTTCTTTATATGCCATTATTAAGTTCTCCAGGTTGTTATTATAGCTTACTCAAACAGGCTGGCCAAACATTATATCAGGAAGCCTTGATTTTACTCTGCTTGAATGTATATTATATTATAGCTGTTGGAGGTTTGATTTGTATAAAAAAATGCTGGTACCATTGGATGGCTCGGCTCTCTCTGAGGTATTGATTGATTATGCTGCTAAAATCGCTTCGATGACCGGGGTTGAGGCAATAATGTTTAACGTTTTGGCACCTGAAGACAAATCAATACTTCCCATGCATCAAGCGTATGTTGATGTGGCGGCTGAGAGAGTTGTCAGTCATAGCCCGGAAAGGGCCGTTAAAGCATGGGGTGATGTTGGTATTGGCAATCCTGCTGAGACTATCAAAAAATATGCCAAAAAGAATGATGTTGACTTCATTTTAATGGCGACTCATGGGCGCAGTGGCTTTTCACGGATTGTTATAGGGAGTGTTGCCAATGTATTGCTCAGAGAATCGCGGATACCTGTGTGGCTGATCCGCGCTGGCATTCCAGAAAAAAAGGTAAAAGATTTGACACCCGAAGGAAGAGTTTTGGTGTTGTTAGACGGCTCGAAAAAGTCTGAAGGTGCTATTTCTCATGTTAAATCGCTGGCGACAAATTTTGGAAAAGAGTTGACTGAGGTTGAATTGGTAAGCGTTGCCATCTCTCCAGATATTTCTTCGGACTATCCTTCTCATATGCCGATGAGTTGGAGTAAGCAGGCTACCGCCGCAAAGGCCCTCAGTAAGTCAAACATTGAAAAATACCTGCAAAATATTGCCTCTGAATTACAAGAGGCAGGAATAGCAGCAAAATGGAAGGTTCTTGTTGGAGACCCGGCTGCAGAAATAATCGGGTATGCCGGGAGTTATAATTATAGTTTGATCGTAATGGCGACTCATTTACGCAGTGGCTTCAGCCGATGGGCGTTTGGTTCAATCACCGAAAAAGTGTTGATGGGGGTCACAACGCCTACTTTCCTCGTGCGTTCAAAATAGTTTTGCCTGGATTGATTTTTTCCATTTACAGATTGGGAAGCAATCTAGCCCAAGTTGCTTAAGATTTTTAATGAGTTTTTTTCAGATAAAATATTGCCATGTCTTGTAAGTATTAATATTGTATTTGAGAATATCGCACAACTGTGAGAAAAACCAGTGTTTATTGCAGTTATTTTATATAAACAATCCAGGAGGAGAAATGATATAACCGCCTGGCTTTTTAGAAGGGTTCCTGCTTGACGCAAATATTTTTGGGGTTGGCAGGTTTTGCCTTGTTTCTTCTGGCGGATTTTGCCGCCTTGAAAAGAATCCCCGTGGTAAAGCCCATAGCCTGGATTATTGGCACGGGGGTTTTGATTTATTCTATTTGCAAAATTATTGGTACTGCTCCCCGATTTACTTTCAATCCATTGTTAGCAAGTGCTGGATGGGTATTAATTATCTTATCTGGTGCAGTGCTTGTCTACGCTCTTTTTATCAATATTCCTTTGAGGAAGACATATATTCAAACGGGTATAGGAAAAGAACTGGTAACTTCTGGTTTATATAGTGTTGTACGCCACCCAGGCTGGTACCCCTTTGCCGGCGTGATGACAGGCCTTGTTCTCGTGTTTCCTTCCACCGCAATGGTGTGGGCAGCGACTGTATGGGCATTGGCTGATTTGGCTTTAATTATTTTTCAAGACAGGATTATATTTCCACGCATGTTTAAAGGATACCAAAATTATCAAAAAGAGATACCGATGATTGTTCCAGGGTTCAGACTGCCAAAGAGTATTTCTGAAAGTCAGATGGGTGCGAGGGAATCATTATCAAATACGGAGTCAACAAGGAGTGCTAAATTGAGTGTAAATGTCGAGTTATTCAAGAAAGGCAACCATGCAGAGCTTTGGGAGAGGTGTTGTGGTTTTATTGACTTGAGTATAGACCAGTTTTCTTATATTCAGAAAAGGTTGCTTCTTGAGCAGCTTGAATTGCTTAAAAAGTGTGAATTGGGCCAGAATATTTTAAATGGAGCCAGACCGCAGACTGTGGAGGAATTTCGGCAGAATGTTCCTCTTACAACATATAATGATTATCACTCTTATTTACCGCAAAAACGGGAAGATGGGCTGCCAGCCAAGCCGATTCTATGGCAGTGCACTTCCGGCAAATCTGGAGAATCAGCTTTCAGGTGGGTTCCTGTAACTGCAAGGCAGCTTGAAGAGATAGAGCCATTAATCTTTGCCCTCATTTTCTTTTCGAGCTGTCGAAATCGAGGAGAGGTCAGATTCGCAGAAGGGGATAACGTTTTTTATGGTTTGGCTCCTCCTCCATATGCTTCTGGTACGATGACCAAGGTATTGCCACATGAAATATTCACATTTATCCCACCTGTTGAGACATCGGAGCAGATAACTTTTGAAGAAAGAATCAAGCTTGGATTTAGAATGGCAATTAATGAAGGGCTGGATCTTTGTTTTGCCATGTCAAGCGTGGCAGTTGCCATTGGCAAGCGGTTTAGCGGAAGTGGTAGTTCAGCTTCGGTAAATGTGAAGAACATGATTAAAAAGCCTTGCGGTGCTATACGTATATTAAAAGGACTGCTGATAAGCCGTATTCAGGGAAGAGAACTTTTGCCACAGGACCTCTTTAAATTAAAGGGAATGGTAACTTTTGGGCTTGACGGTGTCATTTTTCGAGAGAAGATTAAAGAAATGTGGGGGCGCTATCCTCTGGATTTTCATGGTTGCACGGAAGCTGTTGTTATCGCAATGCAAACATGGGATTACGAAGGGATGACATTTATTCCTCACCTGAACTTTTTTGAATTTATTACAGAAGAGGATAGCCGTAAATCTTATCAGGAACAGAATTTTGTCCCGCCAACGTATTTGATTGATGAGATAGTACCGGGTAACTATGAACTGGTAATTACCAGTTTTCATGGAGGACCACTTGTGCGTTATAGGTTGGGTCATCTTGTCAAGATACACTCTCTCCGTAACGAAAAACTGGATATAGATATTCCTCAGATGTCATTTATTGGCAGGGTGGATGACCAGATTGATATAGCTGGATTTACCAGGCTTAGTGAAAAAATTATCTGGCAAGCTATTGAAAAAACAGGAATTCCGTATGCCGGATGGACAGCAAGAAAAGAAGTCAGCGAAAAGCCGGTGCTGAATATTTACATTGAAACAACAGGAGAGCAAAAGCTGGCAATGGAAACAATTGCAGATAAAGTCCACGAGGAACTGAAAAAACTTGATGAACCTTATTCTGAGCTGGAATCCTTTACAGGCCTGAAACCGCTTCGTATAACACTTCTTCCCCGAGGAGCATTTGCTGCGTACAAACAATATCAGCTTAAAAACGAAGAGAGTATTTCACAGCTGGAGCCACCTCATTTGAACGCTTCGGATGATATTATCAAATTCTTGATGCATGCTGGTGAAGCTTCACAACCATCTGCAAACGTTATATCAGCAAAATAGGTATGTGGCTGCAGTCGGATTTTGTTACTGGTATTTTGCCTTTCTTGTTATTATTGAACGATTTATTATTGACATTCATTACTGTCAAGGTAATAATTAATTGAAATAACCGAGCCACAGCATGATTGTGTGCCCGGAGCCGGAAGAAGTATATTGAATCTTTGGACTATTATCCCTCTTGGCACTTGTATAGTATACGTACTGATATTTGTACTAGCCGTACAAAAAATCAAGAGGCCGATGAACCGGGCTTTCGTTTTGTATCTGGGCTTAGCCGCGTTCTGGAGTTTTACTTCCTTTATGGTAAGAATTCAGAATGTTCCTGAATATGTCTTGTTTTGGAACAGGCTATTGGCTGTAGCCCTAATCGCCGCGCTTGTGGCATATTATTATTTTACACGGCTATATACTAGCCGCCGTCCGGATGGGGGCGTAAAATGGGGCTTTGTAATAGTTGGTTTTCTTGCTTTAATATCAACCACAACGGATTGGGTTATCAAATCTTCATACGTAGAAGAAGGGATAATATATCATGAATACGGCCCCGTTATTTACGTTATCGGTGCCATCAGTTTGCTGTATACTTTTTCAGTTTTATATATGCTTTGGAAAAAATATGTAGAATCTATCGACCCGATCGATCGCAATCGCACTGCATATCTGCTTGCTGGCTGGACGATAATGGCTTCTCTGACATATACAAATCTTATACCAGCTTTAAAGGGATTTCCGTTAGACCATATGGGAAGCTTTATTAATATAGCCATTATCGCCTATGCCATAACATGGTATGACCTGCTTGACATCCGTCTCGTTACCAGGAGGGGGCTCAGCTGGGTTATTGTGGGAGTTTTAATCGCGGCAACATTTGCTGGTATTATATCAGCATTGACCTTATTATTCCCGGACCTGTCTTCTATAATTGGGTACACCATTGCTGCTGTGATTTTGGTGGTCATCACAATTGTTCTCAAGCCAGTTCGTGAGAACATTGAAAGATTTATTGACCGGATAGTTTTTTGGCGCACGTACGATCATCGTATTTCGCTAGCTGAGTTTTGCCGTATCATGGGCGGTAATTTAAACCTTGCAACCTTATCAAACGAGTTGCTTTCAATGTTAAACAAGGCTATTGGCACTTCCAGAAGTTATTTGCTGCTTCGAGATTCTGAAAGCCAGAGTTTTTTGGTCCAATTTGAATACCCGAAAACAAAAGACATAAAAAGCATAACGTCGGTGATGTTTAATCCCGACAGCCCGATAATTAACTGGCTTGATCAAAAAGAAATGCATTTGACGATTGAAAAAATTGACACACTTCCTCAATTTAAGGCTCTATGGACTGATGAGAGGGAAAAACTTGCTGAAATGGAAGTCCAAATTCTTTTTCCGCTGAAAAACAAAGGTAAGTTGATCGCGGTGCTTTGTCTTGGCCCGAAGCACAAAGGTCGAAAATACTATGCTGAAGATATATCTGTTGTCGATAGAATAACCAGTGAGGCTGGAACTATTATAGAAAATGCTCAGTTATATGCATTTGCTATGGAAAAAGTAAACATCGACGGTTTGACAGGGCTGTACAACCATAGGCATTTTCATGAGAGGTTGGAAGAAGAAATAGCCAGGAGTTCCAGATCAAGAAAAGGTTTTTCAATGATTATGGCCGATATTGACATTTTCAAGACATACAATGATATTTACGGGCATCTTGCTGGAGATCGGGCATTAAGAAAAGCCGGACAATATATTGTTTTTTCTATAAGGGCTACTGATCAGGCGTTTCGTTATGGTGGAGAAGAGTTTGCGATTATTCTTCCTGATACTTCAACGGAAGAAGCTTATATAGTAGCTGAAAGGATACGTAAAACTATTGAAGCTAAAACCAGTATTTGTTCAATGCCTCTGACAATGAGCCTTGGTATCGCCGGCTGGCCTGACGATGGAATCATGCGAGAAGAACTTATACGTGCAGCCGATAATGCGCTTTATCGGGCGAAATACAGAGGCAGGAACTGTACTGTTTTATCAAACGCAAAGGGAATCTCAGACGACGAGGTTTTGCTCAATGACAATCTGGGTTATCCAAATTCGATAGGTGTAATTTATGCTCTTGCTGCAAAAGTTGATGCGAAGGATAGTTATACGTATGGGCATTCGAGAAAAGTAAGCGAGTATGCTGTACGACTCGCTCGGGAGTTAAATCTTTCTGAGCAGCAGATAAGAACAATACGCATAGCCGGGCTTTTGCATGACATTGGGAAAATTGGAATCTCGGATTCAATTCTGAACAAACCAGATGAATTAACTTTGCCCGAGTGGCGTCCGCTCAAAATGCACCCTGAAATTGGAGTGGAAATAGTAAAACATATACCTGAATTGGCAGACTGCGTGCCGCCGATAATGCATCACCACGAGAGGTATGATGGCAAGGGTTACCCCGTTGGCCTTGCTGGTAAGGATATTCCTGTTGGTGCTCGCATCTTGGCTGTCGCCGATGCTTACGACGCAATGACTAACCCAAGACCTTACAGGGAGAGAATGTTGCGCGAAGAAGCAATGGCTGAACTGAAAAACAACGCTGGCACTCAATTTGACCCGGAGCTGGTGGGAAAGTTTTGTTGTATTATCAAAGCCCTCAGATACGAAAAGCCGGCTATTTAGTGCGAATCAAATCATTGAATGTATTAAGTCAGGGGCAATTTTAGCAAGAGAATGAACTCTTTTCTCTCGCAAAAGATAGGAATTCTTCAACCAGTCTTGAATTAAGGTCTTTACCATAATAAATACAATAAAATTTCCTGTGTATGGAAAGGCCAGCAACGTCGATTTTTTTTATACTGCCAAGTGCCAAGCTTCTTTTTGCCCCTATGTTGGAAACAAAAGCAATGCCATTTCCTGATTCAACCGCTGATAATACTGCCTCAGTATTTGAAAGCACCAGGCGGATTTTTAGTTGTCTAGGATTGAAGTTCTTTTTTGACAAAGCTAGTTCGATGCTTTGACGTGTGCCTGATGTTACTTCACGGGATATAAAGGAGTACGAGGCTATGTCAGACAGTTTAACCGTTTTTTTACTCACAAGTGGATGATCGGAGGCAGATACAAGTATGATCTTATCGGAAGCCAGAACAAAACTGGACAACCCTTCTATTTTGGGTGGGGTTGTTCCACAAAAACCGAGTTTATAATCACCATATTTTATGCTATCTATAACAGTTGCTGAATCCATTATATCTATTCGAGCTGTTATATCAGGATGAATAGCCATGAATTCACCCAGTAATACAGGTAAAAGAAATTCTGCCGGAATTGTGCTCGCAGCAAGTCGTAATTCGCCAATAATGTCGTACTTAAGCCGGTCCAGCTTGTTTTGCAGTTGAGAATACTCTTCGCTTACGGTGTTGGCAAAAACGAGGACCATGTGCCCTGCATCTGTCAACTTCAATTTCTTTTGACTGCGGTCGATCAGGGTGGTTCCCAGATCTGATTCAAGCTTTTGTATTTGAAAAGAAACGGCTGGTTGGCTTATTGAAAGAAACTTGGCGACAGCAGAAAAACTACCCAGCCTTACGAGTTCACGGAATGTGTCAAGATAATTCAGGTTCATCGCCACGCCTCCACTTTTTAACAAAAGATTTATTAATAATCAGCTTCAATACATTTTATGACGTGGATGAAAAAATCTCAAGCATTTGAATTAAGTGCTCAGGGAGCAAATATCTAAAGGTTTAAGAGCGGTTTCCATTTTGTCGCGGAGTTCTTTATAGTCTTTTAAAGCCTTATGTCCTTCCTCGGTGAGGTATGCGTAACCTCCTCCCGCTCCGCCTTTACCTTTTATTACGAGTGGGGATGGAGCAAGTTGGTTCATAGAATCAATCCATAACCACGCATTTCGGTAACCAAGTTCCATCGCACGGGCGGCAGCAGAGATTGAACCATACTCGTTAATATTTTCTAACAACATTATGCGGCCGCCACCAAGATACAACTCACCATCTTTCTCAATCCATAGAGTTACTTGAACCTTATAATCTGCCTGAGGGCTGCGACCTATTTGCGAAGGTTTTTTTATAGGCTTCCTACTTGATATTTCT
The DNA here is from genome assembly GCA_964398255.1 of uncultured Dehalococcoidaceae bacterium. Classification (GTDB taxonomy): domain Bacteria; phylum Chloroflexota; class Dehalococcoidia; order Dehalococcoidales; family CSSed11-197; genus CSSed11-197. Next base: position 11,011 of record CAYNLZ010000005.1, read on the forward strand.
GTCATAAATTTATCACTTCCTGCGGTTATCTTACCGTGTGAATTGAGGGCTGTCAATTATTTTCAAGACAGTCAAACAGGATTAAGCCGACCAAAGCCATTACAGGCTTTGGAAATGATGTCGATCAAATCTGATTATATTTGAAATGTGACTGCAATGTAGGATAAAATCTCAGAGTCTATGAACAACATCCAGGAACTTTGTATAAATTCCTTGCGCTTTCTTTCAATCGATATGATAGAAAGCGCGAAATCGGGGCACCCCGGTGCGCCAATGGGCATGGCAACTGTTGCATATACTTTATGGCAACGCCACTTAAAACATAGTCCTTCTCATACAAATTGGTTGGATAGGGATCGTTTTATATTGTCTGCCGGGCACGCATCAGCTCTTCTCTATTCTCTTTTACATGTTTATGGCTATAAAATGCCGATGGAAGAATTGAAAAGATTCCGACAGATGGGCAGTAAAACTCCGGGGCATCCCGAGCGCGACCATGAAATTGGCATAGAGACGACTACGGGTCCTCTGGGCCAGGGTTTTGCCAACGCAGTGGGTATAGCTATGGCTGAAAGGTGGCTTTCTGGTCATTTCAACCAACCCGGATACGACATCATTAATCATTATACCTATGCTCTCGTCTCAGATGGAGATATGATGGAAGGTGTAGCGGCTGAAGCGGCTTCCTTTGCCGGCACCATGGGGTTGGGCAAATTGATATGCCTTTATGATGATAACGAGATTAGCATCGAAGGCTCTACTGATTTAACCTTTACAGAAAATGTTGGCGAAAGATTTAACGCTTACAATTGGCATGTGGTTGGGCCTATTGATGGGCATAACGTCGAAGAGATAGACACAGCCTTGAAGATGGCAAAAGAAGAGTTAAGCCGTCCGAGTATGATTGTATGCAAGACGCGTATTGGATACGGCAGCCCTAATAAAAGTGGAACAGCCTCTTGCCACGGAGAACCACTTGGGGTTGAAGAGGCAGAATTGACACGGAAAAACCTGGGATGGCCTTACCCTCCATTTTTTGTACCGGATGATGCCGCTTTGCATTTCAGGCAAGCAATAGACGCAGCTGAAAACATTTATAACACGTGGGAAAAGAAGTATTGGAAGTACAAGGCAAGCTTCCCCGCGGAAACCGCAAAACTCGAAATGGCACTTGATGACCAACTCCCACCTGGTTGGGGCGACAACCTTGAAAATTTGTTAGCAGGTATGCAAAAACCGATGGCAACCCGTGAAGTGTCCGGTGTAGTCATTAATGAATTGGCAAAAAACTTGCACAATCTTGTAGGAGGTTCGGCAGATCTGGCACCTTCTACAAAGACTATTTTGGCTGAACGTGGATATTTTAGCGCTGGTGAGCCTTGGGGCTGTAATATTCATTTTGGAGTGCGTGAACATGCCATGGGGGCTGTTGCTAATGGATTGAGTTTACATGGCGGGGTAATTCCTTATACTGCAACATTCCTGATTTTTTATGATTATATGCGGCCACCGGTACGGTTGGCAGCCTTGATGAATCTTGGGGTTACTTTTATCTTTACACACGATTCGATTGGGCTTGGTGAAGATGGCCCCACACATCAACCAATAGAGCAAATTATGGGACTCAGGCTGGTTCCCGATCTTATTACCTTGAGACCATGCGATGCCACTGAGACGATTGGCGCCTGGAAAGTGGCTATAAACAGAAGAAACGGGCCAACTGCAATTGTGCTTACCCGGCAAAAGGTTCCCCAAGCAGTGAGGACGTCTCCGGTTGATTCTGGGGTGGTGCAAAAAGGGGCTTATATTATCTGGGAAGCTGAGGAAAAGCCCGATATTATTATTATTGCGACTGGCTCCGAAGTACATCTTGCAATAGAGGCAGGAATTAAATTAAAAGAACAGGGAGTCAGTGCCCGGGTAGTTTCAATGCCTTCTTGGGAATTGTTTGATTTGCAGGACAAAGATTATAAAGAATTAATTCTTCCCCGGAAAATAAAGGCGCGGATTTCTGTAGAAGCCGGGAGCACTACTGGTTGGCAAAAATATATTCATGCAGAAGGGCTGGCAATCGGGATTGACCAGTACGGTGTTTCAGCCCCGGCAGATGAGGTTTATAAACATTTTGGCATAACGGTGGAGCGCATTGTGGAAGGGGCTCTTGCAATATTTGCCAAATAAGGTCAGGAGTTAGCTATATCCAGGAAATTGCGGTAGCTTTGGGCAGGAGACTCACTGAGAAATATGGCGCTCCCTACACAAACCGAGTTAACCTCGCTATTCACGATCAATTTTAAATTATCCTCTTTTACTCCACCATCTATGCCGATTTCGATATTCTTGTATTGCTGACGGAAAGCTTTTATTTTGGAGAGTACTTCAGGGATGAATTTTGCGCCGTAATAACCAGGATTTACCGTCATGAATAACACATAATCTATTAAACTGGCCAGATCCTTTAAAACATCACCAGGTGTTGATGGGGATAGGGCAATACCGACACCGAGTTCCAATGACCTGGCCGTTTTTATGACATGTTCATGGTTATCAGTGGCCTCATAATGGAATATTATTCTGCTTGCGCCGGCGTCCTTGAGAAAGTGTAAAATCTTTTCTGGTTCATTTGCCATAATATGAGCTTCCCATGAAATGTCAGGCTTGATGTTTACCAGTTCTTCAGGAGTTATACTTCGGGAGGGAACGAACGCTCCATCCATGAGGTCAATTTGAACAAAGTCCGTAAATAATTTTGCCTGCTCAATCATATTGGTAAGGCTTTTTGAATCATCTGTCAGTACTGCAGGTACGATTTTTACGAGTTCGCTCATTAGAAACAAATTATAATGTGGATATCAAACCTAATCAAGCGGAGTTAGTT
>CAYNLZ010000005.1:13988-26401 GCA_964398255.1 uncultured Dehalococcoidaceae bacterium
CCAATCCTTTTGGAAAGAGGGGAATTGCCTGCATAAATGGCGACAGTGCGTTTATGGGGCGACTGGAGAAAGATGTCTCCGCCATTTTCAACAATTACTTCGCTAGTACTATTCAAAAGGTCTTTACCAATATATTCGGCAATTGCCCCGGCAACTGCAGCCATTGGGCCGACATTTGCTTTTTGGCTTGCTTCATACATTTCACGAATAATTGGTGGGGCGCTGGTGTCGACTTCCAATGGAGAGAGGGAGTGCTCAAATTCTGGATTATTCCTGATATAGTCAATTACCGTGTTATGATGAACTTTAGCCAAATCCTCAGCTAATATGCTAAGGTCAGATTTTGCCAAAATCATAAGGTCTGTTTGATCGCAGGTGACATAAAAGCTTACAAGATCATGGTCCGTTATCCACCGGCGGTAATGTCTGCTTTTTGGCATTAAAAATGTAGTTCCATCGCTCGTGGAGGGCAGGCTTTGATGCAGTTGGCGCAGGCTATGCATCGGTCGTGAATAAACAGTACCTTGCGGCTTTCAGGTTCTATTTCAAACGAGTCAGTCGGACAGATTGTCAGGCAGACCCCACAGTGAGTACATTTTTCTTCGTTTCGAAAAACGTTTTGACTTAAAGCCTCAATTTTCACGCCCGTTTTTGTTAAAAACTGTATGCCCCTGTCGTAATCTTCCTGCGTGCCGGTTAATTCAAGAACGACGAAGCCTTCTGAATCAGGGTTTATCGAGGCTTTAAGTATATTAAACTGCAGGTTATAATCCTTAACCAGCTGGTAGGAAATTGCCTTTTCTACCAGGCGGGCTGGAAAATGTAGCACTATTTTACGCGATACCTTCACAAAATAACTCCAAACCTGTTAATAATTGTTGTTTCGTTCAACCGGGCGGTAATTTAGAGGTTTCGTGGCCATACCGCTCTCAGGGCCAGGCAAAGGGGCAATTGGCTCGGTAAGAAGGAAATCCCCACTGGCAATCCAGGTTTTTAAAATGTTGGCTATCTCCAGAGCCCTTGAATAGCTGGAGAGGGAAGCCGTAGGAATGGATTTACCCTTTAGTTGAATTACACCACTTTTCAACTGGGCATAAGTAACTTCGCCAAGTGTGCCCGGCAAGTTTTGGGGGTATTCTTTTGAATAGTCAATTACAGTTGCGTAAATATCTTGATCTGTTACCGTGGTATAAGCAAGTATTTCTTCGTTTAATATTGGTATCGGGATACCTACTCCTACCCCCAGAGATACTCCATAGCCAAGCATACTAATTCCCCGCAACCACCGCGAATTCATTTGTTTCAAGTCGCCAATAAGCGCTAATGTGCCAGCGCCTTTTCTTGGAACCCCGTTATCCGAACGAAGCACTGCAGGGCTATGCTGGGTTCCGTTCCATGAAACATATCCGGTGCCACCGCCAAGGAACAGCCTCGTTCCGAGGCCAATGGTTTTGTAATAAGGGTCGTTCAAAAGAGGGGAAAGTTGCCCTGCGGAGCAATATGCTGCACTCCCAAGGCGTGGTTTCAGCGTTCCAAGATAAGTGTAGATGGTTTTATCAGATTCGTTCACTGCGACGTTGTAATTCTGGTAACAGTTACGGAAATTATATAATACGGCTTCGTTCAAGTCGCGAATATTTATCCATGTTTCCAGTTTTTTCCTGGGATAGCAATCAGTACCGTAGGCATTAGCAGAAAGGCAGATGTCCTTGCCGGATACGAGATCTTCTATGACGTGTCCTCCGCCGTAATTGAAGTCCCCCGGGTGAATCCTATTGCGTGGATCATCGTCGGGGAGAGCGGTGGCACCAAGCATGATATCAGTTGCGGCAAAACCGGAATAAGCCGGGACATCGTTCAGGTATGTTTTGCCGGCGTCCAGTTTAATCCTGGGTTTTGAGTGACCGATGCTAAAATACGCTCCGGAAGAACACATTGGGGCAAAGGTGCCGGTAGTGACAACATCAATTTCATGCGCCGCTTGTTTTAAACCATTCTGTTTGACAATGTCAATTACTTCTTCAGCATTGACGACGACAGCCTGGCCTGACTTGATTTTCTCGTTAATTTCCTTAATAGTTTTTGACATAAATATTCACCGCAGTTGATTCAACAGGATTAAATCATAATATCTGGATGCCTGACTGTCAATTTTACAGTGCTTGTTTTATGATTAGGTCTTTTTATAGCAGATGTTTTTGTAAAAGAAAGTGCCATTTTTATTTCTATGTTTCTGAATAATTGCTGGACAGCCAGGTGACTGCTATTCTACAATGAAATGTCACGGACTTTGTCAAGGAATAAATAATGCAAAAACAAGTTTATATTTAATCTATGCAAGACAAATTTTCTCAATTAGTCAGAAACCTGCCCACAAAAATAATCGGGCGTAAAATTTGTTATTACCCACTTCTTTTTTCAACGATGGATATGGCTCGGGAAAAGGCTCTGAATCAGGAAGAAGAAGGAACGGTTGTTGTTGCGGGGCACCAAAGTGGCGGGCGCGGGAGAAAAGGCAGGCACTGGCATTCTCCCGAAGGTAATATGTCGTTATCAATTATTTGTTATCCTGGCGAGGCCCAGGTGACCGAACTGATTATGTGTGGAGCTCTTTCAGTTTTATATAGCATTGAGGAACTTGGAATTAATAAAGCAGGAATAAAATGGCCTAATGATATTTTGATTGATGGAAAGAAAGTATCGGGTATTCTTGTTGAGAGTCAGATTGTTGCGGGCGGCGTCAGCTATGCTGTTGTTGGTATTGGTATTAATGCAAACACCGGCATAGGTAATCTTGAATCTTCAGTAATATTACCTACCAATCTTGCCGGAGAAAAAGGACAGCAGGTTGACCTTGTGAGACTTGCCGGTGAGGTCATCTTAAATTTTGATTTGTTATATACCCGGTTGAAGGATGGCGAAAGCCTTCTTGATGACTGGAGAAGCCGTCTGGTGACGTTAGGCAGGAATGTTACGGTGGAAAGAGGTTCTGGTACGATGAAAGGTCTGGCGCGCGACGTAAATGCTGACGGGAATCTGTTAGTTCTGCTGGAATCGGGAGAAGAAATAGTCGTAAGCGCGGGGGACGTATATCTGGAATAAACTGAACTCTCCACCAATATTTTGTACTGGCGGAGAGTTCAGAGTCAACTAAGAGTCTTTCTTGTTTTCTTTGTCGCCTTCCTTCATTTTTTTGGTGAAGATGTCAAACATGTCAATTGGTATCGGGAATACAATTGTACTGCTTTTTTCAGTTGCTATTTCGGTTAATGTCTGGAAGTAACGAAGCTGTAAAGTGACTGGTTCCCTGGCGATGACTTCTGCGGCATCAGCCAGTCTGCCAGAAGCCTGGTATTCTCCTTCTGCATGGATGACCTTGGCTCTTCTTTCTCTTTCAGCTTCAGCTTGTTTGGCCATCGAGCGACGCATACTTTCGGGAAGTTCAACGTCTTTTATTTCGACTATGCTTACTTTTACACCCCAGGGATCGGTATGCTCATCAATAATTACTTGCAATCTCTGATTGAGTTGTTCCCGTTGGCTTAGAAGCTCGTCCAGTTCGGATTGGCCGAGTACATTTCTAAGAGTGGTCTGTGAAATTTGAGACGTTGCCTTGTAATGATCAAGAACTTTTATAACCGCATCTGCAGGGCTCACCACGCGGAAATAAACTACTGCATTTACGCGGACTGTAACATTATCTTTTGTAATAACGTCCTGCGCAGGCACGTCCATGGTTACCACACGGAGATCAACTTTTACCATGCGATCGATATAAGGAATGATAAAAAACAAACCAGGCCCTTTGACTCCAATCAGTCTGCCCAGGCGAAAGATTACCCCTCTTTCATACTCTGACACGACCCGAACTGCCATGCTCAAGATAAACAATACTATAAATAATACTATCGCCAGATAAATAATTGGCATTAACAACCTCCTTTATTTGATTTGGATACGTACACAGTTAATCCTTTTGATCTTGTAACGAATACTGTTTCGCCCGGCTCTGCTGAGCCTTCATCAAGTATAGCTTTCCAAAGTTCTCCTTCAAGGAATACCGTGCCAACAGGTGATAATCTTGTACGTACTTCGGCAGGTTTTCCTTTCAGGTCTTCACTGCCTGTAGATACTTGCCCGCGGTGCGCCTTGACTACCCTTTGGACGACAAAAACAAGAAAAGCTAAGATAATTACCAATATAGTTGCTATTAACCAAAGATTCACACTAAACAACGGCCCTCCTTTAAATAAAATTAGAGACCCTATGACAAATGACACTATCCCCCCAACTGTTAATATGCCAAAGCTAGGAGTAACAACATCAACGATAAAAAGCACGATAGCAATTACCATTAGCAGGATTCCGGCATAGTTTACCGGTAATATCCCTAGGGAATAAAAAGCCATCAGTCCCGCAATAACTCCTATTAAGCCAGGGAAAATAAGCCCTGGATTGAAGATTTCAACGGTGATTCCTAAAATTGCGATGCTTAGCAGGATATAGGCAATATTAGGGTCTGTCAGCGCCAGAAGAAGACCTTCCATAAAGGTCTTGCCAATGTGTGTGACTTCAAATGATTCGGTAGTGAGTGTAATTGTTGAACCGTCGGGGCGGGTTATTTCTTGTCCATTGATGGCATTGAGCAAGCTTTCAAAGGTTGGAGCTATGACATCTATAACATTAAGAGATAGAGCTTCGCTTCCAGAGATTGAAGCCGCCTCACGAACCGCCAGTTCAGCCCAATCAGCATTACGTCCGCGTGTTTCAGCTAAACCCCTGGCATATGCGATAGAATCGTTGATTATTTTGGCTTGCATCTCGTCACTGATTTCAGTTGTGCCATCGGTACCAATAGAAACCGGGGTAGCAGCCCCGATGGAAGTGTTAGGCGCCATTGCTGCTATATCTGCGGCAATGGTAATATAAAAACCGGCAGATGCTGCTCTGCCTCCTGGCTTGACATAAACAGCCACTGGCATTGAGGCATTATAAATCTCTTGAATGATCACTCGCATTGAATCATCCAAACCGCCCGGCGTGTCCATTAAAATAACTACCAGGTCAGCCCCGTTTGTTGTTGCTTCTTCAAAACCTCTGGCGATGTATTCTGCCTGAACGGGCGTAATCGTACCTTCCAGATCCAGCGTTGTAACCATAAGGCTGTCGCCAGCTGCTGCTACATTACCGGTAGTGGATGTTATAATGAGGGTCAAGATTGCGAAGAATAGCAAGAATGGCTTCTTCAGCAAACGACTTTTCATGATAAAAGTATAACCAAGGTTTAAGACGCGTGCAACTAAAAGTGACGCCTGTGTGCAAAAAATAAAGTTGAATGCAGTCCTGTTCTATTGTAGAATTTACAGGTTTTAGGTTAGAAAGGGTGTGAATAATGATAAAAAGTTGCAAGGGATTTAATGACTTGATGCCTCAGGAGATGGCCAGTTTCAGGCACGTGGAAGCAGTCTTTTTGGAAACAACCGCTGGCTGGGGGTATCGGGAAGTTCGTACTCCTGTTATTGAGTATCTTTACCTGTTTACTTCGGCTGGAACGCTAACTCCGGGTAAACTGCGACGCACTTATTCGTTTCTTGATTGGGATGGATGGAGTGGCGAAAGGGTAGTATTAAGGCCAGATGCCACTATCCCGGTTGCCCGCATGTATTCTGAATGCCTGGGCGGTGAGCCTCAAGCGAGGTTAGCTTATATTGCTAATACGTTCATGTTTGATGACTCGGGTAAAAAAGACCGGGAACGCTGGCAAATGGGAGCAGAATACATTGGCGCAAGCTCGGCAATGGCAGATGGTGAGCTGGTAGCCCTCGCTCTGGAGGTCACCGAGCATTTAAAAGTACCAGGTGTTCGTGTAAGGTTGTCTCATTCAGGCTTGATCGCTGCTTTGCTTGAACACTCCGGTCTTTCGCAAGAAGAATATAGAAATATATTTGACGAATTGCTTGACGGCAATGAAGCAGCAATTGAAAAAGTCAAGGATTCTAATCCTCAACTTGCCCGGTTGCTTTCTTTGATGCTTGGTATGAACGGCAAATCTGCCGGGTATTTGAAAAACTTGAAAGCTCTGCTTGGTGAGGCGTTGTCAGGTGCACAAAATGTTATTGATGATTTTATTGCCACTACTGAAGCTATCCAGGCTTTGGGGGTGGAGTATGAAATTAATCTGGCCGCGGCAAAAGGTTATGAGTATTATACCGGTGTTATTTTTCATATTTTGTCAGGAGATGAAATAATCGGTGGGGGCGGTCGCTATGATAACCTGATAAAACTGTTAGGCGGGGATGACACTCCAGCTGCAGGCTTTGCCCTTTATATGGATAAGCTTGTTAAATATTCTGAATTCGAGCCGAAAGAATCTTCCCGGGCTACGATAAGCCTGATAAACACCTCAGAGCGCGGCGCACGTAAGGTGCTGGCCCTAACACAGCGGTTGCGAAAGGAAGGATATTCTGTAGTTCTCATATCCGGAGGCGATGGCATACCTGAAATTGAGTCTTGCCCAAGCATTAGCGTTAATGATGAAGAGCCAACTTACACCTTACGATATCCGGGCGCAGGCAAGACGGTACAATTTACAACAGAAGATGAATTGTGCAGTGTTCTTGCCAGGAGGGTTGACCTTGCCTAAAATAGCTCTTCCTAAAGGGCCTTTGTTGAGCGAAACGGCTCAGTTGCTGGAAAAAATGGGGTGGGGTCTGGATGATTATTCCAAGAATGCACGTCTTTACAGGCTCAAAGCAACCAAATTTCCAGATGCGCAGATAAAAATACTGCAAGATAAAGACATCCCGATACAGGTTTCGGTTGGAAATTATGATATTGGTATCTGCTCAAGAGAATGGGTTGAAGAGCTTGTGAGTCGATACCCTTCCAGCTCTCTTGTGAAATTGAAGCCACTTGGATTTGGAAATCGTTCATTATTTGCAGCGGTTAATGCTGAAGGTTCACTTCAAACACTGCAGGATATAACAAACACGGAGGAAGCAGTGCGCATTGCCACTGAATACCCCAATTTAGCCCAGGAATTCGCTGCTTCTTTGCGACTCAAGCACTTTATTATCATTCCAGTGTGGGGTGGAGCAGAAGGATATTTGCCGGAAGATGCAGACGTAGTAATTATTGGAGCCGATGGCGAGGAAGATTTGGCTTGTCGGGGGCTGTTGCCGCTTGAGCGATTGCTGCGCTCTGAGGCAATGCTTGTTGCCAATCGGGAAAGCCTTATGGAAAAAGACCTCGCAGAGGTAATATCGTCGGTCCTGAGTATGACACCGAAAGTCGAACCAACTCCAACAAAAATGACAGCTCCGTCAAAGCCTCTTAAAACTTTAAAAGTTGATGATGAACCAGGAATTTTACGTCTTGCTTTACCCGATGGCCATCAACAAGCTCATGTAAAGAAAATACTTGATCGGGCTGGCATAGAAATAAATGATTACCCGTCTGCCACTGGCAATCGGCGCCCGGTTGCAAACATAAAGGGGCTTTCCATCAAAGTGATACGACCCCAAGATATGCCGTTGCAAGTTGCTAACGGCAGGTTTGATATCGCAATAACCGGGAGAGATTGGCTTACCGATCATCTTTACCAGTTTCCAACGAGTCCGTTGGTTGAGCTGCTTGATTTGAAATATGGTAAGGTAAGAATTGTCGCAGTGGTTGATGGGAAGCTGGGCGTGAAAACCATTTCTGAATTGGTATCGGAAAAAAAGAAGGACAGAAAACCGTATCGGATAGCGACTGAATATATAAATATTGCAGACCGCTACGCTCAAGAAAAAAGGCTGGGCCGTTACTGTATTATACCTACCTGGGGCGCCACTGAAGCCTTTATTCCGGAAGATGCCGACATGCTTATTGAGAATACGGAAACAGGGGGAACTATAGCGCGGCATAACTTGGAAATCATCGACACCCTCTTTGTGTCAACAGCAATATTAATTGGAAAAAGTAATGTAGGAAATGAACCAGCCAAGAAAAAAATGATAGATGATTTGATAGCATTGTTACAGAAAGGAATTGAAGAAAGCTGATATGAAATGTGTTCATGGGTTCAGTGAAGCAGCAGCGTTGCTGGACAGACGGCGTGCCGGGAGCGAATATACTTTAAGCCCCCGCTTGAAGCAAAGTTTAGTTGACCTTTTTGGCGTAGAAAACGCTGAAGAAGCCGTTCAAATTATTATTACAGAAGTACGTAATGATGGTGATAAAGCCCTGTTTGAGCTTAGTAATAAAATTGACAAGGTTGATCTCAAGCAGATACAAATAAATGAAAGTAAAATTAAAAAGGCTGTTTCAAGCGTGTCCCCGGAATTGTATTCGGCTTTGCAAAAAGCGGCCGGCAGGATCAAACAATTTCACGATGCGCAACGGGCAGCTATCCCAGAAAAAATTGAAATAAACGGGTGTTATCAAATCGCCATGCCGCTTTCGCGGGTGGGGGTTTATGCTCCGGGTGGTACTGCCAGTTATCCTTCGTCTGTACTGATGACGGCAATACCGGCAAAATGTGCTGGAGTAAATGAAGTAATTCTGGCCACTCCCCCTGGTAAAGATGGAAACATCCCTGCAGTAACACTTGCAGCCGCTCAAATAGCTGGAGTAGACAAGGTTTTTGCGATAGGCGGTGCGCAGGCTATTGCAGCATTGGCATACGGCACTGCGACCATCCCGGCCGTTGATAAAATCTGCGGGCCAGGAAATATTTTTGTTATGCTGGCCAAAAAGGCAGTGTTTGGAACTGTAGATATTGATGGGTTGCAAGGGCCAAGTGAGGTTCTCATTATTGCTGATGATAAAAGCAATCCTGAATATATTGCGGCAGAAATACTTGCCCAAGCCGAACACGATGCTCTGGCTCAATCCATACTGGTTACCACGTCAAATAGATTAGCTGATGACGTTAGGCGCAAGGTTCACCAAAAGCTGGCAAAGTCAACTCGGCCTGAAATTATCCGTAGTTCTATTGAGAATGCCTCACTGATAGCAGTAGTTGCAACAATTGAAGAAGTTATAATGCTTGCCAATATGTATGCACCTGAACATCTCGTGGTTGATATGAGTGAGTCTGATTTAGATATAAGCAGATTAACCACAGCCGGTTGTATTTTTACCGGCAGTCAGCCTACTGTTCCGATGGGTGATTACGTAAGTGGTCCAAGTCATGCATTGCCAACTGGTGGGACCGCCAGGTTTACTTCACCTCTTAATGTGAGTGCTTTTATCAGGTACTATAATATAGTTCATCTGGATGATAATGAGCTTAAGGAATTGGGGCCTGTGGCAATTACTATCGCTCGTGCTGAAGGATTAACAGCGCATGCAGATGCTATTGAAGTTCGCTTAAATGAGATTGGAGGATAGCAGTGGAATTTTTTGAATTAGATAAAGTTGACGTTCGGGATGATTTAAAATCATTCGTTGGCTATTCAGCTCATACTTCACCAGATTATATGAAAAAGAAGTTTGGGTTGGATAGTAATGAAATAATCAAACTTGATGCTAATGAAAATCCATATGGTTGCTCTCCAAAAGTTATTGATGTTCTGAAAGATATAAGTTCGTACAGCGTGTATCCAGATGCAGCCCAAACCAAACTGCGTGAAAAGCTTTCGGTATATACATCAATGCCCATGGAGAATATTGTCTGCGGTTGTGGGTCTGATCAGCTTATAGACCTGATAATCCGTCTTTTCGTAAATCCCGGGGACGAAATAATTACCTTTAACCCAACCTTTTCCATGTATAGCTTTTATGGCAAGCTCGCCGGAGCTAAAATTATTGAAATTGATCGCGATGAAACCTTCGATTTTTATGCCCCTGGAATTTTAAATCGGCTAAATAAACGTACTCGCCTTGTTTTTGTGGCAAATCCTAATAATCCTACCGGTAACCTTGTGTCATTGGTGAATATCCGTTCTCTGCTTACAAATGGAATAATAGTTGTAGTAGATGAGGCGTATTATGAATTCTGCCGCGAAACCGTTGCGCCATGGGTTGAGAAATACGATAATCTTATAGTTCTTAGGACATTCAGCAAATGGGCTGGTCTTGCAGGATTGCGAATTGGTTATGGAATATTTCCGAAACACCTGGCTGAATATATTATGCGGATAAAAGACCCGTATGCAATTAATATGGCGGCGCAAAATGCCGCTATTGCATCACTTGAAGACAAAGATTTACTGATGCAACGGGTTGAGAGTATCGTATTTGAGCGCGATCGTCTTTTTGGAAGCCTGAGTTCGCTTGAAGGCCTCATGCCCTACCCCTCAAGCGCTAATTTTATACTGTGTCGTTTGTATGATAGGTCGGCTGCTGAGTTCTCTGCTCAACTTCGGGAGCGGGGGATTCTGGTAAGATATTATAATAACCCGGGGATGGAGACTCTTTTCAGAGTAAGTGTTGGATACCCTGAACAAAACGATATTCTGATTGAAAGTATTAAAGAAATACTTGGGGAGGGTACACAGTGGTAATCAGAACTTGTACAAAGCAAAGAGAAACCCAGGAAACAAATATCAACGTCTTTCTCAATCTTGATGGTAAAGGACAGACAGAAATTACTACAGGCATTCGATTATTTGACCACCTTCTTGATCAGCTTGGAAAACATGGCAAAATGGACATAAAAATATCGGCAACCGGCGATGATGCCCACCATTTGGTTGAAGATGTTGCCATTGTGCTTGCCCATGCCTTGAATGAAGCTCTGGGTGAAAAAAGAGGCATAGTGCGCATGGCTGATTCTACGGTACCGATGGATGATGCTCTGGCTACGGTAGCTATAGACATAAGCGGGCGTGGTTACTCTGTTCTTGATATGGAATTTGAAGGGAACGACTTATTTGGTTTTTCCACTGACCTGATTCGCCATTTTGTTGAAACCTTTGCCCGTGAAGCAAGGATTACTCTGCATGGGAGCCTGGCATATGGCATAAATGACCATCATAAGGCAGAAGCTTTCTTTAAAGCTTTAGGGCGTGCTCTGGAAAAAGCCACTCGCATTGATCCGCGGATTGCGGATGAGATCCCTTCCACCAAAGAATTGATCTAAATTTATTCCAGCGCATCTCCAGTGATGGTTTCGTAGGCCTGGCGGTATCGGTTTGATGCCATCTGGATCACTTTGCCTGGTAAGGCAGGACCAGGTGGATTCTTGTCCCAGCCGCTTTTGGTGAGCCAGTCTCTTATTGGCTGTTTGTCAAAACTATCCTGTGGTCGCCCGGGTTCATATGTGTTTTTATCCCAAAAACGGGAAGAATCCGGTGTCAGCATCTCGTCAATAATAATCAGTTGATTGGCATTGATGCCAAATTCGAACTTTGTGTCAGCGATTATAAAACCTCTGTTGGAAACATATCTTGAGGCAAAGTTGTAGAGCTCGATGCTTTTTTGTGTCAGATCTGAAGCAGTTTCTTTTCCTACCGTGTTTTCGAGTGTTTCGAAATCCATTGGCATATCATGACCCTCATCAGCTTTTGTGGTAGGGGTTAATATTGGTTCAGGTAATTGTTGGCTTTCGATAAGACCGGGTGCCAGGTTGATTCCGCAAACAGATCCCTTTTGTTGGTATTCACTCCACCCCGACCCGGCAAGGTATCCACGAATAACGCACTCAACGGCGATGCGCCCAGCTTTTTTAACGATTACTGAACGCCCGCTTAAATACCGGGGATACTCAAACCTTTTTGCTGCCGGTAAAAAATTGTCCAGAATAGACACATCGTCAACGACAGCAACAAGATGATTTGGGATAATGTGCTTGGTCTTATTCATCCAGAAGGCTGACATCAGGTTTAATATTTTACCTTTGTCGGGAATACCGCAAGGAAGAATTACATCAAATGCAGAAACGCGGTCGGTAGTAACGATCAGTAAGTGGTCACCAAGGTTGTATGTGTCGCGTACTTTACCTTTAATAAACGCCGGCAAAGGAAGTTCAGTTTTTAATAAGACGTCCTTTACAGCGCCCATTAAATAGCACCAGGTGCCAGATTGTTATCAGTTGATATTTTTCTTTTCTTCCATTGGCTGGGGGAAAGACCCAGGCGTTTAAATACATCGTCAACGTGTTTGATGTAATAGTTATAGTCAAACAGTTCGTCTATCTCCTCTTCGGCAAGCAGTTCTTTTGCTTTAGAATCCTTCTTGAGAAGAGTGATAAATTTACTCTTGCCTTCCCAGCTATCCATTGCGTTTTTCTGAACAATTTCATAAGCTTCTTGTCTGGTCAAGCCTTTGTCAATCAGTGCCAGCATTACTCTTTGAGAGAACAGCAACCCTTTTGAAATTTCCATATTCTGTTTCATGTTTTCTGGGAAAACTCTCAGGTTAGCCATTATTCCACTAAAAAGACTCATCATATAATCAAGCAAAAGACAGCTATCTGGTAAAATGAC
>CAYNLZ010000005.1:26501-28837 GCA_964398255.1 uncultured Dehalococcoidaceae bacterium
AGTTTTGCGCAGGCTATTTCTTCGACTTCAGGGGGTACATTCGCATAAGTTCCAACAGCTCCGCTGATTTTACCAACGGCAATGACGCGTGTAGCATCGACAAGACGTTGGCGATGGCGTTTCATTTCTTCCATCCATAGAGCCAGTTTCAAGCCAAAAGTAATAGGCTCTGCATGTATTCCATGAGTGCGTCCCATCATAATTGAATATTTGTGCTCGAGGGCTTTTTCCCCAAGGATATTGATAATATCTTTTATAGCATCGCTCAACAGATTGCTTGCTTCAACCATTTGCAGGCACAGGGCGGTGTCAATGACATCATTAGAAGTAAGGCCGAGGTGAATAAAGCGTGACTCCGGACCAATACTTTCTGAGACCGAACCAAGGAAAGCGGTCATATCATGATGGGTTTCCTGAAGGATTTCTGACATACGCTTCATATCCAGACGGGCCATCTTTATTTTAGGGATTGCCTGGCGTGGGATTCGTCCGATTTCAGACCATGCTTCACAAACCGCAATTTCGACTTCCAGCCATTTGGAATACTTGTTGGCGTCGCTCCAGACTTCTTTCATTTTGGGGCGACAGTATCTGTCTATCATTCAATGCTCCTTGAAAATGGGTCAGGAATTTGAAAGTTCCTGGCGATATATTCTTAATTTTTCAGATATTTCAGTATCGTTCAAAGCTAAAATTTCAGCCGCCAGATAAGCAGCATTTTTAGCACCAGCTTTGCCAATAGTGACGGTTGCTACCGGGATACCAGCGGGCATTTGGACAATAGCGTAAAGTGAATCAACTCCCGCAAGGGCACTTGAAGGGATAGGGATTCCAATTACTGGTAACGTTGTCCAGCTGGCGATTACACCTGGCAGGTGTGCGGCATAGCCAGCCCCAGCTATTATAACTTTAAATCCCCTCTCCTTTGCAGAGGAGGCAAATTCCCTGGCCTTTTCTGGAGTACGGTGAGCAGAAATAGTAAAAAATTCATAACTGATATTAAAATCATTCAAGGTGTCGGCCGTGCTTTGCATGATTTCCATGTCCGACCTGGAGCCCATTACTATTGCAACTTTACTCATTCAGTCCATCCCTGCTGTTCTCTTTAAACAAGGCAATATCTTTTCGATAATAACAATCTTTAAAATTGATACGCCTGATATTGTCGTAAACCTTCGTCCGGGCTTCTTCAATGCTGTTGGCGGTTGCGACGACGGAAAGGACACGTCCGCCGCTGGTAACGACCTGGCCTTGTTCATTCAGCGAGGTGCCGGCATGGAATACCATGATATCGCTATCCATGTCATCAAGGCCTGTTATTGGATAGCCAGTCTGGTATTTACCTGGATACCCGCCACTAGCCATAACAACGCCAACGCAAGACTTTGAGCTCCATTTTATTTTAACCTTCTCTAACCGTTCGTCATTTATAGCCAGCATTATATCAACAAGGTCAGTTTTCAAGCGAGGTAAAATAACTTGTGTTTCAGGGTCACCAAAGCGAGCATTAAATTCAAGGACTTTTGGCCCTTCTTCTGTAAGCATTAAACCGCCATACAAAATACCTTTGTAAGGCCGGTTTTCTCTCTCCATGTTCTCAATAACTGGCTGCATAATAATACGAGATACTTGCTCTTCCAGCATTGAAGTATAAAATTCGGGTGGGCTATAGCTTCCCATTCCTCCAGTATTAGGCCCATTATTACCTTCGTATATTCGTTTGTAATCACAGGCTGCTACCAGCGGGCTGGTAAATAAAGAATCGGTGAAAGTAAAAACACTTACCTCCCGACCTTCAAGAAATTCTTCTATAATAACGGAATCACCAGCTGCGCCAAAAACCTTGTCACGTATTATTGATTCCAGCGCCTTTATCGCTTCATCCTTTGTTGTGCCAATGACAACACCTTTTCCCTGGCTGAGTCCGTCTGCTTTTATAACCAGAG
The DNA here is from genome assembly GCA_964398255.1 of uncultured Dehalococcoidaceae bacterium. Classification (GTDB taxonomy): domain Bacteria; phylum Chloroflexota; class Dehalococcoidia; order Dehalococcoidales; family CSSed11-197; genus CSSed11-197. Next base: position 28,448 of record CAYNLZ010000005.1, read on the forward strand.
GAAAGGTAGAAGAGTCAATATAATCCAACGCTTCATTATAATCATAAAATGTGCGACTACTGGCTGCTGGAATATTATGCCGAGCCATAAAGCCTTTTGAAAATGCCTTACTGGCTTCGATTTGAGCAGCGGCTTCCGTTGGCCCAAACACGGCTAATCCTGCTGCTGTTAAAAGGTCTACCAGCCCTTTGGAAAGGGGGCCTTCCGGGCCTACAACAACCAGGTCAGCATTTTTTGCCAAAATTGCTTCCAGCAAGCCATCAACATCATCTGCCGAAACTGGAACATTTTCTGCTATAAGGGCGGTGCCGGCATTGCCTGGAGCAACATAAATGTTTTTAACCTTCGTACTTTGGGCTATTTTCCATGCTATGGTATGTTCCCTGGCGC
>CAYNLZ010000006.1:0-2749 GCA_964398255.1 uncultured Dehalococcoidaceae bacterium
TTATCTTTCGGAGGCAGAGTTTAACCGTAAGGTAATCAACACGCCCGGGAATTCCCGTTCAGGTTGCGTTCAGGTTGGGGTGATAAGCTTGTCTTGGTAATATTGAAATATCATTGAGGTTAGGTTTTTATGAAAGACAGTACCAAAAATGCGTTTTTACAGCTTTCCCGGATAGAAATAAAGAAACTGTTTAGAAATCTGACCTTTTATTTCTTGGTGGTTATTCTGGTATTGCTGGTAGCTTACCTCTCCAGTGTTCCTGCTAATTCCTATCAACCGAGGGTGCAAGGTCTTGAAAGCCAGCTATTAGTAACATACGACCTGATTGAAAGAGGTCATCCGGTGTTGCTTGGAGGGGCACCTGATTGGTTCAACCCGGAAGATTACCCCTTGATAGATTCAAGTGGCGCAGTTATCCTTGAAAATGCCGAGGTTTATAAGCAGATTAATAATGACAACTTTCAATCCCAGATTGATGCATATACCGCTGAAGAAGGTGAATATTCATTTTCTAATCTTATAAATAAAGGTATCCGCCAGGTCGTTTTATTTTTGGTAATATTTTCGCTGATAATGGCCGTTATTTTGTTTACCGCCGATTACCGTAATGGCAGCTACCGGCTTATGGTCAGCAGGGGCGTAAAGCGTTCAACTATCGTAACATCAAAGTTTATGGCGCTAATAGTAGCCTCAGTGATATTTACTTCGGTTACCGCCATTACTCTTTTTGTGTCCATTGTCGTTACGTATAACAACTTTAATGCTGTTAACCCGGCAGATTTTTCTATATTACAGGCGGGAAATATCATTTGGGTGTTTTTATTAATCAGCCTGGTTTATATGGCATTTGGAAGCTTGATGGCCATCGTTTTAGCTTCTGCTACCTCTGCGCTACTTGGCGGGCTGATGATTGCGTTCCATTCTGTCGGCTTGTTTTACATCACTCCATGTGACCAGGGTTTTCTTGCAACTATCTCACCAGTAACTCTCGGGCATAATATAGGCAGCATTTTACAAGCGGTATTTGACCCGGTCGCTGGTGGGGTTGGAACCTCGCAGTTTGTTGAAACAGTCATCGTGGGTGGTCAGGCAGAGCAATGTTTTCGCAATTTAAATCTGGCTCTGCCTTTGACGATAGTTTATGCCTCAGTGTTTACATTTTTGACATATTTGATATTTAACAAAAAAGAACTAAAGGGGTAATCTCAAATGGCACAAGGAGCAATACTGAAAACAGAGAACCTTACCAAGCGCTTCGGCAAGATATTGGCTCTTGACGGGTTAAATATGGAAATATTACCTGGTCAGGTTTATGGTTTGCTTGGCCCCAACGGCTCGGGCAAAACCACTGCTATATCACTAATTTTGGGGCTTATCTGGCCTGCCAGTGGCAAGATTTATCTTTTTGGGGATGAGCTAAAGCCAGAATCTTTGAAAAGAGTGGGCACCGTGATGGATTCCCATGGATTTTACCCTGGTTATTCCGGGCGCGATAACCTGAGGATGTTTGGTAGTCTTCATAAACCTGTGGATGAAAAGCGTGTAGATGAAGCACTCGAACTGGTTGGGCTAACCAATCGTGCCAGCAGCAGTTTTAAAAGCTATTCAATGGGCATGAAGCAGCGCCTTTCGATTGCTTTTGCTGTTCTTGATGACCCGGAGCTCTTGATATTTGACGAGCCAACCAATGGAATGGATCCAGAAGGCATTGCTGAGATACGCGAATTGATATCACAGCTTGCCAAACAAGGTAAAACCGTTTTGCTTGCCAGCCATATGTTGGCTGAAGTTGAACAGGTGTGCACCCATCTTGCCATTCTTAAACATGGCAGGATGGTCAAGCAGGGAGAATTACACCAATTGATGCTGGAAGCCAAGCGCAATGAATTAGAGCTCGTGGTTACGGAACTTGAAAAGGCAATAGCTGTGTTATTTGATGCCGGTTATAATGCCAGGATAGAAAACACCATGGTTGTGGTGACAGCGCATGAAGGCCAAGCGGAGCACATAACGGCAGTGCTTGCAGAGCAAGGCTTGTTTATAAAAGAAATGAGAAGGCGTAAATCAAACCTGGAAAGTGTGTTTCTTGAAGCCACTGGGAGTAGTAAGTATCCTTAATTTTACGTACGATTGTTATTGGGTTGACATTATTAGATATTGGAGTAAAATGGCAATAAGGGTGGCAATCAAGTGAGTTATGATGAAGTATTAGGCTGGATAGCACTTGCCTTGATGGTAATTGCGTTATCGATATTTGTCATATGGGCAATTCTTCAGTGGATAAATTTCTTCCAGGCCAGAAAAGAGGATTCAACGAAAATCCAAATCCGGCTAAACGCACAAACAGCCCTCTACGTATTACTCAGTGTTGTCATTATTGGCGGTGTGCTAATAAATATTTACACTGCTATTGATTCTTCCTACAGCGTAATTACAATATTTCTCGTTGCCATTGGCACTTTTCTTGGGAGTATTGGGTTAATAGCTATAATTCTTGGGGTTGCCAAGCGGTGGCACATCATAGGCGGGCTGATATTTATTGCAATAGGGCTTTTACCCTTTGTTGAACTGGTTACTAGAGATTTTGCTGACCATACCCTGGTAAACTATCCGCTCTATATAGCAGTCGTTGTCTTTGTGGTATTTGCTTGTTTGGTTTTCTCCGGGGTTATTATGGTGATTAAAGGGAATCATTTTGATTCTCAGCTCGAATAAGAACGCAGCACAACCCATACCCATTGTCATCATG
>CAYNLZ010000006.1:2849-28517 GCA_964398255.1 uncultured Dehalococcoidaceae bacterium
CATCATGAGGATGGCGTCAGTCCGACATGATGACCTCGCAGATGTAAGCCCTTTACGAAAACAGGTAGGAGTGTTTACCATGGTCGGGGTAGCTCTTAACAGTTCCTCACGTCGCGCTGCGCGCTCCTCAGGAAGACAAAAAGAGCGGATGGCTACGCGCTCCTCAGGAAGAAAAAAAAGGGGGGTGCTCTGAATGACGGTGTTAGTGTTTGGCGCCCCTTATAATGGGTTACAGTTGCTCATGCCCGCTGTTATCTTGCTCCTTCTCCCCTTCCTGCTGTTGCTTTTTAAACAAAATAAACCAAAAGATAACAAGCACAATCGCGGCCACTAACAGGATTGACAGCCACCACCACGAAAAATTTGTTGGTAATGTCAAATCGTCTGGTTTTTCTCCGACTAGTCCAAAGATTGAGAGCCCATCTGGGGAATATCCCTTAAAGATAGCCCGCCCTTTATCGTCATAGCCCTGGAATGTAGTGTCGAGTACTTGTTTACCTCCGTTATCAGGATCATAGCGAATAATTCTAATAGCTTCTATACCACCGTTTGCTTCTACCCACTCCCTGTCTGCTATCATGGTGACGGTAGCAGACTTGATATCAGTTTTATTCTCCAAATTAGTCTTTTCTATATCAATAACATAAGCAACAGATATTACACCCATGCCGGCATCTATGGCTACAAGCTGGAAGGCACCGTTGGCATTCTCACCAGGTCCAAGTCGTGTCGCTATTTTCACCTTGCTACTATCAGGTAAATAATCTAGTTCCAGTGAGATAGAGCTTGCCACTTCGCCAAGGTAGGGGTCTTCTTTTGTGAAATCTTTTACAGCAAACCCTGACACCGTCCTGATTGAAATAATATTAGCTATAGCTTTTGAACCAGAACCAACAAAGTCTGATGTTGTTATAATAAATGTTGTTTCCAGTTCACCAAAATCATCAAACACTTGAAGCATTGCCCTTCCATTGGATGTTATTGAGCTTGCAGGGAGAAGCAATTCGTTATTCTGGTAGGCAAGGCCGACTGAATCGGCAAGAGATTGCAGTTTATTACCTTCCTGTAATGTAATCGGTATGCTTAGCACTAACTTGTTGCCTTGCTTGGAAACTGTAATAAGATTATCAGTAAAAGAGAGCAGATTTCCAAATTCATCAAATGCCGTGGGTGGCTGACTGTCATCAATCCCGGCGATCGCCCATTCATCTGTTGGAATAGTCGTAGTCGGTGGCAGAGGTGTCGTCGGGGGCACTGTCGTCGGGGGCACTGTCGTCGGGGGCATCGTAGTTGGAGGTGTAGTAGTCGGAGGAGTCGTCGTCGGGGATGCTGTCGTCGTCGGGGATGCTGTCGTCGTCGGGGATGCTGTCGTCGGAGGTATAGTTGTAGGCGGAACTGGCTCAGTTGTCGTCGTCGGGGGAGTAACCGTAGATGTATGTGGCGTTGAAGTAGTTGTTGGCAAAGGCTCTGCTTGTACCAACATATAGTTTATGGTAAAAGTCAGGCTGTCACCCTGTACGATATTTCCGGCGGTTGCAGAAAGTTCCCAATGCCAGTATATGGTTATAGTTTCTCCAGAAGCCAGGTAAGCTGCTTTAATATAATTACTATCACTTGCATTCTGAGGGAGGTCTCCAATCAATGCAGGCATGGCAATATTTGAATTTAGGCGCTCCGAAACAACCGAAAAAACTATATAATCAACCAAGTCTCCCTGCCCTGGGTCGGGTTGGAATTGGGAGGGGGTGCCTTCAATGTTAACGATGTCTGAAACCCATATGGTCAAATTACCAGCAACAATACCATTGTTTTTAACCGTGATTATTTTGGTGCCGCTTTGGCCGGGTATGACATCAAGTTCATTCCAGGGTTCGGCACCACTTTCGCCGATAACGAGTTTTACCGGGTCGGCCGCTAACACCAGTCTTGCTGGAAAAATTAGCACTACAATTAACAGGCTGATAGCTATAACAAAGCCAGTGAAAAACAATCGAAGGTTATAAACGGGCTTCTTATGCATAACATGTCCCTACTTCAAATGTAATACTGCTGCCATCCAGAATATCGTCTAAATCAACCTTAGCATCATTTTGGCTTGCTCCAACATCTCTTTGAGAGTTTACCATCAAATTGTTTTCTTTGAAACCTTGGTCCTCTTCGGAAAAATCCTTGAAATAAAATTATACCTTTTTCTTTCTGGTAACTCTTCGTGAAGACGATCGCTTCATCAATTTTCTGAAGTTGCGCTTCCTGCCACAGAACCTGCATTGTCCTACTTCATTGGAATTAATGAGCCAGTGATGCACGCAGTCATCAATTGAAATTATTGCGGTTTTACTCAGTTTCTTGTGCATTTTGAAATTTCCGCCGTCACTTACGGCTTCTTTTAAGGCTTTGGCAGGCCCCGGTTTATCGGAACCAAATACAACAACCTTTGCATCAGCGGATAAATAATCTTTCCATGTTGCCAGTAATGGCGCAAGATAGTAATAGTCAAAGACGTCGTGGATAAGTAAAAGACCAATTTTATCTTCATTTTTCCATTTTCTTTGTATATGTTCAGTATCATCGAAGGAATAGTTTAAAGTATTATCCCAACCGGTGATTTGTGGTGTAAAGACAAATACCGCCTCATCAGCAGTTACATCATCCTCATCCTGGTTTTCCTGTATGACAGAGGCGGGTGGGCTGTCTTCAACGCTCTCCTTGCCGCACGATTGTTTTATTATTGTGTCGTCCAGAACTGCGTCCGTGCCAGCTATCTCAACAATATATTCATCGCTTTCTACCTGGTTTGCCAGCCTTTTTATAGAATTATATTCACGTTTGGATACTGGTATCACTTCCAGTTCTTGGCTGAGTTCTGTATCATTTTCCTTATTCTTTTTCATCATTTTATTCCTCTTGCTCGTTTCAGTCTTGGAAGTCATTGTATTATCACTCTTCTCCTTGTTATTCAGCCGAGATTATGCTTTTGCTACGTTACCAGTTTTCAGGTGAGGCCTTCATTAGGTGTCTCGATTTCTGCTGTTACAGTTGTCGATAGTTTAAGGGGGCGTGCATCATTTTCTTTGACAAGGTTGGTGGTTAACGGGCTTGAACAATCGTCTCATTGAGCCGGGAAATGGCTATATGCCTGGTACTCGATGTTGTAATGCCGGAAAGAAAGAAGTCTTATTCTCGGAGGGCTACGTACGAAAGAAGTGTATGAAAGCGCCGTACGTAGCCCTATAAAGGCTGTTGAACAATCAAAATAGCAAAGAAACCGGTAAAATCGGGCATTGGATAACCTCGATATTAATAATATAAAGCCAAAATTTAAATAAATTAAAGAAAATTAAAGCAAGTGGGAGTAGGGAGAAAGAGGGCTCCCAACGCTATTATTGTACCACTTTTATGGTTTTTAGACCAATCTAAGTACTATCCAATGCATGTTGGATACATGAAATGAAAGGAAAAGTTGTCGCTTTTAAATACCGCTTGCAGTTTGGCAAAGGTAAACTCAGTAGAATTTTTTTCATCGATCTGATACGAAAGCGCTATTTGTTCGGCTTTAGCCTGGATACTCAGAAGTTCAATATAGGAGCTGGCAAAACAAAGGGAGTGAGTTGATATATCAACTCACTCCCTTAAACCTTTGATTATTTTACTCGTTGTATCCTTTAATCTTCCCAACAATTAGTAGTTTGTTGAAACTGCGTTATAGTTGTCCACCGATTGTGATGACTATTCGCAGGAAAAAACCACCTATAATCGTTAAAACTACAGATAAGGCAATTAATGTTGTGGCTGCTCGCCCTTCGGATTTACTGAAGTGGCGGATGAGGTCAAGAATGATAGGAATAAGAAGAGCCAAGCTAACAAAACCTAACCAGAACATCACTGCTAGTTCACCTGTAAGCAAGGCAGACAAAGAGGTGCCAGCGGCTCCCCCGATAATTGCTAACCAGATAACGTAAGCTGTTAGAACCAAAGCTTCCATGACAATTACTACAGCATCGGCATCAGCCAATTTGCGAATAAGGTCATTCGAAATAGAAAGTTTGCCGGACTTGTTAACCAGCAAGCTGGCTACGATTGTAAGAGCTATTCCGGTTGATACGGCAGATACGGAGAAAAGTGCCGGAAGAAGGCCTGTGTCAGACCAGAGGGGTACGCTTGTATTAGCAAGGAGCACGCCTGTATAGCCAAACATAATGATAGAAACAAAGAACGCTATCCATGCCAACACTTTGGAAGTTTTAGCCATAGCGCCTTCCAGATTGTAAGAATACTTGTCCGGATTATTTTTAGCGTCCCACTCGAGCAACCAGGCCAGGAACATTATAAAAATGACCGTGAGCCAAAGAGTAAGTACCCAGGTGGCAATAGAAATCATTGCTGTTGGTTCAAAGCTGACGAAGAGATGCCACACCCTGTACACATTGATTTTAAAGAGAAGAGCCAATACGCCAATAATGCCAAAGGGAACAGCGGTTACGGCAGAAACACGGAAAAAGGTTTGATGTTTCCAGTTGGTAAATACATTAACCAAAAAACCAGTGAAGAAGGCACCGCCGGCCATACCGGCTGTCCATAGATATACCCAGATTTGCCATCCCCAGTCCATTTACGCACCTCCTTTATTGCCGTTTTCAGCTTTTATTTTATCCTTGCGTTTAAAGAGTAACCAGAAAGGAATTGCTGTTATCGCGCCGGCTGTTATCAGCGAAGATAACCAGTTGGAAATCATATCCTTGGTGGCAAGTTGCGGGTTTTCCGGCAAGCCATAAACTGAAGGGGCATCATCAAGGACTAGCATTTGATGTAAGCCTCCCAGTTCTTTTTCACCATATAGATATGCATTGGGGTGACCATTTGCTTTTAATTTATCAACTGCGGCAAGCCCGTTGGCTATAAGTTCATCTCTGTCGCCATATTGTAGAGCGCCGGTGGGACAAGTGGTGACACATGCTGGTTTTAGTCCTGCGGCAAGCCTGTTATAACCGACACTGGTACAGGCACTACATTTCATGGCTCTATTTAAGTGATGATCTTTGTGTATGACATCGAAGGGACATGCAAAAACACAGTTAGCGCAACCAATACACCAGTCTTGGTCAACATGAACAAACCCTTCTTCTGTCTTGAAGATTGCTCCGACCGGACAAACAACCATACAGCTAGCCTCTTCGCAATGCATGCAGGAGTCTCTGAGAAAAAGCCAATCGAACTTGTTTTCACGCTCTACTTCAATAAAACGCATCTTTATCCAGGTGTCGGATGAGAGCCTCTTGGGATTTTCATAGGAGCCCCAGTTACTGGTTTCTTCTGCCTTATTTTCGTTCCACTGCTTGCAAGCTACCTGGCAAGCCCGGCAGGCTGTACATTTAGTGAGGTCAAAAAGGATCGCCTTACTCATTATCTACCCTCCTTAAATCACAGAGTAATGCTTTTTAATAATATCCATATACTCTACCCTCTCTAATATTTTGATTTAAATAATAAAAAAAAGCATACAAACTTCATCGTTTGTATGCATAAAAATGGCCGTACAGATAACAACGGTGCTCTTTATCGTTAAAAAGCACATTTAACAAGCCTACTCTGAACACAGCTCTATCTTTCATAGTCTCCTTTCCTGAAAGGGGCAGGCGCAACTGTTTCCGGTTGTACCCTTTGGGCTTTTTGCTCGCCCAGCAGTCGGTTTCCTTGCCTAAAACAAGTTTAGGAAAGACTGACTCAGAGTTATTTTGACAAGTCTATCTGTTTTACTGTTAACTTGTCAAATTAGGAAAAAGGAGTAATTTACACGATTGGAATCAGGTAAACTAATTCTATAAAATGTAAGATATAAGACAAGCAAGGTATAAAAAAACACCAATATGCCTTGCAAATTAGTAAAATGATTATAACAAATATAAGTGTTGACAACTATAATTACTTTGCAGAACAGGTGCAATCCGAAACAGGCATTTCAAATCCATTTTTAGCGCCTGAGTGGTTGCAGGTGTGGTGGGAGGTTTTTGGCAAGGATTATTGTTCCTATATCAAAATAGGCGTAAGGGATGGAAATCCGGTGGCAGCGGCACCCTTGAAGATATTAGATGGCATTGCTTCGTTTATTGGATCACCTGATATTTGCGATTATCAGGACTTTTTAATTAAAGAAGGAGAGGAGGAATTTTTCTCTCTGCTCCTGGCAGATATTAAGCTGGATGGAGTAAACAGGCTACATTTAAAGCATCTGAGGCCTGATTCTTTTGCTATTACCAAGTTGATTCCAGTAGCTAACTCTCTTGGTTGCAGAGTCGGTTTAAAGCAGGAAGCTGTTTGCCCGGAGATGAACCTCCCTGAAACGTTTGACGATTATCTTGCTGAATTGGCGAAAAAAGAGCGTCATGAAATAAGACGGAAGTTGCGTCGGCTGTTTGAAAAGGGGAATGTAGATTTTTATTACACTGGTGGAAAGCATCCATTCAGTTCAGAATATATGGGCGAGTTCTTAAGACTAATCTTTCTCAATCATCCTGCGAAAGCCAAGTTTATGACACCACTGATGCAACAATTATTCTTAAAAATTTGGGAAAAGATTGGCCCAAGTGAGGCAATGCGCTTCGGATGCTTGGAAATGCAGGGGGAGAAAATAGCCATGGTGCTTCTTTTTGACTATAATAATTCTATCTTCCTGTATAATAATGCTTATAATTCCAAATATGCCAGTCTTGGGATTGGGCATATGAGTAAGGTGCTTGCCATAAAAGAGGCAATAGATATCGGGCGGCACAGATGGAATTTCTTAAAAGGAGACGAGGAATACAAGCGTCGCCTCGGAGGAAAGAGTATTAATCTTTATAGTTTGGAAATAGAAATAAACTAACCATGAGCCATTCTTCAGAAGTTCGTCGAGGTATTGCGTTAATCAGTCTTCATAGTTGTCCGCTTGGCAACTTGGGGGCTCGTGATACCGGAGGGATGAGTGTCTATATAAGAGAAATAGCTCGTCATTTTGATAGCCTTGGCTTTGATGTTGACATATTCACTCGAGGGCATGATTCTCATACCAGTCACATAATGCGTCTTGCAGAAGGTGTTCGACTCATACATCTTAAGGTCGGAGAAACACGAGATGTAATAGATAAACTGGCCTTGTATTCCCATATAGATTCATTTAATCATAAAGTGAATCAATTTGCGGCTGATAATGATATGAAATATCGCCATGTTTTCAGTCATTACTGGTTATCTGGCGTCAGCGGTCAAATCCTGGCTGAAAAATGGCAGGTTCCTCATTCAGTAATGTTTCATACGCTTGGAGCGGTAAAAAACCAGATTGGGCGAGGGGTAACCGAATCTGAGCTACGTGTACAGGAAGAGCGCAACGTTATAAAAGCGTGCGATCAGATAATTGCTTCTACTAGCCAGGAAAAAGAATTACTTTGCCGTTTATATGATGCAGATGCCGATAAAATTCGGGTTGTGCCTTGTGGTGTTAATTTAGAAATGTTTCAACCGTCTTGTCATGAAGAACAGGAGTATACTTCAGGCAGGACCATCCTGTTTGTAGGGCGTTTAGATCCTTTTAAAGGAATAAACCTTCTTATTGATGCCTTATCCTTGATTAAAGAGGATGACAGGTGGCGTTGTTTGCTTATTGGGGGTGATGGTGACTGTGATAGAAAAAGCTTCTTACTGCGACAGGCAGTGGATAGAGGCGTTGATGACAGACTGGAGTTTGTTGGGCCTGTTCCTCAAGAAGAACTCAAAAAATATTACTCAATGGCAAGTGTGTTGGTCGTTCCCTCATATTATGAGAGTTTTGGCTTGGTAGCATTAGAAGCAATGGCCTGTGGCTGTCCTGTTATTGCCGGGGATGTGGGTGACTTAAAAAATATTATCAACCCCGGGTTGAATGGGGATATCTTGAAAAATTGGGATGCCAGAGAGTTGGCAGACAAAATCGGCGATTGGATAAACTGTAAGCCGAGGACGCATCTTGAAGAAAAAACAATCAGGCAGACCGTTGTGAATTTTAGCTGGCAAAATGTAACCAATTTACTAAAAAAAGGGTTTGATGAACTATCTTGCATCAAGGCAGGAACATCTTAATGAGTCGGCAGGTGGTTGACCTTTTGGTTTTTTGCCCCCATCCGGATGATGCTGAATTTGGTATGGCAGGCACTGTTGCCAAGCTAACCGCAGCAGGTAAAACTATAGTTTACGTGATAATAACCGGTGGGGAAAAAGGCAGCGAAGATAAAAGCATGGATGCTGAAGCGTTAAAGACCATTCGACGAGAAGAACAGTTGGAAGCGGCAAAAGTTCTGGGAGTAAAAGAGGTTGAATTTTTAGGCTTTATTGACGGATGCCTGGAGGATAATTACGATTTGCGTCTTGCGGTGACCAGACAAATCCGTCGATATAAGCCGGTTGCAGTTGCAACTACTGATCCATACCGGCGTTACTTGCTCCACCGGGACCACCGGATTACCGGGCTTGCTGTTTGTGAGGCGGTTTATCCTTTTGCCAGAAATCTACCGGCTTTTCCCGAGCTGACTCTGGAGAACCTTGAACCTCATGTAGTGAAGGAAATGTTATTTTGGAATAGCGATGACCCCAATTACTTTGTTGACATAACTTATTCTTTTAGCCGAAAATTACAAGCACTCGAATGCCACTCTTCCCAATTGGACTCTCTTAATAGTCAAGACCTTGAATCATGGTTGAGAAAGAGAGCTCAAGAAGCGGCTGAAGGTCAGTGTTATCAGTTGGCGGAATCTTTCCACAGAGTGATCGTCAACTACTAATTTTCTGACTTTTTTTTATTATATAATGTTGCTTTGATAGTGAGAAAATAAAAAGGAAAAAATAACCAATGGATAATTTGCAACAATTGACCGCCGGCAGCAGGGTTCTTCTTTCTGGCAATGAAGCTATAGCGCTGGGCGCTTTTCATGCCGGTTTGAAAGTTGCGACGGCGTATCCAGGCACTCCCAGTACTGAAATTCTGGAAACACTCGTCAAATTTGATGGTATTTATGGAGAGTGGTCTACCAATGAGAAGGTTGCCGTAGAGGTAGCGATGGGGGCATCATACGCAGGGGTGCGGTGTTTGTCCGCGATGAAACACGTCGGTTTGAATGTAGCGGCTGATGCTTTGCTTTCTGCATCAGGCACTGGGGTAAAAGGCGGCCTGGTAATTGTGAGCGCGGACGACCCGGGGATGCACAGCTCTCAGAACGAACAGGATAATCGTCATTATGCAAAGTTGGCAAAAATACCTGTGGTTGAGCCATACGACAGCCAGTCAGCATATGATTTTATTCGTCTGGCTTTTGAAATCAGCGAACATTACGATACACCTGTTCTTTTCAGAACAACCACGCGAGTTTCACATTCAAAATCTGTGGTATGTACTAAAGAACCTTTTAAAAAAATTGACGAGAACCCCCAGTTTGTTTTCGATCCTGAAAAATTTGTTATGCTTCCGGCATATGCCAGGAAACGTCATGTTGTTGTTGAAGAGCGAATAAATAAACTTAAAGAATATGCAGAGTCATGCGTTTTGAACGAGGTAATTGAAGGCGATAAAAATCTTGGCATTATTACCAGTGGTATTAGTTTTCAATACGTTAGAGAAGTGTTTCCAAACGCTAGCATATTAAGGCTGGGGATGACTTATCCTCTCCCAGAAAAACTGATCAGAGAGTTTTCTACCGGAGTCAAAAAGACTATTGTTATAGAAGAGCTGGACCCATTTGTAGAAGATATCGTCAAATCAATGGGGATAGAAGTAAGCGGTAAATCGTTCATTCCAATTACCGGTGAATTGTCCCCGGAGATCGTTGCTTCTTGTGCTTGCCAGGCTGGCCTTTTGGAGTGGGAAAAAAAAGAGGGCACTGTTAGTGAAATTTCATTGCCCCAACGTCCTCCCTCTCTTTGCTCCGGGTGTCCTCATCGTGGTTTATTTTATACTCTTGCCAGGCATCCGAGGCGTCGGAAAAAAATGACATCAAGTTCAAGCAATCAGATATCTGGCGGGTTGGTGATTACTGGTGATATAGGCTGTTATACGCTTGGTGCTTATCCTCCTCTTCTTGGCCTGGATACATGTGCGTGTATGGGGGCTGGTATTGGGCATGCTGTTGGCATGGAAAAAGCCGGGGTGGATGACAAGCTTCTTGCGATAATTGGAGATTCAACCTTTATGCATTCTGGTATGACGGGGCTTGCGAATGCAGTCTATAACAAAAGTCGCATAACTGTAGTGATTCTGGATAATATGACCACCGCTATGACAGGTCACCAGGGCCACCCTGGAACTGGAGTTACCGCCAGCGGAAAGGAATCAATTCCAGTGGACCTGGAGGAAGTGGTAAGAGGGTTAGGGGTGCAAAAGGTTAAAGTAATAGATGCGTTTGACGTTAAAACGCTTGGTAATGAAGTGAAAAACGCAATTGAGAGTGAACAATTATCCGTGCTTATCGTACGCGGTGAATGCCCAACTGCCAAGTCTTGCCTGAATACAAGTTATGCCGTGGACACAAACGAGTGTACTCGGTGCAATGCTTGCTTCAGATTGGCATGTCCGGCCATACAGCATCGAGGTGAAGAAGTATATATCGATCCAGGCCTTTGCGTTGGAGGCATTTGTGGTTTGTGTGCCCAGGTTTGCCCGGTGGGCGCTATCTCCATTCCTGGCAAGGGGGTAGCAGAATAAATGCAGAATACAAGTGTTCTTATGACAGGGATAGGAGGCCAGGGAATCATTCTGGCAAGCGATATTTTGGCTGATACTGCCCTGCGTATGTGTTGGGATGTAAAAAAAACAGATGCTATTGGAATGGCTCAGCGTGGGGGCAGCGTTGTAAGTCATATCCGGATGGGTAAAACAATATACTCGCCGTTAATATCTGAGGGAGGGGCTGATATTCTTCTTGGGATGGAAAAACTTGAAGCGGCCCGTTCGCATCGGTTTTTAATAACGGGAGGAAAAGTGCTCATCAACAAATATTGCTCTCCCCCTCTGTCTTCAAGTGGCAATGAGGTTGCATATCCTGGAGATGATGCAATATTAAGTCTTTTTGAGCAACAGGGTGCGGAAGTATTCTTTATTGACGGGCTTGAAAAAGTTGAAAAATTGGGTAATACGAGGACTCTGAATATCTTTCTTCTTGGCGCGCTTTCTGTTCTTCTACCATTTAGCAGGGAGGCCTGGGAAGAATCAATAAGATCAAAGTTGCCCTTCAAAATTATCGATATAAACCTGGAAGCATTTTCATTGGGCAGGGAGGCTGTTGAGAATGCCGGTATCAGCTAAAATTGCGGAAGGTATGCAGAGTAGCTCATGGATTCGTCGGATGTTTGAAGCTGGCGAAGAGCTCAGGAGCAGGCTTGGACCAGAAAATGTATTTGACTTGTCTCTTGGGAATCCAATAGACGAGCCACCAGAGGAATTTATACGGGAACTCAGGCGGCAGGTGCAAAATCCGCGCCCAGGTATGCACAGGTATATGTCTAATGCCGGTTATCTGGCTACGCGTGAAGCGGTAGCATTAAGCGTTTCGCAGGAGTTATGTTTAAAATTCTACGGTAATGATATTGTCATGACGAGTGGGGCGGCTGCTGGTCTTAATATTGTATTTAAGACTTTGCTTGAACCCGGAGATGAAGTAATTGTTATCAGTCCGTATTTTGCCGAATATCTAAGCTATATTGATAACAACGGGGGAGTAGCCAGAATTGTTGAGACGGGGGAGGATTTTTTACCTGTGCCCGATGCAATTCGAAATGCGACAAATTCAAATACTCGGGCTATTATTATTAATTCTCCTAATAATCCAACGGGTGTTGTATATGATAAGAACTTTCTCCAGGCGTTGTCTGAAGCGCTTGAGCAAAGCAGCCGTGTCCTTGGAAGGACACTTTATCTTATTAGTGACGAGCCTTACAGGCGGCTGGTTTACGATAACTTGCAGTTTTACTCTCCAATTAATTTCTATGCGCAATCGATTTTGGTATCTTCTTTTTCCAAAGACCTTTCCCTGCCTGGTGAGCGGATTGGTTATGTGGCGGTAAATCCGGCTATTGAAGATAAAACGGAGCTCGTTGCAGGATTTACGTATGCCAACCGGATACTGGGATTTGTTAATGCTCCGGCTTTGATGCAGAACGTGATAACCAATTTGCAAAATGTTACCGTGGATATAGATAAATACCAAGCCCGACGTGATTATCTTTACAAGGGCCTGCTTGAAGCAGGGTACGATGTAATAAAACCTCAAGGTGCTTTTTATGCGTTCCCAGCCGTTCCTGGTGGGGACGATGTAACATTTGTGCGCTCCCTGATGGAGCAAGGTGTCCTCGGTGTTCCAGGCAGTGGTTTTGGGAAAAAAGGCTACATGCGACTATCTTTTTGCGTTGACGATTATACGCTGGAAGGAGCTGTTAAAGGTCTGAAGAAGGCAGTCAGGAGAGCTTGAGATAGAGTCGGTCAGAAAAATCTATAAAACTGAGAGCGTAGATTAAATAACCTAAACGTCTTAATATTTCCGCGCTTACGATTCCCAAAGAACAGAAGGACCCGGTGGTTATTGTGCGCGGTATCATGACGCCAACCACAAAGCCGCGATTAACGAGTTGCAGGTATGAAAATAAAGTGTGTAATATATTTGACGAAACCCCGTTTCTTATGGTAATCTTCCAACGTTTTCATGGAGAATAAAATGATACCAGAGAAAAATAATAGTCAGGCAGGGTTTAACTTCGCGTTTACCGGGCGCAACAGATGCGCCGGGGGTGTTTCTTATATGCGAGCATTGTAATATATTGCCTGAGCAAGTTAGAGATTTGACCTCCCCGGCAGGGGAGGTTTTTTATATTCAGGAGGAAAATTGTCACAGTTAGTAGCAGAAACAATCCCTGGTCTTGTCGTAGCAAACAATATTGGAAGAGCAGGCCAGACGGCGATGTGCATGAAGGAACTGGGCATCTGGAAACGTTACAGTTGGCAGGACTATTACAGGAATGTAAAGTATTTTGCGCTTGGAATGCTTCAAGAGGGGCTGAAACGTGGTGATGTGGTATGCATTATTGGGGATAATGAGCCGGAGTGGTTCTGGGGGGAGTTTTCCGTTCAGGCAGTGGGGGCGGTTGCTACCGGCACTTATGTTGATTCGGCTCCATCCGAGCTTAAATACATCATGGAACATTCTGGTGCCAGCTTTGCTATAGCAAACGATCAGGAACAGGTCGATAAATTTCTTCAGATTAAAGACGAATTAGGCTCCCTGAAGAAGGTCGTATACTGGGATTCAAAGGGTTTAAGAAATTATAACGATCCTCTACTCATCAGCTTTGAAGAGGTTACGAAAAAAGGTGAAGAGAGGGATAAAGAAAATCCACTTGAATTTGATAACCTTGTTTCTGGGTTAAGTTCTGATGATACTGCTTTTATTTACTATACTTCGGGCACTACTGGCCTTCCAAAGGGCGCGCTTCTTACCCATCGGGCTTTGATACGTACAGCGGAGGGTTTCATTGATCGGTATCCGTTAACGGAAAAGGATGACCTTATCTCAAATTTTCCTGCGGCCTGGGTTGGCGACAGTTATTTTTCCACGATACCTCACCTCTTAACCGGAGCCAGGTTAAATTTTCCAGAAGAACCGGATACGATTGCCGCAGATACCCGTGAAATAGGCCCCAATTTTGTCATATATGGGCCTCGCCAATGGGAAAGCCTTGTAAGCGACATTCAGGTAAAAATGGTGGACGCTCATTGGTTGAAGCGTTTTGTTTATAAGATGTTTATGCCGGTTGGATACAGGATGGCGGATTTTACACTTGAAGGGAAAACGCCTTCAATAGCATGGAAAGCCTTACATGCTATTGCTAATGTATTATTGTTCCGTCCTCTCAAGGATAAATTTGGTTTGTCACAGGTGAGATATGCTGTTACTGGCAGCTCAGTATTGAGCTTTGATACATTCCGCTTCATCCATGCAATCGGAGTACCGCTCAGGCAGATTTACGCCAGTACTGAAACCGGGTATATATCTTCCCACAGCAAGGGAGATATACGCTTTGAGAGTGTAGGAAGACCGGCCCAAGGGGTTGAAATCAGACTTATGGATTCTGGAGAACTCTGGGTACGGAGTGATTGTATGTTCAGCGGATATCATAATGACCCGGAGAAAACCAATCAGGTGCTTTATAAAGGTTGGTGTCGTACAGGCGATGCTGTAAATATCGACAAGAATGGACATATATTGTTCCTTGACCGCCTGGAGCACATGGGCGAATTAAGAAATGGTGTAAAATACGCCCCGCAATATATTGAAAGCAGATTACGCTTTAGCCCTTTTATCAAAGACGCCATGGTGGTTGGTGGCAGGGAAAGAGATTATGTTACCGCCATTGTCAATATGGATTTTGCCATGGTAGGAAAATGGGCGGAAGATAATCATTTGGCATATACTACTTTTGTGGACCTTTCTCAACGAGACGAGGTAGCTGAATTGATACGCAATGATATCAAACGGGTTAATAATAACCTCCCGGCACAGGGGCGCGTTGAAAAATTTGTTCTCATGCATAAGGAATTTGATGCTGATGAAGCTGAGCTTACCCGTACAAGAAAACTAAGAAGAGAGTATATGGAAGATAGGTATCAAAAACTTATTGGTGCCATGTATGATGATACCAAAGAGGTAGAAATTGACGCCGAAGTGACCTATCGAGATGGAAGACAGGGTGTGGTGACGACTGGAATCAGGGTGCGGTCTGTAAATGAATCGGGGGGCGGATAATGGCTGATTTGTTACAGTATACAGTAACTGGAATAACTGTGGGGATGGTTTATTCCCTCATTGCCATGGGCTTTGTGCTCATATGGAAATCTAGCGGCGTGGCTAATCTTGCCTTGGGCCAGCTGGTACTACTTTTCTCCTGGTTTACCTATGGAATGCTTGTACAGGCTGGATTACCGCTTTTGATTGGCTTGGTGATCGTTGTTGCTTTTGCTTTTTTGCTCGGTTGGATAACTGAAAGATTTGTATTGCGGCCTCTCATCGCCCAACCTATACTGTCGCTGATAGCCGTTACACTTGGTTTAGCTTATTTTATTGAAGGCTTATGTACATTCATCTGGCCCTGGGGTGTAGACGTCTTGCCCAGGTTATTTTCTCAGGACCCGGTGCATATTGGTACGGCGGTAGTCTCCCAGGAATATCTTTGGGCCGCAGGGATTTCATTAATATTGTTTGCGTTCCTGTCACTGTATTTTAAATTCAGCCGAATGGGAGTAGCTATGCGTGCTACTGCAGATGATCAGATGGCAGTTCAGGCATGCGGAATACCCGTAACCAAAATATTTTCGCGCTCGTGGATGTTTGCCTGTGTTATGGCGGCTATTGGTGGCATATTGATGTCGAGCATAGGCGGTATCAGTTATGGGCTGGTTGAGACCGGGATGAAGTCCTTCTCAGTAGTAATCCTGGGAGGCCTTGATTCGTTTCTGGGAGCCATTATAGCCGGTCCCATCATAGGGTTAGCAGAAAACCTGGCTGGAGGATACCTGACTGCTTTGACCTGGCCGGGGGTGCGAGAAATTATTCCGTTTATTATCATAATAATCGTGATGTTTGTAAAACCGTACGGGTTGTACGGTGAAACTCGGATAGAGAGGATATAAGAGTGCATTTACCAGCAGGTATAAGAAACTTCACGTACGCCGAGGATATGGCGATATTCAGAACCCGCACCCAATGGGTTTTACTGATCTTGTTGTTTGTCTTACTGTTTACAATTCCATTGTTTATGGGTAATTATTGGTTAAGCATAATTATTATTATTGCTATTACCATCATAGCCGCTCTGGGTTTGAATCTGTTGACTGGTTATTGTGGGCAACTTTCAATAGGGCATGCCGGTTTCATAGCAGTAGGTGCATATACTTCTGCAATTCTTACCGGGCAATACGAAGTTCCATTTCTCCTTGGAATGCTAGGTGGAGGACTGATGGCAGGCTTGACCGGCTTACTATTTGGCCTTCCTTCTTTACGCGTAAAGGGGTTCTACCTGGCAATCACTACCATCGCAGCTCAATTTATTATAATGTGGGTAATAAGTCAGTGGGGAACCATGACCGGCGGATTCGTTGGCCTTACCGTACCGGCAGCAGAAATACTGGGTTTCAGTTTCACGAGCTCAACGAGCAAATATTATCTTGTAATGACAATTTGCGTTATCGCAGTGTTTGTTGCCAAAAATCTGGCACGGACCCGACCGGGCAGGGCATTTGTTGCAATACGGGATAATGATCTGGCTGCTCAGGTAATGGGCATAAACTTGTTCCGTTACAAGCTACTGGCTTTCTTCACGGGTTGTTTCTTTGCTGGAATCGCTGGCTCTTTACTTGCTCATTGTTACTACGGCTTCCTTAACCCGGAGTTTTTTAGCATTAAAGAGTCAATATTATACGTAGGAATGATAATTATTGGAGGGCTCGGTATGACTTTAGGTCCAATTTTTGGCGTGGTTTTTATTCGCCTTCTAGAGCGGCTTTTGTCACTTGAGCTCGTGCCATTCCTGGAATCAACTATTACTGTGTTCCCTTCCGGGTGGGCTTCGGGGGTTACTCCGATGTTGTTTGGCCTTATAATCGTGCTCTTTTTAATAATTGAACCTAGAGGACTTGCACATAGGTGGAATAAATTCAAAAATTCGTATCGACTGTGGCCTTTTTCATATTGATGTGCGCAGATAATCAGGAAATCTTAACAATGATGGAGAAATAACAAAATGGGCAAAAGAAGTTCAAGGGATATTACGAGGCGTGGTTTTATTAAAGGTACAGGTGCGGCGTCGCTGATTTTGTTTATCGGAGGGGTTCCATTATTAATTTCAGCATGCGGAGAAAAAAAAGAAACCATTAAAATCGGGCTGTCTACCCCAAGTACTGGAGCTGCCGCGGAAAAAGGGCAGGTTTTGGAGCATGGCAACAAGGATGCTATCAAGTACATCAATGAGGAAAAAGGGGGTGTTGGGGGCTATAAAATAGAGCTCGTGTGGATGGACAACGGTTACAATGCCGCCGCAATGGTTAATAACGTCAATAAATTTATGGATAGCCGGTGTGTTACGTTTGGATGCTCTTCTTCAGCCATGATGGCGGCTGGAATGTCGGTTGCCAATCAGAATGGTTTTTCTGGTCTGGCGGTATATGGTGCCCCGGTTATATACCGGCCTCCTCAGCATATATACGGGCAACTACCGGATTATGGGGATGATTTTGTGGTATTTGCCCAGTACTATAAAAACCATCTGTGGGATGGACAGGGTAAACCAACTGTTGTAATGCACCTGCTCAATAACTCTACTGGATATGGAGCGTATGATGGCGCAAGAGCAAAAGCCGCTGAGATGGGCATTGAATTATTGGAGCCCGTATTTGAACATACTGCCTCAACGACATCTGAAACAACCAGTCTGAATTCAATCCGCTCACTTGATCCGGACATACTCTATATCGCGAGCACGCCAAAACCCAGTTCGGTTATTATAAAAAATGCCAACGAGTTGGGTATGACTGGTGGTAGAATGAAAATTGCATGCGGACACGCTGGGATGACTAAAGCCCTTGTGGACCTTGCGGGCGCTGATGTTAGTGAAGGAGTATATGGTTTGTTTCCAACGGTTAACTGGGACGATAATGTCCCCGGAATGGCAAAGGTCAAAGAGTATTGTCAAAGATATCACCCAGCAGATTTTGGCAACATGGATTATATTGCGTCGTGGTGTCAGAGTCTTATTATGGTAAAAGCGGCTGAGCTTGCCATAGAAGCAATTGGATACGAATCTCTGTCTAAAGGCAATCAGGGCGCGTGGAAAAATTTTGAGGACTATGGAATAAAAGCACTCAATAACTACGATGTAGAAGGTCTTCAAGGTCCGGTAAGCTATACTCCAGGTGATAATCGTTTATCTAAATCTCTACGAGTCTTTCAGGTGCAGGGAGGAAATATAAACCCGGTGACAGATTGGATTGAGGCACCAGTGATAGAGTACGAAAAATTGGACTGGTTCGGAAAAATATAGATTACTTAAAAATCATGCTAAGTGTTAAAAATATAGAAGTTACATACCTGAACGTCATAAGAGTCATTCATGGAATTTCCCTGGATGTTCCTGATGGAGCAGTAGTTGCGCTCCTTGGGGCCAATGGGGCGGGCAAAAGCACAACTTTAAAGGCGATTTCAGGTCTTCTTCATGTAGAAGAAGGAAAGGTTTCTGATGGGTCTATATACTGGTGCGAAACTCGCATCGATAATAAAAGCCCCGAGGATATTGGACGTCTTGGTATAGTGCAGGCTCTGGAAGGGCGACGTATCTTCCAGCACTTGACCGTGGAAGAAAACTTAACAGTGGGAGCATTTAATCGACAAGGTCGAAAAGAAGTCAAGCAAGACCTGGAAATGGTTTATCATTATTTTCCACGTATTAAAGATTTAAGAAAAAATACTGCCGGTTATCTTTCGGGTGGCGAACAGCAGATGGTTGTGATCGGAAGGGCCATGATGGCAGATCCGAAGATGATGCTGCTGGATGAGCCCTCGCTCGGGCTGGCGCCGATGTTGGTGGAAGAAATTTACGAGATTATCAAACGATTCAATCAAGAGCAGAAAACCTCTGTATTAATTGTAGAGCAAAATGTGAGAGTAGCTTTAAGCATTGCCGATTATGGATACGTACTGGAAAATGGCAGAATTGTTCTTGATGGGACTGCAGAATTTCTAAAAAATAATGAGGATGTAAAAGAATTTTACATAGGACTCTCGGCTGCCGGAGCCAAAAAAAGTTATCGGGATTTAAAGCATTATAAAAGGCGGAAAAGATGGCTATAAAAAAAAGTGAGCACTACGATAAATGGGAAACGATGTCGGTGGAAGCCAGAGAAAATTACCTGGACAGCAGGCTTCGGCTACAGATACGCCATATTTATGATAATTCCCCTGCTGCCAGGAGTATTTTGAATGAAGCAGGTGTCAAGCCTGATGATATCGATACTGTCGAGGATTTGTATCGTATGCCAATAATCCGCAAGGAAGACCTTATCCGCTTACAGGAAGAAAAACCACCCTATGGCGGCTTTGTCGCTGATACTGAAGAAAATATTGAAAGAGTTTTTATTTCACCGGGTCCTATATATGAAATACAAAGCACCAGTATAGAATGGTTTACCCGGGCTTTGTGGGCTGCGGGGTTCAGAAAAGGGGATATTGTTGTAAACACTTTCACATACCACCTGTCACCCGCAGGGCTTCTTATGCATGAAGGGCTTAGAGGGTGCGGAGCTACTGTCGTCGTTACCGGTGTGGGTAATACTGAAACACAGTTACGAGCCATGAAACATCTTAAAGTCAACGGATTTTTAGGAACCCCGTCTTTTTTGATGGCTTTGATAAAAAAAGCAGAAGAAAATGGAGACGATTTTAAAAAAGATTATAATCTGAACAAAGCGTGGTTCACCGGTGAACCTCTTGCCGCATCGGTTCGGAAGATACTTGAGAGCGATTACGGCATTGATACGTATCAGGGTTATGCAGTGACTGAGCCTGGAGGAGTGATTGCTTACGAATGTAGCCAGAAGAACGGTTACCATTTAATGGATGACTATGCAATTGAAATTGTAGACCCCTCCAGCGGGAAAATGGTGGAAGTGGGTGAGGTTGGGGAGATTGTCGTTACCCCTGTTCACAATAAGGCGTGGGGGTTGGTCCGATTTGGAACGGGGGACCTTTCAAGCCTGGACATTTCCCAATGCCTCTGTGGGAGAAGTTCTCCTCGGTTGACAGGAATTTTAGGCAGAACAGGAGATGCGGTAAAGGTGCGTGGGATGTTTATAGTGCCTCGTGAGGTCGATGAGATAATAAAAACATTCGGTGAAATATCTAACTACCAGATAAAGGTCTCTCGAATAGAGCAAAAAGACATTGCCGAGATGGTTATTAGCTTGAAGTCCAAGGCAGACGAAAAAAGCATTACCGGCGCCGTCATGCGTGACTTTCAGTCCAGGTGCCGCTTGAAGTTGGACAGTGTAAATATTGTGCCGGAAAATTACTTCAAGCCGGGTTATCGGAAATTTGAAGATATGCGCATTTGGGATTAGTACGTTCCTGTTTTAAGCTGACTTGCCCAGGTAAGCCGCAATAACCTCGGGGTTTGAGGAAATTTCGTCCGGGGTGCCCTCGGCAATTTTTTTACCGAAGTCGAGTACTATTATACGGTCAGCAATATCCATTACCACCCCCATGTCGTGCTCAATGAGAATTATGCTTTTTACTCCGTCTCTGAGTACGGGGGAATCTTTGTAAGTCTCCCCTTGTCCCTCAAAAATATCAATAATGAAGCGCGCGATGTCTTCTTTTTCCTCAAGGTTCATGCCAGCCATAGGCTCATCAAGGAGGAGAATGCTCGGTTCAAGAGCCAGGGCTCTGCCCAGTTCCACTCGTTTACGCATTCCATACGGAAGCGAACCTACAATACTTTTACGGATAGGTTCAATCTCGAGGAAATCAATTATATCTTCAGCAACACGGCGATGAGCAATTTCTTCTTTATGTGCAGGGCCAAAATACATGGCGGATGTGAATATGTTTTGCGTCATGTGTACATGTCTGGCTGCCATAATATTTTCCAGAGTTGTGAGTCCGGTATAGAGTTCTATATTTTGAAAAGTCCGCGCCAGCCCCATTTTGGCTGCCCGATCTGGGCGTATCCCTGTTATGTCCTGTCCGTTAAAAGCGATACGGCCTTTTTGAGGTTTATAGAAACCGTTGATGCAATTTAGCAGGCAGGTCTTGCCAGCACCATTTGGCCCTATAACAGCTAGAATTTCCCCACTTCTAACGTGTGCACTTACTCCTTTGAGAGCCTGGACCCCGCCGAATGACAGATGTATATCGTCAACTTCCAAAATTACCGGTTTATCCATCATCGTCGCTCTCTTCTGCCATAAGCTTGTTGATATAATCAGTGGTGATTTTACACGGCAATCCGGTGCATCCCTTTTTGCTGTTGGAAGTGGCTGAGCCAACAGGTGAATCTTTTGATTGCTGACCGGAGGTGCCGGCATTTTGATTGAAACCGGTGCAAGCCGGAGACCAGTCTTTATGTATAAAAATGGTTACTTCGTCCTGAACGGCATCGCAATATATTGTTTTAGCTGTAAGCTGCCAGTTGACCATCAAAACCTCTCAATTATGATTGAAACATCGTAACATCATTATACCCGAATTTACAATTTACTTGCTTGTGTTGCGAGGGTCGTTATGATTTAATTAGATGTAATAACTTGGTGAGGAGGTTATCATGGCGCATTATCTTCAATTGATGGTTCTTACTGACAAAGGGCGTAAAAAATTTAATGAAAATCCGGACTGGATAAAGGATGAGTTGGATAAGGAAATTGAACTGCTGGGAGGAAAGATCGTAACACAGTACGCACTCCTGGGCCAGTACGACTTTATCAGCATAGTTGAGGCTCCTTCAGACGAGGTCGCTGCAAAAATCGCTATCAGGTTATCGGCTACCGGTACGGTTAACCCTAAAACACTTGCGGCAATTCCATTGGAAAGCCTGGTGCAAACGCTAAGGGAGGGTAGCAAGCTCGATTGGTAGCTTGGTGGCAGGTATTAAATGTTTCTACTTTTCCTTGTGAGTGACAACCAGTACTGGAATGGGAGATTCTTTTAATACTTTTTCAGTAACGCTTCCAAATGCCCAGCGAGCAATACCGGTTCGTCCGTGGCTACTCATTACAATGATGTCCACATTGTTTTGTTGCGCATAATCCAGAATGCTTTCTGCCGGTGAGCCAGCAATGGCTACAGTTTCGGCAGTTATGCCTTGCTCCTTAAGGGTAGCGGCTACTTTGTCAAGGTATTCTGTTAACTCTTCATGGTAGGCTTCGTCCAATTGACGAGCCAGTTCAGCACTCAGGCGTTGCCGTGCGCCACTATCCATCGGCTCTCTTGCCCGGAACAATACAACGGCAGGTGGATTACTGCATTCCATTAGACTCATTACGTGACTCAAACTGGTTTCAGACAACTCGGAACCGTCAAGGGGAACTAATATCTTTTTGTACATAAAAACTCCTCATAAGCCGACCGTATAAGTTAATTCTATCATAAATCATCAATTTCTGGAGCAAGAGCCTGGAGGCAGTCGTGAAGATATTTTGCGAGTTGGTTGCAAAATTGGTTACTGTTATCAAAACTATCGCTAATATGATAAGATTACACCGTTTATGTCAAAGCAAATTTTAAATTCCACATTATTGAAAGAACTTTTCGAGAGCAAGAATTTTAAAGAGCTCAGAGGAGAGTTGATTAAGCTTGATGGCGTTGATATTGCCGGCCTGTTGAAAGAGGTTGACGATAGTAGCGCCCTGATGAGTTTTCGCCTTTTGCCAAAAGATTTGGCGATGCAAGTATTTGATCATTTGGATATCAACCAACAGACGAAGATATTGGAAGCATTTACCGATAACCGGGCGAAATATTTCTTCGAATCGATGCCACCTGATGACAGGGCTGAGCTTCTTGATGAGGTTCCTGCCAAGGTCGCCAGAAGATTATTAAAACTTTTATCTTGCTCTGAAAGGCAAACAACATTGGTCTTGCTTGGTTATGAGGAAAATACTGCCGGAAGGGTGATGACGCCTGATTTTATCGATTTGGATTTTCGAATGACTGTTGCCGAGGCGTTGGAACGTATTCGCAAACTGGCGGTAGCAAAAGAGACCATTCTTGTAGCCTATGTTATGGATAGCTGTAGAAAATTACTCGGTACAGTTAGTTTAAAAGATTTGGTATTGACAGATCCGGAAACACCGATATCAGAAATCATGGCTGAAAATCCAAAAACTGTCAGTACTTATACGGACCAGGAAGAAGTTGCTCGAATGCTTAAAGACTATGACTTGCTGGCTATACCAGTGGTAGATACTGAGCACCGTCTAGTTGGTATCGTGACCTGGGATGATGTCGTTGATATTCTGGAAGAAGAAGCAACTGAAGATATTCACCGCTTTGGCGCTGTGGCTGGTACAGAGAAAGGTTATTTTGTATCAAGCCTGCTTAACGTTGTAAAAAGCCGGGTGGGATGGCTACTTTTACTTCTAGTTGTGAATACTGTTACCGGTTCTATTATTGCAGGGCAGGAAAAGTTGCTGGCGGAAGTTGTAATATTGGCTGCTTTTGTTCCTTTACTTATTGACACTGGTGGGAATATTGGCTCTCAATCGGCAACGGTTGTCATAAGAGGGCTTGCCACCGGGGAAGTTTCCCCTCGCCGCGCAACTACTATCATTTTAAGAGAAGCAACCATTGGTTTGATGCTTGGGGTGGTGTTGGCAACATTGGTACTGGTTTGGGCATATTCACTTGGGCGAAGCCTTGAAGTTGCGGCTGTTGTAAGCATTACGTTAATGGGAATATCGGTTATATCTACACTTACGGGGGCGTCGTTGCCTTTTATATTTCGGTTTTTCAAGGTTGATCCGGCGCTGGTCTCCGCTCCGTTCATCACTACAATAGTGGATATATTTGGAGTAGGTCTGTATTTCTTGATTGCTAATTTAATTCTTTCCTTATAAAGGTTTTTAACTGAAAAACTTTTTCTGCTGTCCAATAAAAATGTAACCTCTCCACTAACAAATACTCAATAATGTCTTCTCCGGGGTGGCCAGTTGTCGGTTTTTAAGTGGCTTGAGCAGCTGGTCTTGGAATTTTGGTTAACTGCTTTTTCTTGACATCCGTTTATTTTTCAACGATAATTGTTAGGTACAACTAACTAAGAGGTGCTGTTTTGGCCAGGCGCCATTCTGCGAGCGTTGAGGATTATCTGGAAACTATCATGCTTCTTGCTGAAGAAGAAGAGAGGGTTACTGTTACAAGAATCAGCGAAGAAATGGGAGTAACGAAACCTAGTGTGACGTCTGCAATCAGGCGGTTGGTCAAGAATGAACTTGCAACTCATGAAAAGTACGGAGAGATCCACCTTACAAAGAAAGGGTTGAGGGTAGCGCGCGATGTTTATAAGCGCCATCAGATACTGACGCATTTTATGATGGATGTTCTTGATATAAAAGAAGATATAGCTTCTGAAGATGCTTGCCGTGCTGAACACTGCCTTAGCCCTGTCAGTGTAGAAAGATTGAACCAATTTATGGAATACGTAGAGAGTTGCCCTCAGGGAAGGCCTTGTTGGCTGGAAGGTTTTAATTATTATCTTAACCATGGCAAGAGAAACCCTGAACAAGTAAATTCTTGTGTTGCCGGATGCAAAAAAATCAAATATAGTAAAATCAAAGATAGTAAAATATTAGAATAAGGCATGTTTTGGAAGAAAAAAGTTTTCCGCTTGCGTTAGCACCTGCTTATAATTCTCTGGAGGTTGTGGAAGTCACAGCCGGGCATGGCTTGAAGTGTCGGCTGTGTGATATGGGGGTTGTCCCAGGAGCTGAAATCAGGCTGGTTAGTCCTGAAACAACCGGTCCGGTCATCATTGAGGTGAAAGGCTCTCGGTTGGCTTTGGGGAGAGGGGTTGCTCAACGTGTTATGGTTATCGACAGACTGAATAAAACGACGGAGTAAATAACAGCCAGTCTGGCTGCCATCCTTTTATCCTATATATTGGGTTATGGTTTCGAACAAGCAGGTTATTGATGAGCCTGAATGAAAGGCTCTTAATGTTTACCTTCAAATTGTTGTAAACCACATACTATTAACGAACACAATAGCCCTACAGCGAAAACAATTATCAAAATATATGGGTAACGGGCAGGGACTCCGCCTTGCTCTCGTTGATAAAACAAAAAGATACCGGTAGCAATTAGAGCGACAAGGAACAAGAATACCATTACTAATGAAATAGCTTTATTTCGGCGCAATGCCGATGGTGAAAGATATGCATTATTGATAAACAAACGCACTAGATAAATACCCATGCAAACCGAAATGATGGTAATAATATTTGCAGGATAATTGAGCCAACGTACCCCCAGACCGTATAGACCCGCTTCTAAAAAGAGAGCGTAAAACATAAGCATAAACATTTGATTTCCAGCACTGTTTCGCTGCTTTAGTTGTAATTCATCAAGACCCTTTTTTTTATTCATCAATCTCTTTCTCCCAAAATAGTTCATCCAAACTTTTCCCAAGAACCCTGCATATGGCAATACATAATTTGATAGTGGGATTATAGTCACCTTTTTCGATCGCGTTCATGGTTTGGCGGCTTATACCTACGGCCTCTGCCAAGTCTTTTTGTGTCATATCTAACGCCGCTCGTGCCGACTTGATTTTTAAATTCTTTGCCACTTATCCACCGCCTGCAATCAGTATAATTCTCATGTTACTAAATGTCAAGTATATACGACATATATTAATATATGTTTGAACTATCTATCGTCCATAAGTTCGGTTTTGCTTACTACTCCGTTTGTTTGTCTCATCTTGCCCTGGTGGTCTCAGTGGTACTCGTATTATTGAGGATCACATAGACAGGGTCATCGTCAGGCGGATGAAGGAGCAGGGTATGAGAGATGGAACTATAACAGGGAATATGATAAATTGACTCAGGGAGTATATTTTTCTATAATGAGCGTTTGATTGACATTGG
>CAYNLZ010000007.1:0-27389 GCA_964398255.1 uncultured Dehalococcoidaceae bacterium
GCTTCTCGCCGAAGTCAGTCTTTTCTTCCCATGTGTTTGTATTCATCAAAATGGTTTACCTCTTTCTCTACTATTATACTATATGTGATGAGTCTTACAATCAAGAATTTGTCCAGGAAAAAATGAAAAACGTATTATAACGGACGTTTTAACGGAATACCAGGCCTTCTTGGATATCCAGCAGGAGTTGGAGATATTTTATCAACAACAACCAGAAAACGTGAATCATCCAAGCCTGGTAAAGTAACTGGAAGTACTTTGTGCAGTTTTGCTCCAAGTATATTAAAGGCAGTGTGTGCAGATTTAACTTCGTCCGTGATATCACCTTTCTTTTGTGCAATAAATCTTCCGTTTGGCACGCAAAAAGGGAGACATAATTCTGCTAAAACCGGTAATTTAGCGACTGCACGCGACAGAACGTATTGGTAAGATTCTCTATGAATTGGATCATGGGCAAGTTCTTCGGCGCGACTGGCAAGAACAGCGACATCTTTCAATCCAAGAGCGCTAACAACATGTTCGACAAAACGCATTTTTTTTCGCGTGGAATCAACCAATGCAAGTTCTATATCTGGAAGGGCAATTTTTAAAGGAATACCGGGAAATCCAGCACCGGTGCCGATATCAATAACTGCAAGATTTTCCTCGTGTCCGTTCAAGTCCATTGCAGGAATTATTGAAAGTGAATCTGCAAAGTGTTTGTATACGATTTCTTCCGGGTCAGTAATAGAGGTAAGGTTAAGAGATTTATTCCAGTGTAAAAGCTCGCGGCGATAAATAGCAAATTGCTCAATCTGTACAGGATTCAGATTTATACCAAAATATGTAGCTGCATTGTTTAAGTTTTCCAAATATTCGCCCCGCATTATTATAGCAAATTAGCCTTGTTCAGTTTTGGATTGAGTTAGTTATGTGTTATATTTTAAGTAACCGCTAGGGGAGCGACATAGCTGAGAGCCTAAACAGGCAACCCTCGTACCTGACCTTGATAATGCAAGCGTAGGGAAGCCGGTATCGAGCCAGGGACGCTGGGTTTATTCTCAGACCCTGGTTTTTTATTTAGAGGAGAGATATGACACAACTTGAAAAAGCAAGAAAAAATATAATTACGCCAGAATTACAGAAAGTTGCTGAGCAGGAAGGACTTGAAGCTAACTGCCTAAGACAAAAGGTGGCTAAAGGAACGGTAGTTATTCCAGCAAACCCAGGGCATAAAAATCTACTGCCAAAAGGTATTGGTGCCGGGCTGTCAACGAAGGTTAATGCCAATATTGGAACGTCCTCGGATGCCAGTACCCTTGATTTTGAGCTGGAAAAACTTGCTACTGCTATCCAGGCAGGAGCTGACGCTGTAATGGACCTGAGCACCGGTGGAGATATAACCGCAATCAGGCGCAAGATTCTTGAGCGGTGCACTGTACCGTTGGGGACTGTGCCGGTTTATCAGGCAGCGATGAAGGCAATCAAGGAACGTGGCGCAATCGTAAAAATGACTACTGATGACATTTTTGGTGCGATTGAGGAACAAGCAATGGACGGAGTTGATTTTATAACTGTTCATTGTGGAGTTACCCGCCATGTGCTGGAAATACTGGAAAAAAATCCAAGAGTTGCCGGTATTGTGAGTCGAGGTGGAGCATTCCTTGCTGGCTGGATAAAGCATAACGACCAAGAAAACCCTTTGTATGAACAATACGACCGGTTACTGGAGATTGCGCATAGACATGACGTAGCTCTTTCCCTTGGAGATGGTTTGCGTCCCGGGTGCATAGAAGATGCTACTGATGCGGCGCAAATCGCAGAGCTAATGGTTTTGGGCTCTCTTGTTGAGCGCGCGCGGAAAGCTGGCGTGCAGGTTATGGTTGAAGGGCCAGGACATCTGCCATTAGATCATATTGAAGCAAATGTTAAACTTGAAAAAGAGTTATGCCACGGGGCGCCTTTTTATGTATTAGGGCCACTGGGGACTGATATAGCAGCCGGATATGACCACATAACCAGCGCTATTGGTGGCGCAATCGCCGCAATGGCAGGAGCTGATTTCCTTTGCTATGTTACACCTTCAGAGCATCTTGCCCTCCCTGAAATTGACGACGTAAAAAACGGAGTCATAGCGTCTCGTATTGCTGCTCATGCCGCAGACGTCATAAAAGGTGTTAAGGGCGCAAAAGAAAAAGACCTGGCAATGTCACGCGCACGGAAAAAGCTCGACTGGGAAACACAAAAAGAATTTGCGATTGACCCGGTCCAGTTTGAAAAGGTACTCAAAAAGGCTGGGAGTAGCGTTTCAACTTGCACAATGTGTGGTGAATATTGTGCTATGAAAGTTGCAAGCCAGTACGTTGAGCAAGATCAATAATATTTGTTGATGAAATAGCCTAACGCGATACTTTACCAGACTCAGGGGTTTGGTCCCGGGGGCTCTCAACGTTATAATAAGATTCAGTGTTTATAAATCAAAAGAGGAGCATGTATGTTACATAAAGTTATTATTCAAAATGCATCTGTGGTAGAAACCAGCGCCATGGCAGTATTCTATTTTCAAGAACAGGAAAATCTGTCAAAATCACTTGAAACTATTGATGCTGAGCTTGGTGGAACAATAAAACAGCTGATAGAAACAGGTGAAATTAAAGGAAAAGTTGGTGAAGTAACCGTAATTCATAGCATGGGGAAAGTTGTTCCACAACGCATAGTAGTGTGCGGGCTGGGTAAGAAGGGCGATTTGAAACCGGATGTACTGCGGCAAGCTGCAAGTAGTGTCTGTAAAACCCTCGGGAAAAAAGGGGTAAAAGATATCGCTTTTAAAATACCTGACGACGAATTGATTGGGACGAGCGCGCCTGTCGTTGCACAGCTTCTTGCTGAAGGGGCCGAATTAGGTGCCTGGAGTTTTACAAAATACTTTACATCGTCTGACGACGGGAATGGAATTGAGCAAATCAGTTATGTTGCCAGTAAGGGTGACGAAGAGCAAATTGACGCAGGCATCAAAATTGGAAAAATCTTTGCCGAAGCGGCAAATCTGGCAAGAGACATGGCTAATGAACCCGCCAATTTTATGAAGCCGGAGGATATGGCGAGAATAGCAAAAGAAGTTGCCGAACAGAACAATCTCGAGATAGAGATAATGGAACAAGCCAAAATGGAAGAGCTGGAGATGAGAGCGACACTTGCCGTGGCCCAGGGTTCATGCAATGCTCCCAAATTTATGGTTTTAAAATACAAGGGAACTGAAAGCCCGGATATTGACCTGGCATTGGTCGGGAAAGCTGTAACTTTTGATTCGGGTGGCATATCAATTAAGCCTGATAATAAAATGGAAGCTATGAAAATGGATATGGCCGGGGGAGCTTCAGTAATTGCCGCAATCAAAGGCATTGCTGATTTAAAATTGGCTATAAATGTGGCTGCGCTGGTAGCGGCGGTTGAAAATCTCCCCAGCGGTACAGCGCAACGTCCGGGTGATGTGGTAAAGGCTATGTCTGGAAAAACTATTGAAGTTATTTCTACCGATGCAGAAGGCCGTATGACGTTAGCTGACGTACTTGCATATGCCGAAAAAATTGGTGCAAAGCGTATTGTGGATGTCGCTACACTCACAGGCGCATGTGTTATTGCCCTCGGGGAGGTAGCTACCGGAGTGTTTACAAATGACCAGGAATTGGTAAATCAGGTAATTGCAGCAGGGGAAGAAGCAGGTGAGTATATGTGGCAGTTGCCTATGTATGATGAATACAAAGCACAATATAAGAGCGATGTAGCAGATGTTAAAAATGTTGGCGGCAGAGACGGTGGTGCCATAACAGCGGCTTTGTTTTTGGGCGAATTTATTGAAAAGACTCCGTGGGTTCACATGGATGTAGCCGGAACTGCGATGATTGACAAAGACCGAAAATATTGGCCAAAAGGTGGAACCGGAGTACCGACAAGGACGCTAATAAACCTGGCCAAGTTGCTGGCGAAAAAATAAAAGTATAACCGAGGCTATGGGCTGAAACCTATAGCCTCGGAATATCACAAAAGACCCATTCTTGAAGCAACTTCTTCAGGAGTACGGCCAACAACCTCAACAGTCTTGTTTCTGGATGTGTGGCCTCGGATGATATCTACGTTAGATTTAGGGATATCCAGCAGGTTGCTAAGATAGCCAATAAGCTCAATGTTTGCTTTACCTTCTACGGGAGGAGCCTTTATTTTTATGCTAATAATCCCTTCTTGAATCCCAACAACCTCGTTTACCCGGGCATTTGGAGATATCTTGAGGTTTAGGCGGCAACTCTTAGTCATTTTTAGCTTTGTGATTTGTAATGGATGGGTATACGCCGAAAGCAATTCCGGCTAAAATCAGAATAACTGAAATAGCCCACCAAAATAATGTGGTTGATAACATTGAAGAAAGAGCAAGGTCGGCAGTGATAAAGGGAGACAGTATTTCAAAAAGGGTTAATACGCCAGCCGCTGTGGTTGTCAGGCCGAGAAGGGTGAAAATAAGGCTTATGGTTGCCATATCCGCCTCCAAAGAGAGTATTTATCGAATAGTTTGATATGGCGATATTAACACAATTAATAGCTTATAGTCTATAATTGGGTGATTTTAATATGAAGACTTTGGAATCCCGGTTGGGGCGGTTATTAACGGAAAAAGGACTCACATTGGCAGTGGTGGAATCGGCCACTGGTGGGCTAATAAGTCACCGCATTACAAATGTTAGTGGATCGTCTGTGTATTATAAAGGCTCAATTACAGCCTATTCCAATGAAATTAAGCAAAAACTCATTGGAGTCAAGATGGAATCCCTTTTACGTTATGGCGCGGTGAGCCATGAAGTAGCACGGCAAATGGCTAAAGGTGGTCGGCGTGCGTTAAATTCAGATATATGTATTGCCGATACTGGCATTGCTGGCCCAGGTGGTGGTAGTGATGAAAAGCCTGTCGGAACAGTGTATATAGCCATTGCTGACAAGGCAGGCACAACAAGCCGGCAATTTGTTTTTAATGGGGCACGAGCGCAAAACAAAACCCTGTTTGCCGAAGCGGCACTTGATTGGCTTGTGGAACATTTGCAAAATATATAGTTATTTATTTACTAAAACCGTGGAAATCATAAATCGCACCACAATAAATAGCGATACAAAGGCGTAGACGCCTGGCAATGGTATAATTCAAAAAATATATATAGAAAGGGACATTATGAAACGTGTTGATGGAAGGAATTGGAACGAATTAAGAAAGGTAAAAATTACCCCTGGTTTTCAGCGTTATGCCGAAGGCTCGGTCTTGATAGAAATGGGTAATACAATGATAGCGTGCACTGCCTCTGTTGAAGATAGGGTACCTCAATTTTTAAGGGGTAGCGGAAGTGGCTGGGTTACGGCTGAGTATTCTATGCTGCCAAGAGCAACCTCAACCCGAACGTCGCGAGATGGTTTTTTTGGGAAAGTCTCAGGTCGTAACCAGGAAATTCAAAGGCTTATCGGCAGGTCGCTGCGAGCGGTAACTGAATTGGCTTTACTTGGCGAACGCACTATTACAATAGATTGCGATGCGATTCAGGCAGACGGTGGCACACGTACAGCTTCAATTACTGGCGCATATATCGCTTTGTATCAGGCAATTCACAATATGGCTCGCATGGGTTTGATAAAAACCATGTTTTTGAAAGATGCAGTCGCCGCTACAAGTGTTGGTATCTCAAAGTGTAGAATATTACTGGACTTGAATTATGAAGAAGACTGTGGTGCCGATGTTGACTTCAACGTTGTCATGACTTCAGATGGAAAATTGGTTGAAGTCCAGGGAACAGCAGAAGAGAAACCCTTCACTCGCAGCCATATGAACGAGATGCTGGATTTGGCTGAGCAGGGTATCCGTGAGTTGCTCAAGATTCAGCAAGATACAATTCGGGAGATGGGTATAAGTTTGCCTTAAGGACGGACCTGCCCATTACCAAAAATGACCCATTTGTATGAGGTTATTTCTTTGAGGCCAAGTGGCCCTCTGGCGTGCATTTTCTGCGTTGAGATGCCTAATTCCGCACCGAGGCCAAATTGCGCACCATCTGTAAAACGAGTGCTGGCATTGGCGTAGACGCAAGCGGCGTCTACTTCGTCCAGAAAACGCATCACGGAAGAATAATCTTCGCTGACTATTGCTTCTGAATGACCAGATCCGTAGTTGGCGATGTGCTTCAGAGCTTCATCCAGGTTATCTACAGTTTTAATGGCTATTATCAGAGCCAGGAATTCTTTCCCCCAGTCCTCGTTAGAAGCCTGCACACATTTAAATCCTGCGTCTTTTATCAAACCAAGAGCGCGTGCATCCCCACGCATTTCAACACCTGCATTAGATAATTGTTCTGCGAGACGGGGGAGAAATACAGGGGCAATGTCATGGTGAACGATAGCCGTATCCAAAGCGTTGCAAACAGTTGGACGTTGTGTTTTAGCGTTGAATACAATGTCAATGGCATCGTCAATATTTGCAGCGGAATCGACATACGTATGGCATACCCCAATCCCACCTGCTATAACAGGTATGGTAGAGTTCGATCTAACGACATTTATCAAGCCCGCCCCTCCACGAGGGATAACCATGTCAATCATATGATTCATTTTAAGGAGATAAGTGACAAGCTCACGGTTGGTATTGTGAATGAATTCAACAGATCCTTCTGGAAGCCCAGCCTTTTCGCAGGCGTATCGAACAAGGTCAGCCAGGGCTTTATTGGAATTAAATGCCTCCTTGCCCCCGCGAAGTATGAGGGCGTTGCCACTTTTAATGCAGAGGCTGGAGATATCTATTGTAACGTTAGGCCGGCTTTCGTAAATACTGGCAATCACACCCAACGGAACGCGCTTTTTGCCAATTATCAAACCGTTGGGCAGGGTGCGCATTTCTATCATTTCCCCAACTGGATCAGGTAGAGCCATTACCTTTAATACATCATCAGACATGGCTTTTATGCGCGACTCGTCAAGCATAAGCCGATCCAGCATTGCTTCATCCATACCGGAATTGCTTGCCAGGTCAAAATCAATCTTGTTAGCTTGAATAATGGCGTCAATATTGTCTATCAGTGAATCAGAAATATAACGGAGTGCCAGGTTTTTCATTTCTGTTGAGGCGTACCCCAGGCTTTTTGATGCAGAACGTGCGCGTTCTGCCCGAGTGCTGACTTCTTCCATATATGCAGGCATACCATACCCCCGTTGATAGTGCTCATCCATGCACGAAAATTACTTTTGACAAGCAAAAGCTACCTTATAATATCATTAGGCTGCTATATTTCCAAGGAAACCCGAAAACTAATGTAACAAAGAAGCCTGATATTGATTGAAAGTATTATTTGCCGGAAACTGAAGTCTTTAAATTATTCTTTCAGATCACCGTTTCCGTTAAATTGATAGCAATAGAGTGGGCTAAGACCCTGGACAGCACGATTGACCTTTTTCCGAAGGAAACACCTGCCCTTTCGTCCGTCTTCTAATAATATTAGATAACTATCACCGTCTTTGATTCGTTTGAAGTCGTTAAGGGTCAACTCTCCCCACCAGCGGTCGGGCCTGTCTACGATCAGGCGATAGTTAACATCGACTATTAAATTTCCATCGTTGGCATTGTAAAGGTGTCCGGTTGGCATTGTATCTCCTTTATTATAAAATCACCAGATTATTACGGTGTATTACTTCGGTTCCATAATCATATCCCAGGGTTTCTGTAATTTTGGACGAGTGAAGACCCTTAATAGTATCAAGTTCGTTACTATTGTAATTAGTTAACCCGCTACCGAAGCGATTTTCTTCAGTATCATACAGATCAACTGCATCGCCCCGTTTGAATTTACCACGAACATTGACGATACCTGCAGGCAGGAGGCTGCGTTTATGCCGGAGCAATGCTTGTTTGGCACCGTCATCAATAACCAGACTCCCCCGGATACACAAACCTGAAAGAAGCCATCGTTGCCGGCTTTCCTTGTGGATTGCAGAAGGAAGGAATTTGGTGCCAATTTCTTCACCCGCCAGGATTCGTGTAATAACGTCAGGTTCTTTGCCACTGGCAATAATAACAGTGGCGCCGGATTCAGTCGCTACACGGGCCGCTTCAAGTTTAGCAATCATCCCACCTGTAGAAGCCTTATTGAAGCTCCCTGTTGCCATCTTGCAAATTTTACTGTCAATCTTTTTAACGACAGGGAGGAGCTCCGCGGTTTCGGGATATTTTTGTGGATCCTGGTTATACAGACCATTAACATCAGAAAGTATCAGCAGTAAATCTGCATCAACAAGGTTGGCAACCATGGCGGCGAGCTTGTCATTTTCGCCAAATTTTTCTTCACGCACTTCGTCGATCGCAACAACGTCGTTTTCATTGACTATACAAACGATTCCTAAATCAAGAAGAGCCAAAAAGGTATTTCTTGCGTTCAGGTATCCGGAACGGTTAGAAAGATCGTGCTTGGTAAGCAATGCCTGTGCTATTGTTATGCCATGCTCATTAAATGATTCTTCATAAACGTTCATCAGCCGATTCTGGCCTACTGAAGCATATATCTGACGCTCGGCAATGCCGGCAAAACCAGTGACCTTACCTGTTTTTTCTTTACCAGCCGCGCAAGCCCCGGAGCTGACCAAAATCAACTCGTGACCCTTTTTCTGAAGAAAGGCAATCTGGCTCACCAGGCGCGATATAGCTGCAGGGTCAAGCCGGGGAGAAGAGCTGGTGAGAATGCTGGTACCAACTTTAATTACAACGCGCTGTCTTGTATTATTGTTACTTGTCATTTAAAGCTTATCATAAACAGAAATCAGTTCATTATAGCAACTCAACATGAAACAGGCCAAAAAATGGCTTAATACCACAAGCAGGA
The DNA here is from genome assembly GCA_964398255.1 of uncultured Dehalococcoidaceae bacterium. Classification (GTDB taxonomy): domain Bacteria; phylum Chloroflexota; class Dehalococcoidia; order Dehalococcoidales; family CSSed11-197; genus CSSed11-197. The sequence goes on from CAYNLZ010000007.1 coordinate 8,874, forward strand.
ATTTTTAAATACTGGTCGCCACGAGGAAGTGATGGAACGACATTTTAGGAGTAAATCAGATTACGTTTAATAGTCAGGAGTGTTTGAAGGTGCTCAAGCCCCGTGTTAATATATTGAGCTGTTCTTTTTGGATTAGTCCTCACCATCACATGGTCTTGTAATGTTCAAAGTGCCAAATATTTAATTTATGATAATAGATATTACTAAACAACCTGATTTTTTCAGGATAGAAGAAAATATAAACAGGCGCGAAGCTATCCAGGCGGTTATTGCCGAAGCAGCCCGGCCTTTCTTCATAGCCAGTTTGTTTAACAAGATAAACACACCGTTGATAGTTATTACTTCAAGCCCAAAACGTGCCACGCAGTTGAAGGACGAAATAGACTTTTGGCTTGAACGTGAAGCATGTGTAGTATTACCAGAAAACGAGTTTTTGCAATACCAGCGTTTACCAGAGAACAGGTTAAATGCACGAGAACGGGTTGAGTCTTTGGTACAACTTGCCGCCTATACTTCAGATAGTGCGCCACCCGTAATAATACTTACAGCTCGAAATCTTGCCTTCAGAACAGTCGAATATGACCGGTTTATCAATAATCGCGTTAGCATAAAGCAGGGGCAGATGATTGACCCGCTCGAAATAGTTCTTCACTTGCAACGCATCGGTTATACAATGGAAAGTACGGTTACCATGCCAGGTGATTTTAGCAGAAGGGGTGGAATTCTTGATGTGTTCCCGGTTGGTGCCGAAAGACCTGTGCGCATTGATTTTTTTGGGGATGAAGTCGAAGAAATAAGAGAGTTTGATGCAGTGACACAGCGGTCAATAGCAGTAATTGAAGAAGTAAGCGCTCCGCCTGTTACTGAAATGAGCGCTGCTCTTTTTATGCCCAGGGAGGATATCAAAAACCAGTTTGATAAACTTGAAAGTGGCAATCTTGGCGAAGAAGTCTATGCAGAAATACGCCAGGATATAGATCAATTGGTGAATAGGGAATACTTGCCTCATGCATCGTACTATGGGCCTTTGTTTTTTACTGAATCTATTCTCGACTATTGCCCATCTAACAGCGTTTTGATATTTGATGATGCTGATTATGTGCAATGGACTATCTCTAATATAAATACTGAAGACTCCAAGGCTCGACAGGCATATGTTTCAAGCGGCCTGCTTCCAGGGGGAATGCCATCTTCCTATTTCAACTGGCAGCAAATCGAAGAGAGAGTTGCTCAGAACCCCACTTTATGGATGTATAGTTGGGAGCCGGAAACAGATATTGAATTGTTCAGGTTTGACTTTAAACCTCTTGATAAATTTGGCGGAAGTTATGAACGTTTCAGTGCTGACGTAGGACGCTTGTTAAAAGATGGGAAAGAAATTCTTGTTGTGTCACACCAGGCTGAAAGGATTAACGACATTCTGCAGGAAGAAAAAATACCAACGTCAATTATCACTGGAGAATCAAGTGAACTGTTAACTGGACACGTAGCACTGCGCAAGGGAATTCTTGACGGGGGCTGGAACCTTGATAATAAATTCTTTCTTTACACTGATGCTGAAATACTTGGTTTTACAAGGCAAAACAGGCAGCCATCAAAGGCGCGGTCCAAGCGGACTATTACCGTCGATCATATCAAGCCAGGAGATTATGTGGTACATATAGATCATGGAATAGCTCGGTTTGCTGGTATTACAAAAATGGGCGACAGAGAGCTCCCACATGAATTTCTAATCCTTGAATACGCTGAGCAGGATCGATTATATGTGCCTGTTGATCAAATAAACAGGGTAAGCCGTTACCATGGTTCTTCTGGAGCCGCTCCTTCACTAAACCGCCTTGGCACATCACAATGGCATAATACTCGTGAAAAGGCAGCAGAAGCGGTAAAAGAAATTGCTACCGAGTTACTGGCATTATATTCCAAACGGGAAATCATAGAGGGGTTTAGTTATTCCGAGGATAGCATTTGGCAACGCGAGATGGAAGCGTCCTTTCCGTATATGGAAACCCCGGACCAACTCACTGCTCTTGCAAGTATAAAAAAAGACATGTCCCGCGCAAGGCCCATGGATCGGTTACTGTTGGGAGATGTGGGTTATGGTAAAACAGAAGTGGCTATACGAGCTGCTTTCAAGGCAATACAGGATAATCGGCAAGTAGCTGTACTTGTTCCAACCACTCTTTTGGCCCAGCAACATTACATAACCTTTATGCAACGATTGGGGGCCTACCCGGTTATTATAGAATCATTGAGCCGGTTTAAAACCCAAAACGAACAAAAAGAGATAATTTCACGCCTTGGAAATGGAAGCGTTGATATTATCATAGGTACTCACCGGTTGCTCCAAAAAGATGTGAAATTCAAGAACTTGGGTTTGATAATTATAGATGAAGAGCAAAGATTCGGCGTCAAGCACAAGGAGTATTTAAAAAAGAAGCGCGCCGAGGTTGACGTATTGGCAATGAGTGCAACTCCCATACCAAGAACTCTTTATATGGCTCTTACTGGTGTGAGAGATATGAGTACGATAGAAACACCGCCAGAGGAACGATTGCCGGTGCATACAACTGTGGCAAAGTTTAATCCCCAACTGATCCGTGAAGCAATCATGCGCGAAGTTGAACGCAATGGCCAGGTGTTTTTTGTTCATAATCGGGTCAGAAGTATTAGTGAAATGAGTCATAAATTAAAAGATATTGTCCCTGAAGCGCGTTTTGCTATTGCTCATGGACAGATGGAAGAAAATGAGCTTGCCCAAGTGATGACTGATTTTACTTCCGGGAAAATCGATGTTTTAGTTTGCACCACCATAATCGAATCGGGCCTTGATGTTCCCAACGCTAATACTCTAATAGTAAATCGGGCAGATAAATTCGGCCTTATACAGCTTCATCAGTTACGAGGACGTGTTGGAAGGGGTGCTACCAGTGCATATGCGTATTTTGTTTATGATGAAGACGCAAAACTTACCGAAGATGGGCGAAGGCGGTTACAAACAATTTATGAATTGGCCGAACTTGGTTCAGGCTTTAATATTGCAATGAAAGATCTTGAAATACGAGGCTCTGGTACATTGCTGGGTACTCATCAGAGTGGTCATATCGCCGCTGTTGGGCTCAACATGTATACAGAGTTATTAAAAGCAGCTATTGCTGAAGAAAAGGCGAGTCTTTCTGGACAAGTCGTAAAACCTGAAAAAAACTTGCCCGAGCCGGAAATCAATATTCCTTTAGTAATGCTGATTCCTGAATACTACGTCACAGACGATGATGAAAGACTTCTTCTTTACAGGCGTCTGGCGGGTTTTGATAACCATGAAGATCTTGAGGATTTTCGTGCTGAATTGATTGATCGTTTTGGAGGTATACCTGAAGAAACAGCCAATTTAATTTATGGTGTCAGAATCAAGTTGCTGGCAAGGAAAGCGGGCATCGGAACTATTAGCTCTGAAGATGATAAAATTATTCTATTGCCATACCAAGGTCTTCGCTTTGATCCTGCCGGCTATTCAGATTGGCGTAAAGATGGAGTCATTATACATCCATATCGTATCGCTCTCGAAATTAAAAAGCCGGGATTTGCCTGGCGGACGGAATTAGAATCAATCTTGATGAAGGGTATCTCTATTTTTGGCAATTGCCACATAAACGGAGCTTAATACACCGTTAATAAATTTGGGAGAATTATCACTCCCATAAGATTTAGCCAGCTCTATTGCTTCATTAATGGCGACCTTGATGGGTGTATCCTGTACATACAGAAGCTCATAGATGGAAAGGCGCAGGATATTGCGATCAATGACTGCCAGCTGATCAAGTGGCCAGGCTGGTGCGAAACGCGCTATGTAGGTATCAAGCTTTTCATGATTGGTGATGATACCGGTAATCAGGCTCCTGACAAAGTTTTTATTATCGTCCGATAGCTCTGCGCCGTCGAGTGTGCTTTCAGCTACACGATCTGCTGAATGATCCATCAGATCAATCTCATACAATGCTTGTAACGCCAGGCCTCTTGCTTTACGGCGCGAGCTAACCATTGACACGATATCAATAAAACCTTATATGGATTTAGGTTGCTTGACTTCTATTATTTCACGTCCTTTAAATGTTCCACATACTGGACATACAACATGCGGCAAGCGCATAGAGTGGCATTCGCTGCATTCTACCAGAGCAGGCAATTTAGCAGTCTGGATATGACTGCGCCGCCGATTTTTGCGAGATTTCGATATTTTTCTTTTTGGTAAGGCTCCCATTCATTTCTCCGTTTATTATATTTCTATGCCCGGGCAATCATACCGACAAAGTGCCTTCATAGGCATTGCAAGTATAGCATATTGACGGGCTGCATCTGTAATATCCAAAATATTATTCTCGTCGATCGTAAAAATTTCATCGTCATCAGCACCGTCGAGGCCCTCTTGCTCAAAAATATCAAGTACCAGAAGATATTCCTCTTCAAAATCAAATTCAAGTACGTGTCGATATGACTTCAGGCAACGTGCGCATTCAAGCTCGACATTTGTAGAAAGATGCGCGCGAGCAAGTATCCCGTTGGAAGTACGAAGCAGGCTAACAACCCCTCTTACACGTTCAGGTTGCGATTCGCTGAAGATCCACACATTATCGTCTACATCATATTCACGTGTTGCACCAACACCACTTTTCAGTAATTGAGCAACAGGAAATTGCATTACGAGATATTCTTTCACTGTAAATGTTTACCTAAAAATATATTATAAAATCACTGAAAAACAGCTGCAAATAATTACATGGTGTCGGGACTGCTCATTCCCATAAGATCAAGCATTGCGGCAAACACCGACTTGGCCGCAATGACCAGCTTTAGTCTGGCACGAGATAGTTCGGGCTTATCCTTTTGCACAACACGGCATTGCTTATAAAAGCTGTGGAATAAGGTAGCCAGGTCAAGGGCATAATAAGCCAGATGGTGGGGCTCGAGTGATTTCGCTACCAGCTCAATAACTTCAGGGAGTTCTGCGAGTTTTCTCATCAGGGCTAACTCGTACGAACCTTTCAGTAACATGGTGTCACCATCGTCGGGTGGTATTGATTCTTCCTGAGCCAGATGAAGAATACTAACGATGCGCGCATGTGCATACTGGATATAATACACAGGATTCTCCGACGATTCCTTTAGTGCCAGCTCAAGATCAAAATCCATTTGAGAGTCTGCCGAACGGGAGAGGAAAAAATAACGGCAAGCATCTGGGCCAACCTCTTCCACCACTTCAGAAAGTGTTACAAGTTCTCCGCTTCGTTTGGAGAGACGCACCAGTTCCCCACCACGTTTCAGTGTCACCATTTGTGAAATGATAACATCCAGCCTGTCAGGGTCTATATCCATAGCACTCAGTACACTTTTCATTCGTGAAACATGGCCCTGATGGTCAGCTCCCCATATGTCAATAACACGGTCAAAGCCGCGGATAACGAATTTGTTGTAGTGATAAGCAATGTCGGCTGCGAAATATGTGGGGGAGCCGTCGCTCCTGATTACAACGTTATCTTTGCTGTCTCCCAGACTGGTGGAAACAAACCATGTGGCAAACTCCTTGCTAACAAGGAAGTCACGCTCCTGCAATATGCTTATTGCTTTTTGAAAGTAACCATCGTTATATAATGAGCGTTCAGAGAACCATTCATCAAATTCAACGCGTAAGCCAGAAAGCTCCTTTTTGATTGCACCAATCATTTTTTGAAGCCCGAGTTCGCCCAGTTCAGATATGGCATTCTCGACAGGCATATCAAGATATTTTCTGCCGGATTCAACAATCAGCTTCTGAGCAAGGGTTATCATGTAAGCGCCAAAATAGCCTTCCTGTGGTACTTCGGCGGAAATGCCAAACTCCTGTTGATACCTTGCAAAAAGAGTGTGTTTAAAAGCATCTATCTGGCTGCCAGCATCGTTAATATAGTATTCCCGGCTGACTTTATATCCAGAGGCTTCAAGTACGTTAGAAAGAGTAGAACCAAGAACTGCGCCGCGGCCATGTCCTACGTGAAGCGGGCCAGTCGGGTTTACGCTGACAAACTCAACCTGGACTTTCTGACCTTTACCCAGGTCAATTTTTGAACAACTATCGGGGTTGGAGATAATCTTTTCTATTTGTGCAGAAAGCCAGGAAGAAGAAAGGGTGAAATTAATAAAACCTGGTAATGCTACCTGAACTTTGGATATCTCGGGCATTGGGGGAAGATAACGGGTGATTTCACTGGCAATATCAGCTGGTTTTTTAGCCATTGCACGAGCGCATTTAAGCGGCAGGCTGGTGGCTATATCGCCGTGTTCCTGTCTTTGGGGATGTTCCAGAACAATAGCAGGAATAGGCACCTGCGGCAAGCTTCCATCAGCCTGGGCAGCCTTCAAGGCGTTCTCAATTTCGAACGTTAACTTTTCTTTAAGTGTAAGTATATTAGTCATAATAATCAGAAAGGTAGATTATATCATAGCCAGATTTGCTTTGCGATTTCTGGCAAGTCTTGGTTCAGCGTCATCAGTTATTATCAACGCCGATATCTTGCCAAACCCGAACTAGCTCCTCTGCGAGAAGGGCGTGCCCGGGTTTGTTTAACCCAGGATCGGTTTGAAAAACATTTATTGCTTCCTGCCGTGCCAATTCAAGCAGTGGTACATCACTCAAGCGTGCCATTTTAAGATCTGGAATTCCAGATTGGCGTGTACCGAAGAACTCTCCCGGACCACGTAGCTCCAAATCTTTTTCTGCCAACTTGAAACCATCTTGAAGTTCTTCTATTGCCTTCAAACGCTCTGCACCTGTTTCGGTGGTACTTTCTGATAAGAGCATGCAATAACTTTGATGCTCGCCACGTCCTACCCGACCGCGAAACTGGTGAAGCTGAGATAATCCAAAACGATTGGCGCTTTCTATCATAATGACCGTTGCATTTGGGACGTCGATTCCAACTTCAACCACCGGAGTGGCGACCAGGATGTCTGTCAGCCCAGCGTAGAACTCTTTCATAACCTTTTCTTTTTCTGAAGTTTTCATGCGCCCATGCAAGAGGCTGATACGCAGATTGGGGAAGATTTCCTGTTGGTAGCGAACATACTCTTTGGTTGCGGCTTTTGCCTGCATGGAATCAGATTCTTCTACCAAAGGGCAGATAATAAAAACCTGCCGCCCTTCATTTACCTGTTTGCGGATAAAATTATATGCCTTGTATGTTTCCTCCGGTTTTAGCCAGCGAGTTTTTATTATCTGTCTGCCAGGTGGCAATTCATCGATTATAGAAAGATCCAGGTCGCCATATAGTGTAAGAGCCAGCGTTCGCGGTATAGGAGTTGCGGTCATAATCAATAAATGAGGGTTATCTCCCTTTTTTCTCAGTGCCTGGCGTTGCAGTACACCAAATCTGTGCTGTTCATCAATTACAGAAAACCCAAGATCTTTAAATATTACTTCGTCCTGGATTATGGCGTGCGTACCGATAATGATATTAATATTGCCGTTAGCTATTCCCTCTTTAATCTGGCGCCTGTCAGCACCTTTAACATCACCGGTGAGTAAAGCTACTGACAATTTTTGACCGCCAATATCATAAACCGGGCAAATTTCACTACTCTCGGACGCGCCAAAAATTGTTGTTATCAAATTGTTTACAGCTTTAAAATGCTGTTGAGCAAGAATTTCTGTTGGAACCAGCAGAGAACCCTGCCTCCCGTCAGCTACCGCCATTAAGAGGGCGGCAACAGCAATAATTGTTTTTCCACTGCCAACGTCCCCCTGAAGCAAGCGTGACATGGGTATATCCCTCCCCATGTCTCCAAGTATCTCATTCATCACTCTATCTTGTGCGGACGTCAACTTAAAAGGAAGTTTGTTGATAAATTTGGTAAGGAGAGACTTGTTTATTTTTATGGGGCGCGTTTTTGCAACTTGCCACTCCTTCTTTTTTTGAAGGACTCCCAGTTGTAACAAAAAGAGCTCATCAAATGCCAATCGAATGCGTGCTCTATCTTTAAGGGATGCAGAATCTGGAAAATGAGCCTGATTAATCGCCTCAAAAATGGTAAGTAAATTATTTCGGTTGATGATATTGGGGGGTAAATATTCTTTTAAAAGACCCGAATATTGATCAACTGAACTTTTTATGATTTTTCTTAATGTTCTCTGATAAAGACCTCTGGTAAGAGGGTAAACAGGAACAAGCCGGCCGGTATGGGTCAGCTCTTCATCCTCGTTTATCAATTCCCAATCTGGTGATTCATACACCGGGCGTCCGTTAAAAAAGCGTACACGTCCGCTGAGAACAATCTGGCTTGAGGTATTCAATTGACGTACCAGGTATGGATTATTAAACCAGACTGCTCTTATGTTTCCAGTGCTGTCTCCCAGGATTGCTTCGGTGCTGGGGCGACCACCGATGTTGACCCTTCTTGCTTCCCATATATTGGCAATAATCGTTTCTTCCTGACCTTCGCTTAACTGTGAAACGGTTTTGAGGTGGCTATAATCAAGATGTCGGTTTGGGAAGAGAAATAGCATGCCTCTTATTGTTTTAACATTTAACCGTGCCAGTTTTTCGGCATAGGCATCGCTGACGCCTTTAAGTTCTGTTACTGGAGATTCGAGGTTGCCAGAGACAGCTTTTTTTCTCTGCGTTGACGCAGTCTTGGCAGTAATTGATTTTGGCTTTGGCTTGGAAGGTTTGACAGGCTTTGTTTGAATGGCAGAGATCAGTTTAACGATTTGCCCAAGCCATTTTTCTCTTTCTTCAGCACTCATGGACGAATAACGGATTTTGCGACCGGCAATCTTTTTTAATAGTGCCTTTTCAGTTGCTAAAGAAAGCTTTGTGAGATTATTATGCGTCCAGTTGTCCAGAAAGCGATCCAAGCCGCCAATCACTGCTAAATCTTGGTAATCTTTCTGTACTTCGAGCCGGATTATTTTTAAAAGAGTTTCCAGGTTTGCCGACAACGAAAGGTCTCCTTGTTTCCATTGCGATTACGTTAAAGCAAAACGCAATTTCGGTAATTTAATTTCAGGCATTTGTGGAAAAGTAAAAAGTTTTTTGTCAGAAACCTGCTCGATTGTTCCCGATTCAGAAGGTTCCTCAGACTTTTTACGCGCGGCCACTATCAAAGCACCTGGGCCGCCGTGAACTCCAAGGCCTGCCCCAAGCCTAGAGATGGATATATTTTTAGAAAATACGAGGTGGCTGAGGCGATTCTTTAAAATCTTGGCTTCATCTGGAGTTGTAGAATGCACAACAGCCACATCTTGTATCCCTTTAATAGAACTGGCTAAATCTACAAGTCGGTCGATCGCGCGATTGGTAGTTCGGGCAAAACCAATTGGAAAAATCTCTCCTTCTCGCATGGTGAGCACTGGCTTAATATTTAACATGCCTCCTAAAAGGGCCTTTGCCTTGCCTATTCTTCCGCCGCGGTAAAGGTATTTTAACGTATCAAAGGATCCCCATAAATGAGTGTTGTCGATAGCAGTTTTAACATCTGTAACTATTTTATCAATAGTGCCACCAGCTTGTGACAGCCGCCCGGCCAATGCTACCAGCAAACCTAATCCCATAGAAGTCAGCCTTGAGTCGATTACCCGAATTCGGTGGCTGTCTTCAATCATATTTTTAGCAGATACGGCGGAGGAATAAATACCGCTCAATCTCCCGGTTGCCTGTATCGAAATTATGTGTTCAAAATTTTTGAGGGCTGAGCGATATACTTCTAAAAAATCACCGGGAGATGGTTGCGAGGTCGTAATAGTCTGCTCTGTGCTAACCATATGGTGATATATTTCATCAGGAGTGATGTCAACACCATCCCTGTATGTTTTGCCGTTGAGCACTAAATATGCTGGAACAATCTGAATGCCGTACTTATCTACGATCTCTTCTGGAAGATCGGCAGTTGAATCTGTAATGATTTTAATTGACAAGTCCGTGCTCCTTTAGGGGCTTGTATCTTTCTCGAGAACAAATGCGCCCACAACATTTGGCCCCATATAAGTACCCAAAACCGGGCTGACGGTAGAACGTATAATCTGATCTTTAGGATAAATATCAGCTAGCCGTTCGATTAACAGGTCGGCATCGTCGGGTGTTGTTGCGTGTTCAACTGCGAGCATTTCTATATTTCCGGCATATTGTGCAACCAGATTATAAAGATTTTCTATACCGGCTTTTTTTGATCGCACACGTACAATGGGGTTAACCTCTCCATCATCAAGCGTGACGACTGGCTTTACTGAAAGGATCGAGCCTACGAGCCCTTGAGCTTTGCCAACACGCCCGCCCTTGGCAAGATATTTTAGCGTGTCGAAGTACATATAAGGATGAGACCTGTGAATATTGGCACGGGTTAAAGAAACAACTTCCTCCAGGCTGGCTCCTGCCTCAGCTTTTTGAGCTGCATTCAGTACCATTAATCCTAATCCCATAGCGGTGTTGCGCGAGTCAATCACCTCAATTTTTACACCCTTTTTCTTGACCATACCTGTAGCGTTCAGAGCTGATTGATACGTGCCACTGAGCTTGCCAGATATCACAATGACCAGGATTTCATCAGTTTCTTTGGACAATTGGTTGTACACTTCAGCAAAGACACCAGGAGAAGGTTGTGTGGTGGTGGGGAACACGTCTCCAACAAGACGTTCATAGAATGTATCGGTAGACATTTCAACCCTGTCAAGATAAGATTGTTTACCGAAAAAAACCGTTAGTGGAACAACAGTAATTCCGAGCGATTGTGCAAGATCCCGAGTTATATCTGAAGTTGTGTCCGTGACTATTTTAACCATTGGGTCCTCCCTGTCTGTTTATTCAAGAGATATGATGTAATTATAGTGCTGTTGACTACCCTTGATAATCTCTGGTTGCAATTGGTCATACTTTTCTATAATAGAAGCAGATACGGATTCAGCTCCCGCTTGGCTTTCTGCTTTCCCGTAGTAGATAGTAACAACTTCAAACGCCGATACATCGATCTGCTCCAAGGCTTTGTCAATGCTGTTTTGAAGAACATCATCGGCCGAAACAATTTGCCCGTCAATTATTGAAATATACTGTTTTTTCTTGATATCAAGGCCATTAACCTGAGTAGAACGAACTGCCTGAGTCACTTCAAGGGTTATAACCGAGCTTAAAGCCTCCTCCATCAATTTATGGTTGGTTTCAAAATCTGCATCATAATCAAAAGCAAGCAAGGCGGAAATACCTTGAGGCATGGTCTTGCTTGGAACTACCAGCAAGTGTTTTTTTGTTAGTTTCTTCACCTGCTCGGCAGCGAGAATAATATTTTTATTGTTGGGCAGAATAATTATATTATCCGCAGAGCATTTTTCAACTGCCTGGAAGAGATCCTTCGTTGAGGGATTCATTGTTTGACCACCCTTGACTATGTGGCTAACACCCAAACTGGAGAATACCTCAGCAAAGCCTTCTCCCGCCACAACTGAAACCACGGAAACATCACCTGCCGGAGATTTTTCTTTTTGCATTTCAATAAAATCTTCATGCTGTTCATCCATGTTTTGGATATGGACATTATCGAGAGTGCCCAACGTAGTCAAATAACTTATTACCCACCCTGGGTCAATGGTGTGGATATGTATTCTGATTGTTTTATCATCACCAACGACGACAAGTGATTCACCGCGTTTATTCAACTTGGCAGAAATTTTATCAATCTCTAACATCTGCCCTTTTAACAGCAGGTTGGTACAATAACCGAATGGCACTTCGTCTTCACAAATCGTTTCAGGGGCAGTTATACTGTGTTGCACAAGAGGTATCTTCGACGGAATAATTTGCGGTTTCCGGAATTGCATAGTCTCAGCCTCACCTTTAAGGTATCTGAGGGCACCGTCGAGTATGATATAAAGACCCTGTCCCCCTGCATCAACAACACCAGCGTCCCTCAATACTTTCAAGAGACTGGGTGTATTGGCTACCGATTCTCCAGCTGCCCTGACTGCCTCTTCCATAATAATTATTATGTCGTTCGTGCCGTTAAGGGCTTCGGCTTTAGCCGCTTTTGCTACGTCCTTAATAACAGTTAAAATAGTACCTTCTACCGGGTTGCTGATTCCTTTGTATGCAGCGATGGAAGCCTGTTCAAAGGCTTTGGCCATGCTTTGTCCGTCGCATGTTACATTATTAGCCAAACCATTAGACAGCCCGGAAATTATTTGCGACAGAATAACACCGCTGTTTCCACGCGCACCCATCAAGGCGCCATGGGACATTTTTCTTATAAACTCGGAAACGCTGGCAGAGCTCAGGTCTTCAGCTTCTTCCAATGCAGAATGCATTGTAAGAAGCATATTGGTGCCTGTATCGCCATCCGGGACTGGAAAAACATTTAGTGCATTAACTTCGGCGACGCTTTTTTCCAACCAATCGGCTGAAACAGAAAACATCTCGTGAAATTCTTCCCCGCTGAGGTTTCTAATCGATTGCATATTCTAGTGATTCCTTGCTAAGTCTTTAACCCTTGTGATAAAGTATTCAGGTTGCCACGTTGCGGGCATTCTACAACAATTCATTATATCAGTCAAAGGAGTTGGCAGAGCGCATGAAATGTGAATTCTGTGGTAAGAGCGTACAGTTTGGGCATAACGTATCCCACTCAAAAAGGCGCACAAATCGCAAATGGAGTTCGAATATCCATTCAACCAAGATAGCTGTAGATGGTAAAGTGACCAAGCTGAAGCTATGCACGCGTTGCATCCGCACCCAGCGAAGAGTTGCTTCCAAAGGGTAGCGGCGTTTAATTTTGGTTCCTTCCAATTGTCGCCCGGGCGTCTTTTAAAGCCCGGGTTACTTGTTGTTTAGCAGTGCCTCCAGGAATATTTCTGGATTCTATTGAAGAGTTTAGTGTTATACGCGATACCCCTTCGTCAAAAACACTGGAAAATTTCTGGTATTCATCGAGCGTCATCTCGTCCAATGGCTTATTAAGACTTGCTGCGTAATTAATCAGTCTGCCAGTAATTTTGTGCGCCTCGCGGAAACTGAGACCTCTGGTCACAAGGTAATCTGCAACATCAGTAGCCAACAGGTAACCTTTTTGAGCGGCCTTTCTTGTCTCCTCTTCCTTAACGACTAATGTGGAAATCATGCCACTAAATACTTCAAGGCTTGGAAGGACGGTGTCAATCGAATCAAAAATACCTTCTTTATCTTCTTGCAGATCTCGATTATAACTCAACGGCAGAGATTTCATTACAGTTAGTAGTCCAATAAGATTACCGTATACACGGCCAGTTTTTCCTCGTGCAAGCTCAGCCACATCGGGATTTTTCTTTTGAGGCATAATGCTGGAACCGGTTGTGTATTCGTCATCCAATTCAATAAAACTATATTCGCTTGTGCTCCAGATTATAATTTCTTCAGCCATCCGCGACAGATGCATCATAACAATTGAGCATATAGCGTGGAGTTCAATCAGAAAGTCTCTGTCTGAAACCGCATCCATTGAGTTTGCACTGATAGCGCTGAAACCAAGCTCTTTTGCAACTTGTTGTCGGTCAATTTTAAAGCCGGTTCCAGCAAGTGCTCCACTGCCAAGAGGCATAACATCGGTTCTCTTATGGCAATCAAGCGCTCGTTGTTTATCACGTTCAAGCATTTCAAAATAAGCCAGCAAATGATGTGCAATTAAAACCGGTTGAGCGTGTTGAAGGTGGGTACATCCGGGAATAATAACATCAATGTTAGCTTCAGCCTTATCAATCAGCGTGTTTTGAAGATTGGTAATAGCTGACACCAATGCTTTTATTGAATCTTTTGCGAAGAGGCGCATATCCAAGGCAATCTGATCGTTTCGCGAACGGCTCGTATGTAATTTGCCGGCTACGTCTCCCTTGAGTTCAAACAAGCGTGATTCAATTGCCATGTGAATATCTTCCAGTTCAGGCTTGAATACAAAATTACCCGAATCAAGTTCTTGTTGAATTAATACAAGCCCGTCCTCAATTTCAAGAGCTTCCTGCTGGCTGATGATGTTTTGAGCTGCTAGCATGCGTGCATGAGCAATTGAACCGCGGATATCCTGAGGATATAGCCGACAATCAAATGGTAGCGACGTAGTATATGAAACCACCTTTTTATCAGCCGGTTTGGAGAAACGGCTGCGAATATGGCTCATCAGGCGGCTTCCTTTTGCTGGCGTTGCGCTTGGGTTTTAAGTGGGAGGCCCCAGATATGTATAAAGCCGGGCGCTGCCTGCTGATTGTACTTGTCGCCTTTATCATAGGTTGCAAGGGAAAGGTCATAGAGCGAATAAGGAGATTTTCGTCCCACTACAATAGCATTGCCCTTTAAAAACTTCATCCGTACCGTACCGGTTACAAATCGTTGAGTGCTGTCAACATAGGCAGCAAGATCTTCCCTGTGTCCTGAAAACCAGAGCCCATTGTATATAAGGTCAGCATATTCCTGGGAAACTAGAGACTTGAAGTTCATCTGCTGTTTGGAAAGAACCAGAGCTTCAAGTGCGCGGTGAGCCTTCAGTAATGTGACGGCGGCTGGTGCTTCGTAAATCTCTCTTGATTTAATACCCACTAATCGGTTTTCTACCATATCAATTCGACCAATACCGTGCTTACCAGTGATTTCATTCAAGCGCTCTATCAATTCCAGGCCATTCATGCGGGTACCATCAAGTGCGACAGGAATGCCTTTTTCAAATGATATTTCAATAAACTGTGCCTCATCAGGAGCGTTTTTTATCGATGCCGTCATTTCATAAGCATCTTCAGGAGGTTCATTCCATGGGTCCTCCAGTGCGCCGCATTCTACTGAGCGCCCCCAGACAGCGGCATCAACCGAATAAGGACTTTTTACCGTAACTGGTACCGGAATACCATGCTTCTTGGCATAAGCGATAGATTCTTCACGGGTCATATTCCATTCACGGGCAGGGGCGGCGATTTTTAAATCGGGAGCAAGTGCGGTGATACTAACTTCAAAGCGGACCTGATCATTCCCTTTGCCGGTACATCCATGTGCTATAGCAGTTGCGCCTTCTTGCCTTGCCACGCCTACCATTAGTCTGGCCATCAATGGCCGCGACAGTGCGGTTGCGAGTGGGTATTCACCTTCGTAAAAAGCATTTGCTTTAAGTGCCGGGAAAATAAAATCGTTTACATAATCTTGCTTGGCATCGATCACAATAGCTTTGATGGCTCCGGCATTCAACGCCTTTTCCTTAACCAGGGTAAAATCTTTTTCGTTGCCTACGTCGATCGTCACGGCGATGACATCTGTGCCATATTTTTCCTTCAGCCATTTGATTGCAACTGAAGTGTCCAACCCGCCAGAGTAGGCTAGTACCAATTTATCGTTCATTCATAACCTCCGTTACCAAGGTTTATTCATTATATAACAAAAATCAAAACAAGTTGGTGGTAGTTATTCAAGATAAATGCACGGAAAGAAATTCAGTAACAATTATTCTGAATTCAGGATACTCCCATGTGTAATAATGACCAGGCGCTCCTATATAGAAGAGAATATCTCCAGGGTGCTCCTGATTAATTCCAAGAGCGGCTTCCAGATTACTTCGCAGGATTGTAAATATGTCACCCTGGCTAAAAGAATCTGGAATTTCACCATTATGACGTAACACCAGTGAACGCTCATGTTCTATACTTTTTTGGAATACAGTTGGGCCGGTCTGAAAGGCAGCCACACGTGGATTGTCCTGCAAGAGTCGAAATGTCTCTTCAACTAATGCCGCGCCGTTACTTTCACCGGTAATCAACACCTTTAGTTCTGGCAGGTTTCGTGTGAGGAATGATATTCTCCTGGCCAGATCAATTGATTTAGCCGGATACAGCCCGAAGAAAGAAGCAGCTTCGCTGATGACTCCATCGATCGATCGGCGGGTACGCTCGAAATCAACCACGAACGTTTTCTCGCCTGAGTCTTGAATAAAAGATTCAATCCCTCTCATCACAGTGATCCAGCCTTGTGCGTCCGCAACTGTGTCCCACCCAAATCCGCCGGCATTAAATATTATAAGAGTATCAATATCGAGGCAGCACTCGTATATGCCTAGAAGCTGGAAAAAATAATCATCGGCGCTCTTGGTTTCTTTTCCGTACGTATTATCGGCTTCTTGTCTTGCATCCAGGATTACAGCCTCATCCACTCCTTGCAGTGAATCAGCGCGAATATATGATTCACTATCATCCATTTGAGACATGCGGCAAGGCTCTATGGCACGAGGCACCGCCAATACAAATGCGATGCATGCCAATACTCCGATTGATACGATGATATTGAATTTCCGAATATAATCGGGCACTTTAAAAACCTTTAAGTGATATTTCCAGCAGGTCGAGACACTTGTTGATTTCTTCCTGCGTGACAATCAGGGAAGGCATAAATCTGATTGCATTAGGCTTAAGCCTGTTAACCAGAAGCCCGTGTTCAAGACATTTTAATACCACCTGGTCAGCAATGTCTATATTAAGGTAGAGGGCGCGCAGCAAGCCTAAACCGTGGTGTTCGGAAATAACGTTGCAGCGCTTTTGAAGAGTGTCAAGCCCCTGAGAAAAATAGTTTCCCATTTCCCAGGCATGAGCTGGTAACTTATTTTCAATGATATAACTTACAGTAGCAAATGATGCGGCGCAAGTTACTGGATTTCCACCAAAAGTAGACCCATGTTCGCCGGCTTGAAATGCAGAGGCGCTCTTTTTAGCGGCGATTGCGCCAATTGGCATACCGCTTCCCATCCCTTTTGCTAAAGCGATGATATCTGGTTCAATATCATAATGCATATATGCAAAGAGCTTTCCCGTTCGGCCGATGCCAGTTTGAACTTCATCAAGGATTAGCAAAATTCCTTTTTCATCACACCATTTACGCACTTCTTGCATATATTTGCGATTGGCAATGTTAACACCGCCTTCGCCTTGAACTGGTTCAAGCATTACTGCACATGTTTTATCGGTTGTGGCAGACTTTAAAGCGTCAATACTGTTAAACTCAACGTTTACGAACCCGGCAGGAACTGGAGTGTAAGGGTCCTGGTGGCGCTTCTGGCCACTTGCGGCTATCATTGCAAGAGTTCGGCCATGAAAAGAGCCAAGGGCGGTTATTACTTCGTATGCACCATTAAGGTAGCGGTGGCCGTAACGCCGGGCAAGCTTGACAGCACCTTCGGTCGCCTCAGCTCCACTGTTACAGAAAAATACCTCGTCAGCAAAACTGTTTTCGGCCAGCAACTTTGCCAGTTTAAGCTGGGGGATAGTGTAATAGCTGTTAGAAGTGTGAATTAAAGTTGCAACTTGTTCACACACTGCATCTGCAACAACGGGATGACAGTGGCCTAAAGAGTTCACAGCCCAGCCAGAAACAAAATCAAGATATTCCTTTCCGTTATCGTCCCAAAGGAGGTTACCTTTACCCCGGACAAATGTTACCGGAAGGCGTTTAAAGGTCGGCATGTAATATTTACTTTCTTCTTCAAACCATTTACTGTTCATAACGACGTCCTTAATCTTGATAAATAGATGTCCCGGTGTTTCCTTCAGTAGCTTCTCTATAAAGCGCGTGCGCGTTGTTACCGTTAATGATGGAGCATTGAGTAACCTTGTTGGCAGCGGCATCAAGACACGCGCGTATCTTTGGTATCATGCCGCCGTATGCTGTACCTGAATCAATCAGGCGTTGTGCCTGAGAAGTGGAAATGCTGGTTATCAGGTTATTATTATGGTCTTTAATCCCGTCAACATCTGTAAGAAAAATCATTTTACCAGCCTTTAGCTCCGCCGCGATAGCTCCTGCCGCTGTATCACCATTTACATTCAGGAGAGAGCGCTCTCCTTCCTTGCGGCCAGTAAAATGAAAGCTGACCGGTGCAATCACTGGAATAAATCCGGCTTCAATAATTGTTGTTAGTGGACGTGTGTTTATTTTTACAATCGAGCCGACATAACCCAGAGCGAGGTCTTTTATCTTACCCTGGATAAGACCCCCGTCGACACCGCTAACACCGATAGCTTCCCCGCCGGCGTTGATTATGGTGGCAACTATCTCCTTATTTACAAGACCAGCCAGGACAGCAGTAACAATATCAAGTGATTCACTGTCAGTTATTCGTTGGCCTTCAAAAAAAGAAGATTTACAATCCTGTTTTTCGAGCCAATTTGTAATCATGCTTGCGCCACCGTGGATGATTACAATCGGATGGCCTTCTTTCTGAAGGCGGATGATGTCAGTTATCAAGCCGTCACGGCTGTCATAAATGGAGCCACCGAGTTTGATAACTATTGAATTATTCATAATGCTCTGCATAATACCCATATTTAGGTGGTATATTCGCTATTGATAGTGACGTATTCCTCGCTCATATCGCAACCCCACGCAGTGGCTGACCCGGTTCCCAGGTGCATATCCAAGTCTATCACAACTTCCTCATCGTTAAGCTTGCTGCGTAGCAAGGATTGGTCAAAGTCCACAAGTTTGCCTCGTTGCCATATTATAACATCTCCAATAA
>CAYNLZ010000008.1:0-13801 GCA_964398255.1 uncultured Dehalococcoidaceae bacterium
AGGGCATCATTAGTCTGTCCAACATGATTTGTGGCAGACAGCTGAGGAGCATCCCCGCTGCTCGGCGGAGTAGTCGGCTCAGTGGTCGTTGGTTCTGTCGTAGTTGGTTCTGTCGTAGTTGGTTCAGTCGTTGTAGGCTCGGTTGTCGTTGGCTCGGTTGTCGTTGGCTCGGTTGTCGTTGGCTCAGTCGTAGTAGGCTGAGTCGTGGTGGGTTCCGTTGTGGTGGGTTGAGTAGTGGTCTTATCTCCATTGCCACAAGCAGCCAAAGCAAGTGTGCCGACGACCATTACCATTGCGAGAAAAATCGAAAACTTCTTTGTCATTACAGTGTCTCCCTTTGTCCTTTCTAAAAATAATTTATCTGATTTTAACAGAAAGCCAATAAATGCTCAAGCAGTGGGAGATTCTAGCTGGTGCTGGTTTTTGTTAGTTTTGAGTTTATTACATCTTGCCAGGCGTGTTGCTCACAATCAATTTCTGCAAAATGGCAAGAATTATCAAAAAGACAGTACTGATGAGCATCACGTAAAACCCGATCTCCAGATTTGCTTGAACAGTGGTTCCCATGCCTTTTTCGAGGAAACTTTCCCCCTGAAGGTTAATTCCGTCTTCGGCAAGTCTCCTGCGGATAACAACGAAAACTGCGAAGAGGGCGTAGAGGCACAATCCTGCGCCAGTGGCTCCTAATAATAACCGACCCTTGGTTCCTTTCAGGAAAGTGCTTGCTATAGACAGAACACAACTGATGCCAATGAAAGCCCAAGCGATGACAACCTGATAGAGGGGTGTAATATCACTAGCTATTTCATAGATGATATATCCTTGACTAGTTCTTAAACCCCAACCGTAAACAGTTACAGATCCAATTAAACCAATGTTGGAATCGATAAAACATACCCAAAAGGGTTTGGTAAAAGCCCAGATTATCAAGGTGCAGCCGATTACAATAAGTGAGCGGAAAATCCATGGGTTGTTTTGACTTGTATCGGCGCTCATGCCCAACATTCACCCTCATTATGTTTCCTATGTCGCGAGATTGAGATCAAAATTGGTTTGATTACAACTATATGGGATATAATTATACCTCAATAACTTCAGTAAAAAACATAATGCATATTCCCTCATCTAAAGAGATCCCTTGCAGTCAAGTGATCGAAAGTGGCGATTCAGTCACAGGCAGTGATTGTGCCCATCGTTAGTTTGAAATACATTTGTCGTTGTGCTATACTTTTTGTTTGCTAATATGCCTCTAAAAAATTTTCAGTTTTCAGACAATAATTACATCCCTCTGTATACAATTGCGTCCAATTGTTCTTGAGTTCTATCTCTGAATTTTGCTAAGGAGTTGAAATGGTAGCCAAATTGGCATTGCCTGCAAGTAAGCAGGCGAATTCAAGAAAAGTCTATTCCAAATTACCCAGGGTGCTGGATGTACCCAATCTGGTGGAGGTTCAACTGGAGTCCTTTACCAACTTGATGGAAAATGGTATTAAGGAATTACTGCAGGAAATATCTCCAATCTACGATTTTACCGGTAATCGTCTGGAGCTAAGTTTTGTAGCTTACGAATTCCGGGAACCCCGGCTCAGCGAAGCTGAATGCTACCAACGCGACCAAGCCTATTCCATGCCCCTCTATGTTAAGGCGAGATTGCTGGTAAAAACAACCGGTGAAATTAAAGAGCCCTTTGATCTGTTCTTTGGTGACATGCCTCTAATGACAAATAAAGGCACATTTATCACCAGTGGCACTGAAAGAGTGATCATCAGTCAGCTCATTCGTTCTCCCGGTGTTTATTTCATGGCAGATGAAGATCTTGCCAGTGGGCGGTTGTTGTGCCGAGCTAATCTTATTCCAAGTCGAGGTGCGTGGCTCGAATTTGATACAAACAATCGGGACGTGATATCAGTAAAAATAGATAATCGGCGTAAAATCCCTGCGACCACTTTACTTCGGGCAATTGGTTTTAGTTCTGATTCCGAGATTTTGGAATTATTTGCCGAAGAAGATAATAACGAAGAGCGGCGATTCATTCAGGCAACGATAGAAAAGGAACCCTCCGTTACTGATGACAAGACCGCCATGCTTGATATATATCGCAAGCTACGTCCAGGCGACCCCCTAAACTTGGACAATGCAAAAAAAATGATTGAAGACATGTTCTTTGATTCTCAGTATTATGATCTGGGAATTGTTGGGCGTTATAAGGTTAATCAAAGGCTTGGCTTGCCGCATGTTGAAAACGGAACTAACCGGGCACTTAATCGGGAAGACCTTGTTGAAATTGTACGTCATATCATTAAAGTTAATAATGGTGCCGACCGGGCTGATGACATTGACCACCTTGGTAACCGCCGCGTGCGTACGGTAGGCGAGCTTGTCCAGAATCAGTTTAGAATTGGTTTGATTCGTCTGGAAAGAGTTGCCAAAGAACGTATGAGTATTATCGCAGCGGATGTAGTTACTCCTACTGCCTTGATAAATATACGCCCGGTAGTTTCTGCAATTCGTGAGTTTTTTAATGGGTCTCAACTTTCTCAGTTCATGGATCAAACTAATCCATTAGCAGAAATTACCCATAAGCGTCGGTTATCTGCGATGGGCCCTGGAGGCCTTTCGAGAGATAGGGCGGGGTTTGATGTGCGTGACGTACATTATTCACACTACGGTAGAATATGTCCTATCGAGACGCCGGAAGGTCCCAATATTGGTCTTATAGGCTCACTTGCCACTTATGGGCGGATTAATCAATATGGTTTTATTGAAACTCCTTATCGTAAGGTTATACAGGTGCTGGATATTAGTGATAGTCGGCTCAAAGGCAGGATAGCTGGCAAGAAGATAATCAGTAAGGATAATACTGTATTGGCGGAGCCCGGTGATGTTGTTACCGAAGCAAAAATAAAAGCTTTCAAGAAAGCTGGCATTTCTGATATTAATGTTGTGCCCTTTGCTTCGAACGATATCAAATATCTTACCGCTGATGAAGAAGAAAGACATATTGTCGCCCAGGCAAATACCGAAATAGATGAAATGGGGCAGTTTGTCAGCGCAAGGATTGAGGCACGTGTTGAAGACAGGTATGTCTTTGTGACACAAGAAAAAGTGGATTTTATGGACGTGTCCACTATGCAGATCTTTAGTATTTCTACTGCGTTAATACCTTTTCTTGAACATGACGATGCCAACCGTGCCCTGATGGGTGCGAATATGCAACGCCAGGCAGTGCCGTTACTAAAACCAGAAGCACCGTTGGTGGCAACAGGAATGGAAGTAGAAGTTGCGCGAAACAGCGGGCAAGTGTTTTTTAGCCCCTGCAATGGAACAGTATCTTCGGTTACCAGTTCTGAGATAATTATCGAAAGTGATGAAGGGCAGGTATATGATTTCCCTCTTCTCAAATTTGTGCGTACCAACCAGGGTACCTGTATAAATCAGCGGTCAAAGGTAAACAAAGGCCAGCGTGTAGAGAAGGGTCAGGTACTGGCTGATAGCTCCTCGACTGACCAGGGAGAACTGGCACTCGGCCAGAATGTGGTTTGTGCGTTCATGAGCTGGCGTGGCTATAACTATGAGGATGCAATTATCCTCAGTGATCGGTTGGTTGAGGATGACAAGTTTTCGTCTGTTCATATTTTTAAACATGAGATTGAAGCAAGAGAAACCAAACTGGGGCCTGAGGAGATTACCCGTGATATACCCAACGTTGGTGAAGAAAATCTCAGGGAGTTGGACGAAGAAGGCATTATTCGTATCGGTGCGGAAGTTGGCCCCGGTGATATTTTGGTAGGTAAAATTACTCCCAAGGGGGAGACTGAGCTGTCTGCTGAAGAAAAACTGCTCAGAGCAATATTTGGAGAAAAGGCAAGAGAAGTAAAAGATACCTCTCTTAAGGTGCCTCATGGTGAATGGGGAAAAGTAATAAACGTGAAAGTTTTTTCCCGTGAGGGCGGGGATGAATTACCTGTCAGAGTCAATAAATGGGTGCAGGTCTGGGTTGCTCAGAAACGTAAAGTTTCCGTTGGGGATAAACTGGCTGGTCGCCACGGCAACAAGGGCGTAATTTCAATTATTGCTCCAAAAGAAGATATGCCGATTCTGCCAGATGGTACGCCGGTTGATATTATTCTTAATCCAATCGGAGTTCCTTCCCGTATGAATCTTGGACAAATACTGGAAACACACCTTGGGCATGCAAGTCAGGTCTTGGGGTTCAAGGTGCTAACACCGGTTTTTGATGGTGCTGATGAGCTTGATATTGAAAATTCCCTTGCTCGTGAATGGTTGGTCAGAAGAGCAAAAGCTACCATTTATGACGACAAAGGCAATATCAGCGGCATCAATACTGAAAAACTTTTTTCCTGGCTGTCTGAGCAGGGGTACGACGCTGAAAAAGTCTGGAGTGATGATATCCCAGAGTACGCCAAAGAGGTTAGTCAGAAAATATGGTTAGCAGATCAAGGCATTCAAGCGAGTTCATTGGATGCTGAGGAAATAGAAAAAACTATAAATGATATTTCTGCCAGTACTAACACTCCAACTCCAACCAGTGGTAAGGTAATTTTGCGCGATGGTGGTACGGGCGAGCCCTTTGATATGCCGGTTACTGTTGGAAACATCTATATGCTTAAACTGATACATCTGGTAGAAGACAAGGTACACGCTCGTTCAACTGGTCCTTACTCTCTTATAAGCCAGCAGCCTTTGGGCGGTAAAGCACAGTTTGGTGGACAGCGCTTCGGTGAAATGGAAGTGTGGGCACTTGAGGCTTATGGTGCTGCTTATAATTTGCAGGAGATGCTGACTATCAAATCTGATGATGTGACCGGCCGTACGAAAACTTATGAAGCTATTATTAAAGGTGACACTATCATGCCTCCCGGGGTGCCGGAATCATTTAAGGTGCTGGTAAAAGAACTGCAGAGCCTTGGCCTGGCAGTAGAAGTGATTAACCAGGAGGAACGGGCGATTGATGCAGATAAAATCAGGGAGATTGGAGAAGAGGTGGAAAGCGAAGTTATTGACACTGCTTCGTTTACGGTTATTGAGCCCAACTCGGTTATAGAGTCTGCAGGTTTCACAGTTGACGACAACGAAAAGGAAACCTTGACGGAAAATGGCGAGGAATAGGTAGGAGAAGAAAGTTGGAAGTAAATGATTTTGATGCTGTGCGTATATCCCTTGCTTCACCTGAGCAAATTCTCGGATGGTCATATGGCGAGGTAACCAAGCCAGAGACAATTAACTATCGTACCCTTAAGCCAGAGCGTGATGGGCTATTTTGCGAGCGTATATTTGGTCCCACTAAAGACTTCGAATGTGCGTGTGGCAAATACAAACGTGTTCGGTACAAGGGGATTATATGTGATAAATGTCAGGTTGAGATAGCCAAGTCGAAGGTCAGACGTGAACGAATGGGCCATATTGATTTGGCAAGCCCTGTGAGCCATATATGGTTTGCCAGGGGAATACCCAGTCGTATAGGCCTCTTGCTTGATCTGTCGACACGTAATTTGGAAAGAGTGATTTATTTTTCCCACTATATCATTGTTTCTGTAGATGAGACTGGCCAGGAAGAAGTTTTGAAGCGGCTGGAACAAGAGGAGCGTGAAGCGCTTATCTCAAACAAGGAAGAGTTTGAGGCTAAAATCACCGAAGCAGAAGAAGCTGATGCTGAGCCGGGTGATATTAATCGCATGAGAAGCGATAACGATGAAGTGATCGCTCAAATTAATGAAAAATATGCCTTGCAGGTCAGTCTCGTTAAAGATCTGGTAGTGGGTGCACTTCTTACAGATACTCAATATAACGAAACATATTCGGAATTTGGGGAAATATTTGAAGCCGGCATGGGTGCTGAAGCGATACTAAAGATTTTACGTGCTTTTAACCTTGATATCCTCCGTAGCGAATTGATTGAAGAAATCCAGTCCACTGCTTCTGCCCAGAGAAGGAAGAAAGCCAGCAAGCGTTTGCAACTGGTTGAAGCATTCAGGCGTAGTCATAACAAGCCGGAGTGGATGGTGCTGACAGTACTCCCGGTTCTACCTCCAGAGCTCAGGCCTATGGTACAGCTGGACGGGGGCAGGTTTGCAACCAGTGACTTGAATGATCTTTACAGGCGGGTTATCAATCGTAATAACCGCTTGCGACACTTGATGGATATTGGAGCGCCGGAAATAATTATCCGCAATGAGAAGCGTATGCTTCAGGAAGCAGTTGATTCGCTTATTGATAACGGAAGACGGGGCCGTACTGTTGCGGTTAGTGGAGATCATAAAGCGAAATCGCTTTCAGATATTCTAAGAGGGAAGCAGGGGCGCTTTCGCCAAAATCTGCTGGGTAAGAGAGTAGACTATAGCGGGCGTTCAGTTATAGTTGTTGGCCCTGAGCTTGAACTCCACCAGTGTGGTTTACCACGGCGAATGGCTCTTGAGCTTTTTAAACCATTTGTAATTCACAGGTTAGTCCTGGAAGGGACAGCTTCAAATATTAAGAGTGCCAGAAGATTGGTAGATAAAGCAACACCTGAGGTTTTTGATGCCCTTGAAGTTGTAGTGAAGGAGCATCCCGTACTGCTGAACCGCGCGCCTACACTTCATCGTCTTAGTGTACAGGCTTTTGAGCCGGTGCTGATAGATGGCAGTGCTATCCAGATTCACCCACTGGTTTGCTCAGCATTTAATGCTGACTTTGATGGAGACCAGATGGCGGTGCATGTACCTCTGTCAAAAGCCGCCATTAGAGAAGCAAGGAATGCCATGCTTAGTATATACAATATGTTGTTGCCTTCTTGCGGGGAACCGGTAGTTACACCAACTCTGGATATGGTTTTTGGAATATTCTATCTTACAGCTGAAAAAGAAGGTCAAGAATCCGATAATCTCCGGCATTTCAGCTCCTTTGATGATGCACGAACAACTTATGAAATGAATGCAATTGGACTTCGGGAAAAGATAATTGTTAGAGTCGCAGATGATGAAATTATCCAGACTACAGTCGGGCGCATTTTATTTAATGACGTGCTTCCCAAAAAATTCAAATATTATAATGAAGTAGTTGATAAGTCTGTCCTGAAAGGGATAATTTCAGAGTGTTATAAATTATTGGGCGACAACATCAAAATGGCGCAGGTCCTTGATGGTTTGAAAGATCTTGGATTCAAATATGCCACTCAATCTGGAATCACTATTTCCATGGGTGACATTGAAGCCCCGCCTGAAAAACAAGTAATCCTTTCTGAGGCGGAGGAACGAGCCGCTATTGTTGACAGTCAGTTCCAAAAAGGTCTGATTGCCGAAGATGAGCGGTATAGTAACGTTATTGAAGCGTGGATCGATGCGACTGATAAAATGACTCAAAATCTAGCCAGTTCATTAAGGCGAACTGGCAGTGTTTATATGATGAGTATCTCTGGAGCAAAAGGTAATATTAACCAGATTCGTCAGATGGCTGGACTCAGAGGCCTCATGACTAACCCATCAGGCAAAATCATCGACTTTCCTATTAAATCCAGCCTTAAAGATGGTTTAAGCACCCTGGAATATTTTATTTCTACCCATGGTGCAAGGAAGGGTTTGGCAGACACTGCGCTACGTACATCTGGAAGTGGATATCTGACTCGGAGACTGGTTGATGTTACTCAAGACCTTATCGTTTCTGAGAAAGATTGCGGTACGCTAAATGGAATATGGGTTATTGAAAGCAAGGATAAAACAGAAATGTTACCGCCTTTTTCTGAACGTATTACAGGCCGTATTTCCGCTGAGGATATTTACCATCCGGAAACCGGTGCCAGGCTTGTTGAGCGTAACCAGGAAATAGACGAAGCTCATGCTGAGACGATAATCAAGGCTGGAATTGATCGTGCCTTCATTCGCTCTGCAATGAGCTGTGAATCTTCGCATGGAATTTGTCAGTATTGTTATGGAAGAGACCTTGCTTCTGGCAAAATGGTTGAGCAATCAATGGCTGTCGGTATTGTGGCAGCACAGAGTATTGGTGAGCCTGGAACTCAGTTGACGCTACGGACTTTCCACACTGGAGGTGTGGTAGGGCTGGATATTACAACTGGCTTACCTCGTGTTGAAGAGTTGTTTGAAGCTCGCGTACCGAAAGCACAGGCTATTATTTCCGAAATTGACGGGAAAGCCGAAGTTTTAGATGATGAAAACGGCAGACGGATAATTGTAACCAGCACTGAAAGTTATTCTGATGAGTATGTTTTACCTGAGGGGTGGCGGTGGATTATTCCAGAAGGACAGGAAGTGACATCAGGTACTCCATTGGCAATGCCGGATGAAGAAAATGAGAGCAGCCCAGCAGTTGATTCTGCTACACTGGCAAGAGTCAATGGCGTCGTTGCTTTGGGCGGCGAGCGCCTTTATATTACATTTGAAGGTAGTGACGAGCGTGAATATGTTGTCCCGGCAGCTACTCATATCAGGTGTGTAGATGGCCAGGAAGTAAAAGCAGGCGAGCAGCTGACCGATGGCTCAATCAACCCGCAAGATATTTTAGCTATTCTTGGTAAAGAAGCAGTCCAGCGTTATATTGTTGATGAAGTCCAAAAGGTATATTGCTCACAGGGTGTTCATATTAACGATCGCCACATTGAAGTGATTGTTCGCCAGATGCTTTCCCGGGTCAGGATAGATACCCCCGGAGATACCCGTTTCACCTCGCGAGAGCTGATTGGCCGCACAGCTTATGAAGAAGAAAACGCCAAGATTTTGGCACAAGGGGGCGAGCCTGCTACTGCTCATGCAGTCCTTATGGGCATCACCCGCGCGAGTCTCAGTACTGATAGCTGGCTTGCAGCAGCCAGTTTCCAGGAAACAACGCGCGTACTTACTGAAGCATCCATACATGGAAAGGTGGATCGCTTGATTGGCCTTAAAGAAAATGTGATTATTGGTAAACTCATACCGGCGCATTGCCAATCATGTAAAGAAGAACTGGAAAGTGTTAAACAGGCTTTACTTGAAGATAGCGCAGTGGAAACAGTTGGCAAGCAGTTGGAAGTCGATGAATTAATTATTGAAACAGTTGACACAGACAGCAATATTGAAGAAGTAGCTGTTTCCCAGGAAAATGTAGTCGAAGATGACTCAGGAGTCGCATCCGACCAGTAAAACTGCATATTTTATAAAAATAAGAGCAAGTAAATCAGGACTGCTTCACGGCGGTCCTGATTTTTTTTAAGAACTTGTGGTTTAACAGACATCGTCATATGTTATAATTAACTCGAAGCGGGCATAAAAAGTTGGAGGATTAATATCAGTCGCATAATTTCGGGCGCAGCAAGTGAAGAAGACGTTCCGGTAGATCACAGTTTAAGGCCACGCAATCTTAACGATTTTGTAGGCCAGGGAAAAGTTAGAAATAATTTGAAGATTGCCATAATGGCGGCCAAGGGCAGGGGAGAGGCTCTTGACCACGTTTTGTTATATGGCCCACCTGGCCTTGGCAAGACTACGCTTGCTCATATAATAGCTGTTGAGATGGGGGTAAATATTAAAATTACTTCTGGGCCAGCCATTGAGAGAGCTGGAGATCTGGCAGCGATTTTAACTAACCTCCAGAATCATGACGTCCTGTTTATCGATGAGATCCATCGTTTGAGCAGAGCGATTGAGGAGATCTTGTATCCAGCGATGGAAGATCGCGCTCTGGATATAATTATAGGAAAGGGGCCTGGCGCTCGTAGTTTGAGGCTTAACTTGCCTGATTTTACTCTTGTAGGAGCTACGACGAGGTTTGCGCAACTCAGTTCGCCATTGCGTGGGCGTTTTGGTGTTGTCCACCGGTTGGATTATTATGACGAGGCTTCGCTGGGGACCATCATAAAAAGGTCGGCTGGAATTATTGGGACTGCCATTGATGAAAAGGGAGTCGAGGCTATCAGTTGCCGTGCCAGAGGAACTCCTAGGGTGGCAAACCGCCTTTTGCGAAGAGTCCGTGATTACGCACAAGTTATGGCAGATGGGGTGATTAGCGAAGAGGTTGCTCGCCTTTCCCTTGAACAATTAGAAGTAGACGATCTTGGTCTTGACGAGATAGACCACAGGCTGTTGCGCGCCGTCATAGAAAAGTTCAACGGAGGACCGGTAGGGCTTGACACGATAGCGGCATCAATCAGCGAAGAATCGGATACTATCATGGACGTGTATGAGCCTTATTTATTGCAATTGGGGTTTATTGAAAGGACGCCAAGAGGGAGGATGGCAACAGCCCGCGCTTATGAGCATCTGGGGATCCCATTCAATCAAGATTCATTTGCCCAAGCAAAGTTATTTAATGGAGAATGATGACTGCCTCGGTTCTGGTTCATGTTTGCTGTGCCCACTGCGCCGCTTATACAATGGCCTTCTGGAAGAATCAGAATTACCAGGTTGAAGCTTTTTGGTACAACCCAAATATCCACCCGGAAGAAGAGTATTACCATCGCTTGAAAGCAACACAGACATTGCTGAAAGAGGAAGGGTTGCCAATTATTATTTCTCCAGATTATCAACCATCAACCTATTTTGACTCCGTTGGTTCCCAAAAAGAAAACCGTTGCCGGAGATGCTTTCGACTAAGACTGGGTCAAACTGCCAGGAAAGCCATGGAGTTGGGCTTTTCAGCATTTACTTCCAGCTTGTTAATCAGCCCTCATCAGGAACATGATAATATTTTATTGATAGGCGATGAACTTGCTGAGACTAATGGTATTGTGTTTTTGTACTCTGATTTACGCCGCCGATATTCTGATTCCCGTGTTATGACGAAACATCGGGGCTTATATCGGCAAGAATATTGTGGATGCGAGTTCAGTAAACAAGAGAGGTTTTCTTCCAGGTAATGCGGTACCATGTTCGAATAATGAATCAGGAAGACTCACTCCAGATGGCCGAAATTTCGCTGGAGACGTTTCCAACCGCTCAGCCCCCAACAAATTTCCAGAGTGAATTCAGAAACCCTCGGGCTTATTACGTTGTTGTTTTTGATAATGATGCCACAGGCGATAGACCTGTGCGTTATATGGTTGGCTATGCTGGACTTTGGCTTATGGTTAAAGAAGCTCACGTTGTTGATATTGCGGTCAGAGAAACCTATCGCGGACAAGGCCTTGGGGAGTTACTTTTAATTTACTTATTAAATCTTGCCATGGCGCTAAATGCTGAAAAGGCAACTCTTGAAGTCAGGGCTTCCAACGATCCTGCCATTTGTCTTTACAAAAAATATGGGTTTAATCTTGAGGGGACTCGTCGCCGATATTACCTTGATAACAGAGAGGATGCATTGATAATGACTATCCCGGATCTTTTTGCTCCACAATATCAGCAAAGCTTTGAAAAACAAAAGAGAGCTCACGCAGAAAAGCTGGGCTTTAAGTCGTATCCAATAATAATGCGTTAGATATGGCTATCTATTCGTCTTCGTCTTTTTTGAATTTACGCTTGAGTTTTTCAAGCTCCTGGAGTTTGGTAAACTCTTCCTCGCCAAGGGGGCGGCAAGATTTAAGATTTTCACCTTCAAGTTCAATATAATAAAGTTGCCTGCATTTCCAGCATTTGTAAGGACCCTCGTATACTTTCTCAAGTACAGAAAAGCGTCCTTCCGCTTTACATTCAGGGCAAGCTATTGTTACCAGCATTGATTTATCCTCCTGATGATTGGAACTATGCAGTGTTCATAAATCTCTGATTCCCAGTATCTAACCAGAGGTAAATATTAGCAATACTTGGTTGGTATAAGCAAATATATAGTGCGAATCTGACAATTTGAAGCGCGCTAACTGCCTTGTTGATTAAGAGGGGAGATTTTGTCGTTGTCGGATAATTCACCCGGTTTTTTTAACAACAGACAGATATTTTTAGAAAAACATTTTATGGGAAACCGATAGTTATTTTCAGGCTTTGAGGTAATTAAGATAAAACCGGCGTTTTTAGCTAGATTTTCTGCTTGTTTATAACTTAATAAGTAGTAATAGCGGTTAAGAACCCTGTCATCAATTTTCCAGGGTATCAAGAGTTCTGGTTTTTTAAAAATGAATCGTGGTTGTTGTCGGTTCCAAAAGGTTACGAATGCTTCGGCTCCTGGTTTCAATACCCTGAAGAGCTCCTTGAGTCCCAGGATTATTTCTTGGGGACCTTCCAGATGGTGATATGTGGCTACAGACACGGCAAAGTCAAAATATTTATCAGGATACGGAAGATTTCTGACGTCGGCCTCTATAAGGTCGGCTGAAAAATGGAATTTTTGCGCATATCTTTGTGCTTGCTCAAGCATGCCGGCGGAAAAATCAACACCGTATAGCTCAAAATTTTCCTTGAACGGAATAAACTCAGGTCCATGACCGCATCCAATATTCACCAGACGGCCACCTTGCCATTTTTGCGCGAGCTCGGTTAACTCTGGCATGAAGCGAGTCCAATGGAAACGATTATACCAGCGGGGAGCTATTTCATTGAAGACATTTTTCAGATTGTCAGCCTGGCGAGTTTTCAACGTGTGTATTTGTTACTCCTCGTAAAAATTGATAGACTTAACATGTATCTCAATGAGACATCATACTATCAGAAAGCAATCCAGAACAATTTCGGGAGTAACGCCGATAGCGGTCATGACTCGCCCCAGTGCTTGTCCAGGCAATTGCGTCTATTGTCCAACCTATTCCGACACTCCTCAAAGCTATACCCCTACCTCACCAGCTGTAATGAGGGCGATTAATTGCGAGTATGACCCCAAGAAGCAGGTAGATTTACGTATCTCCATATTAAAGGAAATGGGCCATCCTGTCGACAAGGTGGAACTGATAATTATGGGAGGAACTTTCCTTTCCACATCCAGAGAATATCAGTACGATTTTGTTAAAAGCTGTTTCGACGCTTTAAATGGCGCTGAGTCCTCAAGCCTTGAGGAAGCTCAGAGTCTTAATGAAGAAGCTGATAATCGGTGTGTAGGTCTATGTATTGAAACGAGGCCGGATTATTGCAAGCCGAGTGATATTGAATGGATGGTGAAAATGGGGGCTACCCGGGTTGAGATGGGGGTTCAGGCTGCTGATGATGAAATATATCGTCTTACGCGGCGTGGCCATAGCGTTAAGGATGTCATTGATGCAACCCGAAATTTAAAAATGACTGGACTTAAAGTCCATTATCACTGTATGCCCAATTTGCCAGGAATTACAAAAGAAAAAGACCGGGAATTGTTTGCCATGCTTTTTACTGATAAGAACTTTCGCCCGGACGGACTAAAAATATATCCAACTATGGTAGTTGCCGGCACTGGGCTTGAGCGTTGGAAAAACGAAGGATTTTATAAGCCCTATGATGACGAAGAGCTTATAGATTTAATTGCCGACTTGAAAAGCGTTGTTCCAGGGTATACCAGGATTTCACGCGTTCTACGTGACATTCCTTCAGTTTACATAACAGGAGGGCCAAAAGATTCTCTTCGGGAGCGCGTGCAAAATACGCTTGCCAAGCGAGGAGAGAGTTGTCAGTGTATCCGGTGTCGTGAATATGGACATCGCACCAAACAAGGCTGGAAAACTGGTGAGGCTGAATTGAGGCGGTTGGATTATGAAGCAAGTGATGGGCAAGAAATCTTTCTTTCTTTTGAAGACGAACAAAATACTCTTTTTGGTCTCCTGCGGTTAAGATTGCAACACCAGCCCCCTCCGGGATTTGATGAGAAAAATGGCATTTTTGCTTTTGTCCGAGAGCTTCACGTATATGGAGCTGAAGTTGCAATTGGGGAAAGAGATGACATATCTCCTCAGCATAAAGGCTTAGGAAGGTCTTTACTC
>CAYNLZ010000008.1:13901-15803 GCA_964398255.1 uncultured Dehalococcoidaceae bacterium
CTGGCGATCAATTGCTCGTTGTGAGCATCCTCTCCTCCCGGAATTTCGATATTTGAAGATCTCATTTGACTTTGGATATCTTCAGCAGTGAAGCGCATCGGGGTTACGCACGCCTTATACCAGGGGCAGTCCTTACACTGCACAATTGAATAAGCTTCTTCTAAAATATCACTCATCTAACCCAGTTCCTTTCATTGAATCATGTTCGGCAGCCTGTTTACCTGTAAAGGCCAAGCAGGTACAAGCCCCAGCGCTATGCTTTGGATTATACCATCTTTATCACTAAGTTAGGTAACAGCATAACGCTGAAATTCTACGTATTGGCAGCATGGGCAGTGTTGTTGCTTTGGAGAAGACCGAGAGAAAAATATCCACGCACCAGCACAGAGGCAAGACGCCCGAAAAGGCGCTATACTTGTCCCTGGGCAGCTATAAAGTGGACCTCCACTGTAAAATTACCTCTCGCTTTAAAGCAGCTTGTCAACTTTAGATTTGATGTTGCTTTCTGTCGCCGCTCCTACAATGGTGTCTACGACGTTTCCTTCTTTGAACAACAAAAGCGTCGGTATTGACATAACCTGAAATCGTGATGATGTCTTAGGATTTTCGTCAACGTTCATCTTGCAAAATTTAACCTTGCCTTCGTATTGGGTGGAAATTTTATCAAGAACGGGGGCCACCATTCTGCAAGGGCCACACCACGGTGCCCACATATCTAAAAGTACTGGAGTTGTTGCTTTCATTACTTCTTCGTCAAAATCAGCATCAGTTATTTCCTTTACCATGGATATACCTCCTCAAAACAGTATCCAAATAGTAAAGGTTATGGATAAATGTGTCAAGAAAAACTTCACTACGTGTTAATGTTCTACGATCTTATCACCCTTTAACTGTTTGAGTGAAAATGTCACCCGTGAAGGAGTTGACAGTACCAGCAAGTGCTGGCTAAAATCGGTTAATGAAAATATTTGGGACTTCCGGCATTCGTTTAAAAGCTGATCGTAGTCTCCTTGAACTGGCTTTCAAGTGCGGCCTTTTTGTCGGCGGAACACACCGGCGAGTGGTCATAGCTGGTGACTCCCGGACTAGCTCGCCGGCGGTAAAAAGCGCTTTGGTAGCTGGCTTATGTGGCTCGGGCGCAAATAGTCTGGATATTGGCATGGTGCCTACTCCGGTTCTGGCCTATACGGCTCGCGAGTTTGATGCTGGAATAATGATCACTGCTTCTCATAATCCGCCTGAATATAATGGTCTAAAATTTTATAATCCTGATGGCTCTGCTTATAGTGAAAAACAAAAGATGGAGCTTGAAGCCAGGATATACAATGATAATGCCAATACCGTTAGTTGGGAGGATTTTGGAGATTGCCAATATTTGCCTGGTGCGGTTGAAAGTTACATAAATGCTATCCTCTCTTGTTTTTCCAAGAAGTTAACCTTGAAAGTCGTGGTTGATTGTGGTGGCGGAGCAGCTTCTGAAATAGCCCCGCTTTTATTGCGTCGTTTGGGGTGTGAAGTTGTTGAGTTGTTTTGCCAGCCTGAGGGGCGCTTTCCGCGCCCGTCGGAACCGGTAGAAGAAAACCTGGGACGCTTGAAGCAGGCTGTAATATCAAATAACGCTGATTTAGGACTTGCGCATGATGGTGACGCGGATCGCTTGATGGCAGTTGACGATCAGGGCAAATTTGTCAATGGGGATTTGTTAATGGTTATTTTAGCAACGGCTATCAGCGCGAAAAAAGTGGTCACCACGGTTGATGCCTCTTCAGTTATTGATGAGCAGGAATTTGCTGTAAAACGAACACCGGTTGGTGATAATTATGTTTCTCAAATGCTGATTGAATGGGGTGATTTTGGTGGAGAGCCATCTGGCTCATGGGTGTTTCCTCGCTTTTCATATTG
>CAYNLZ010000008.1:15903-19993 GCA_964398255.1 uncultured Dehalococcoidaceae bacterium
GTCCGTATGCGACCACTTACCAGTAACAAGCCAAAGGTGATGTTGCCGGTGGCAAATAAGCCAATTATTGAACATATTGTTAACACTCTCATTCAAGCGGGCATTAAAGAATTCATATTAGTGGTTGGCTATCGTGCAGAGCAAATAGAAGAACATTTTGGAAATGGTGAAAATTGGGGTGTTGATATAAAGTACATCCGGCAAGAGAAACCCACTGGTACTGCTGATGCAGTAGCAATGATTGAGCCATTTGTTGGAGAAACATTTCTGGTTGTCAATGGCGATACGCTTTATCGACTGGTAGATATCAAGAGTATGCTTTCCCTGACGCCCCCGGCGATGGGTGTTATCCAGGTAGAAGGCGCGCACGGTATGGGTGTTATTACGCGTGAAGGAAATTTTGTAAAAAGTATTGTAGAAAAAGCTTCTCCTCCGCCTACAAAAACGGCTAATGCCGGCGTTTATCTGTTTGACAGAAGAATATTTTCAGCTATTTCAAGTGTAGAATTATCTCCGAGGGGTGAAAACGAAATCCCTGACGCAATACAATTATTAATCAACCGGGGAGCAACATTGCGCTGGCATGAGTTGTCAGGCTGGTTAACTTTTTCTAATCCCTGGGATTTGCTAGAAGGAGGGAAGTGGGTTTACACACCATCCATGATGGCAAATCTGGGAACTGTAGAAGAAGGAGTTGTGATAAAGGGAGAGATAAGTGTGGGGCAGAATACGACTATACGCTCGGGGAGTTACATTTCCGGTCCGGTTGTAATTGGAGATAATTGTGACATCGGGCCAAATTGCTCTCTGAGGCCATTCACCTCTATTGGGGATGGTTGTCATGTAGGGGCATTTGTGGAGATTAAAAACTCTATCATTATGGCTGGGACCAAGGTGCCTCATATTACTTATATCGGGGATAGCGTCGTGGGTGAAAAATGTAATTTTGGCGCTGGAACCCAGATTGCTAATTTAAGATTTGACGATAAAAATGTAAGGGTTAACGCCCTGGATACCGGAAGGCGGAAACTGGGAGCGATTATTGGAGACAGTGTCTTCACTGGAGTCAATGCGAGTATAGACGCCGGCACTATAATTGGCGAAAACTCGCGCATCGGACCAGGAATATTCGTACATGGACATATTAGAGCGGGAAGCCATATACTGAGAAACAAATTAGAAAGCACGACCCATGGAAGTGCTTTTGATGGAACAGAGTAGCCTTGACTCGTTCAAATTCCACCAAAAGTGAAATTCTTCAGGAAGAAAGATGTCTCAGAGGCTGTTGGGAAGACGTTCGTTTAGTGCAAGCTTAGTCGGCACTGCCACTTGGGCCATCGATCTAAATATCAAGCCAGGAATCTGAATACAACACTTCTCCTGACAGGACCTGATAGGTCTTGTAATATTCAAGCTCTTTTTTACCAAGCTTATCAGAATCAACCTTTTCTCCATCCATCAATTTGTGTATGAGACTTACAATTGAGTCGAGTTGCCCGCGTGCGATTTGCACGAGCTCCTCATCAAAAGTATCACAAATCGCGCTATATAATTCATACTTCATAAGCATAGCAAGAAATGTTCGGTTAAAATAACCCCTGAGGTGGGTGGGGATTCCGCTAGAGATGTTGGAAAGGCCGACAACAGAGCGGCAACCTGGAGCGATTGCTGAAAGCATGCTCATGCATTCAAGGCAGGATTTTACCTGGAATATATCGACCACAATTGGTGTGGCGATTGGGTCAATCCAAATGCTTTCTGGAGCGATTCTTTCTCCCCTGGCACGATAAATCAAATCAACTGCCAACATGCAACGTTCATTGGCATCTCGGGGCATACCTTCCGTTCCCCATAGCAGGCCAATTATATCAACATCGTATTTATTTGCCATTGGAAGCAGTTTTTCCAGCCGTTCTGTTTGAAGTGAAACAGAGTTGATGAGAGCTGGCCTGGAAGCAGCTTTGAGCCCGCTTTCGATTGCGTCTGCATTGGTTGTGTCCAGCACCAGCGGCAAAGAGGAAACTTCTTCGACGGTTTTAACCAGCCAATCCATAAGTTCCGGTCCGTCTTTTCGAGCCGGGCCAATATTCAGGTCAAGCATATCAGCGCCAGACTTTTCCAAATTACAGACGAGGTCTTTAATCGGCTCTTTGTTGCGCTCTCGAAAAGCCTTGCCGACGCTGATGGAGACCGTATTTATGTTTTCAGCAATCAGTATCATATTGTTATCTCCCTTTTTGTTATCTCCAGTTTTTTAAGTACGCGGGAAGATGAGCAGCCTCTCTGGGACCGATCAGTATTTCCCATTCTTCCAATTCACATCCGAGCCCGGAGCTTTCAAAACCAACATAACCCGGGATTATCAATTTTCGATGTGCTACTTTTTCTTCAATGCCACATTTTTTTACAAACTCACTGATATTGTCGGCGCTGAATTTACCCGCTGCCCAAGCGGTCATAATGCTCAATCCTTCTGTGTCTTTAACCAGTAGGTAAGAAGGAACCCGACTTGTTTCGATCTCGCCGGTGAGTAGAAAATAAGTTAACGAAAAATTGCTGGTGATAAGTACCGGAGAATTTTCATCGGGCTTGCCTATCTCGTAGATACCTTCTTTGGTTGCGAGTGGGCGCTGAGGGTCAGTGAAGATGTTCATTCTTTCTACCAATAGAGGGAATAATGTCTCAGGGCGGGTTTCATTGAGGACTATCAAGCTCGCGTACTTGGCAATAAGTATTGAGGCGTAGAGTGTTTCTTTTAAGGGGTCATCAGTCATTTCTCCAGGGAATACAATGGTTGGGAAGCCCAGCAGGCGGTTTTTATTAATCAGCGCGGAGCGCCGGATGCTTACCTGGTCATTAAATGCCTGCTTAATGGTTTTGGCGCCGGAATCCATCACAAGGTCCTTGAATCCCACTGTCGTTGCTCGTTCAGCGAGGGTCATCACCTCTTCCAGATTTGCTCCCTTTATGCACAGGGGGCAGCTAAATTTTTTCGCCAGTTCAAGCATTGTGTCAATATTATTACTATCAGCCCCATATATTAAAGGTCGGGTGTGTCCAGACAATTGGAGTGCCTGTTCCAGCACGTCTGGCTCGTGGCATGCAAGCATTAAGGCAGCATCAGTATTTTCCAGGACGTTTTTTACAAGAGAAAGGTATTTTTTGCTATCTTGAGAATTGAATACAACGACTATCATTTCAGCCTTGAGTTGGCTTCCTGCTCGTTCGTAACGAAGCGTTTTGAACCGCTCAATTTGATCATTTATAGTCTTATCATCCATCATGTCGCTGATTGAAAACGCTATCGGGGGTGGATTTTCAAAGCGCTTCTCGTGCCTGAACATCACTGTTTCACCACCAGTTTTAACCGTACGTTCACCTGTTCCTATCTCCACCATCCTGATTGGAGGAGCTGATGCTTCTTCCAGATAATTTCTGGCTTCATCGCTGAGGTGTGGGCACTTATCAAGTTCTGTTTTTCCTGCAGCAATACTCATAGCAAAAGCCAGGCATGTTGGAATATCACAGTCCCCACAATTGGTTTTAGGGAGCAGTTTAAATATTTCTATACCGGTAAGAGCCATTTGATAATCTCCTTAATATGCAAATATTGTTATCCTGCAAGTTCACGAACTATTTCTTTTACTAACGAAATAGCTTTCGGGTGGCGCATTATCATTACATCTCCACCTGCAAGCAACAGAACCATTGCTGATACCGCTTCAAGTAAAATACCGCGGTTTGTTTCGTCTCCCAGTTCAGGAGCGTCTGCTGCAGTAATCCCGGCTTCTTTAGATTTCCATGCCTCTCGTGCGACATTGCACAGGATGGGCATCTGTAGTTTATCATCATGTTGAGTAAGGGCTGCGATACGCATACGCTCAATTATAGAATAAGCGTATTCAATGCCGTATCCAATACTGCTAACGGTAGGGTCAATTAGCAGGTCGCTCGGAGAAAGCCCATTGTTCATCAAAAGGATATTCAGTTGTTTGGCTAAATTAATATCAATGGGCGAAGAAGCGGCGATCAGATGATTATTCTTAATTGCCACTTCGGCGATCTGTTTATAATTTTTTTCTTCCACCGG
>CAYNLZ010000009.1:0-19480 GCA_964398255.1 uncultured Dehalococcoidaceae bacterium
CCACCAGAAAATCTTACTGTTTACTTTGAAACTACTGGCGAAAACAGCCGAAATATCAAGTTTTCCGCAACTGGCAAGCGTTACGTTGATATGTTAAAGGAAATAAGTTAGCAAAATGTTGGTACTTGGAATAGATACATCCACTCGCTACGCGAGCATTGCTCTTGTAAAAAATGGTAACTTGCTTAGCGAGTACACCTGGGAATGCACACAAAACCACTCAGTATCTGTAATACCTGCTTTGAAAGACCTGCTGGAAAAAACAGGGGTTAATGTGAATGATATTAAGGGTATCGGAGTGGCGACCGGACCAGGAACCTTCAACGGCTTGCGAGTTTCGTTAAGCATTGCAAAAAGCCTGGCGTTCAGCTTGGGTATCCCCATCGTTGGCATTCCTACTCTTGAAGCACTTGCCTGCATATACGCATTGCCGGGTATTATTGTTGCGCCTATCATCAAATCAAGCCGAGATATGCTGGCAATTGCCTTTTATAAAACAGACGCCAATAGCATTACCGAGCTGAAAGCACCCTTTCTAACAACGATTGAGGGACTCGTAAAAACAGTTAAACGAAAAACCATTTTTTGCGGTGACCTTGATAATAACATCAAAGAACTTTTAAGCAATCGCCTGGGCAGTAAGGCAATATTTCCCTTGTGCCAGCAATTGCCCACCTGCAGCACCGTTATTGCCAGAAAAGCAGCCATCATGATCAAAGCCGGCCAGGTTGATGACGTTCATACTCTTGAGCCCTTCTACCTTAAGAAACCGCACATCACCAAACCAAAAAATAAAAAGGCAAAAAATGCAACCTCTGCTGCTTCTTCAAAAGCTGTCTTATGGGATATGGACGGCATTATTGTGGATAGCGCTTCCTACCACTTGCGCTCCTGGCAGGAAGCGTTCAAACCGCACGGCATCACGTTTCAAGAAGATTATTTTTGGCAAACATTTGGTATGCACAATCATGAAATAGTAAGTGGGCTCAACCTTGGGTTCAACGACGATGAAATACAGGCGGTAATAAAAACCAAGGAAGAAATTTTCAGGCAAATTATTTCACAAGGCATTGAACCTCTACCCGGCGCTGTTGATTTGATTATCGCGCTCAAAAAGCGCAGAATATCAATGGCAATTGCTTCATCCGCACCCTTGGAAAATATCATTTGCATACTCAATACACTTGGCATCCGTCAGTTCTTCAGAGCCCTGGTCGGCGAAGAAGACGTAAGCCGCGGCAAGCCAGACCCGGAGGTTTTCTTAAAAGCGGCTGAAAAAGTAAGAGTCAAGCCCGAAAAATGTATTGTTATTGAAGATGCTGTTGCGGGAGTATCAGCAGCTAAAAAAGCACACATGGCTTGTGTTGCAGTTACCAACACCAACTCAGCTGATTCTTTGAAAGAAGCTGATTTAGTGATATCAAGTCTGGAATGTATCAATACGGAAGATCTTCTTGGCTTGGTAGAATAATACAAGAAAATAAAGGAGATTCAATGGAAAAGTCACTTATTTTAGTCAAGCCGGATGGCGTTCAACGCGGGCTCACAGGTACTATACTGAGCCGACTGGAAGAGCTGGGGTTAAAAATGACAGCTGTAAGAATGCTTTGCGCAGACAAGGACCTTGCAGAGCGTCACTATGCTATTCACAAGGATAAACCGTTCTTTAATGACCTCGTCAATTACATTACCTCATCACCAATTGTAGCTGCTGTTTTTGAGGGCGAAGGCGTTGTAGACCGTATACGTAAGGCATGCGGCGCAACTGACCCAGCCAATTCTGAGAAAGGTACAATCAGGGGTGATTTTGGGCTGGACATAAGCCGTAATACGATCCACGCTTCAGATTCTCCGGAAACAGGTTTGCTGGAAGTCAATGCTTTCTTTGGTGATTCGGGTCTTTGCCAGTACACTCGTATAAACTAAATATCGTTACTGGATATGGACAACCGGGTTCGCCGCAGGCCAAACACTTTCTAACTGGTAGTACTCACGCTCTGCTGGAGCAAAAATGTGCACCACTGCATCGACATAATCGAGTAAAACCCATCCCGAAGAAGCATCTCCTTCAACGCCACGAGCATAAACACCTGATTGCTTCAGAGAATGGACTATTTCGTCCCGGATGGAGTTTATCTGCCGGTCTGACTCACCAGTCAGTATTACCATATAATCAGTAAAATTACATGCTTGGCGGGCATCAAGAAGCAGAATATTTTCTGCTTGCTTGTCACTACCAACTTCAACCGCCCGCCGGGCTATATCAATCGCTTCCAGGATTACGCCTCCGTTAATATTCTGCGTTCAATACCCAATTATAACATAAATAACAGCCAAACATTCCCATCTTTGTGGTATACTTTTACACGATGAATACAATAATATTTGGCACAGCGGGTATCCCTCTAACCACCCCCAATCCAAGCACGCTTAACGGAATTTTACACCTTAAAACACTTGACCTTGATGCACTTGAGTTGGAATTTGTTAAAAAAATTTATCTGACCGAAAAGACCGCTCCCGAAGTCGCACAAGCAGCCAAAGAATCAAATATTTTACTGTCCGCCCACGCCCCCTATTATCTCAACATGAATGCCGCAGAACCTGAAAAACTTGCCAAAAGCAGGGCCTTTCTCTTTCGTGCCGCACATATTGCCTCTCTTTCCGGTGCCCGCAATCTTGTTTTCCATGCGGGATACTATCTTAATAACCCTCCTGAAGATACTTTTAACACAATCCTGTCTAACGTTTCCATCGTGAGCAAAAAATTGGAAGAAAATGGCTCAATTATCAATCTGTCACCAGAAACATCAGGTAAAGCGACTCAATTTGGAACACTCGAAGAAGTGCTTAAGCTCTGTACTTTGCTCGACGGGGTAACCCCTTGCGTTGATTTTGCTCATCTTCACGCCTACTCTGGTGAGGTAAATACTTACGATGAATTTGTCTCCATTCTTAATAGAATAAAGCAGGTCCTGGGAGAGGAAGCGCTTGACAATTTACATATGCATGTATCAGGAATTCACTATGGCCCAAAAGGGGAGCTTAAGCACCTCCTGCTTGATGAGTCAGATTTCAATTATCCAGCACTTTTACAGGCACTTATCGACACTAACACTGGTGGTGTGATGATTTGTGAAAGCCCATCCATTGAGGACGACGCTCTCAGGTTAAAAGCCACTTATTTCAACTTAAAAGCAAAATCGTAAATTTAGGTCATTTAATAATAGAATTTGTTATTATTAAAGTGCTACAATCACATCAAGGAGGGATGGTTTATGCTAAATAAAAGGTTTATCACTAAAATTATTCCGCTGATTACATTAGTAATGGTTGTAACTTTTTCTTTTATCGGTTGCTCCGATACAGAAAAACCTACCACTACACCAGACCCGGGTGAAACAGGTACAGCCGTGTATGAGGGGATGTATACGTATGATGATTTTGCCAAACCTGAAACATGTAGGAGCTGTCATAATACAATTTACACCTCCTGGCAGAAAAATATGATGGCTCTATCTTTCACTCATACCTGGGATGATGTTGAATACTTCGAGCTGGCCTTGCCTCACGCAATGATGCTAGATGAAGTATCCGGCGTCAAATCTGGCTGTATTTCTTGTCATGGCCCACTTGCTTTCTTGTCAGGTGATATTCCTCCTGAAAGGCCATCGGTTGGCACAAGAGCTAACGAAGGTGTAAGTTGTGAAGTATGCCACTCTTTAACCGGTTCAACGGAAGATCTTCCATTTAATTTTTCTGCG
The DNA here is from genome assembly GCA_964398255.1 of uncultured Dehalococcoidaceae bacterium. Lineage (GTDB taxonomy): Bacteria > Chloroflexota > Dehalococcoidia > Dehalococcoidales > CSSed11-197 > CSSed11-197. The sequence goes on from CAYNLZ010000009.1 coordinate 3,765, forward strand.
ATAATGGATCTCGGGGATACAAAATATGGTCCACGAGACGATTCAAATAGTTCCTTTCACAGCACAGCTTATTCAGATTTTACCGGCTCTGCTGAACATTGTGCCTTGTGTCATGATGAACAAAGCCCTTACGACGCATGGGTAAAAGAAACATACCGCGAATGGTTAGATGGATATTATGCCGATCAGGGAACCGTTTGTATTGATTGCCACATGGAAACATCTTCTGGAATTGCCGCCTTGGGTGGGCAAAATCGCAATGATCTGGCAGTTCACACATTCTACGGCCCTCACGATAATGAATTTATGGCCAATACTATCCAGGTTACAGCCTCAGCTGATAAACAATCGGTAGCTAAAGGTAGTACAATTAACTTTACTGCAGACCTTTTCAGTGGTGAGTGTGGACACTCTTTTCCCAGTGGCTCCAGTGAAGAGCGGATGCTCTGGCTGGAAGTCTGGGTAACAGATAGCTCTGGTGCCAGATACCACGTTCCCGTCAACGCCATAGGTTTTACTGGCGAGGAATATACAATTGCTGACTCTAGCGCAATCGCCTACGGTGATATCGGGATGATCATGGGACTGGAAAATTTCAATGGGTTGTCCAGAGATGGCAATGTCCCGGATGGTACCAGAATATTCCGCCGCCCATTTTTTAATCCAGATGGCGAGATGACTATATTACAGTGGTACACAAAATCCAACACTCTGATAGATTATCGTTTTGCTCCCAGAGAAACCAAACAGGAAACTTATACCTGGCAACTTCCACAAGGCATCGCATCCGGCGAGGCGACGATTGAATTCAACATGTATTTCAGCACTGTACCTTCTTCGGTTGGGGACTTCTTTGAGCTCCCCAGTGATGACTACGCACCAAAACTTGTCGGGTCAGATACCATCACTATCACTGTAAGTTAACCACGTTTTACAAAAAGGGGGTGCTTTAACGCGCCCTCTTTTTATCTTTTATTACAAAAGCTTTATCTCCACCGGTCGCACTATTTCAGGTATAGACTGCCTGCCAAACACCCGTCTTGCTTTCCTAAAAGGGCTTTGCCAGATTCAACACGCTTTGTAGCCTATGTCGTTTCTGATATAATTAGCCGTTAAGTATTTAGCATTAACATTAGAGGTATTATTTTTGAAAATCAATATTAGACGTAGTATTTTTATCTATCTCCTTATTATTGTGGCAGTGGTTGCCTTTTTCTCCTTCTCTTCACTCGGGAGCGACTCTCCTAAAGATATCCCATTCAGTCAAGTAATAACGATGTCACAGGAAGGCTCTATCAAAAATATCTCCATCGAAAGCACCATTTTGAATATCACCGATATGAATGGTGCAAAATACCGCGCTATCAAAGAAAGCGGTGTAAGTATTTACGAAATACCAAATCTGGACCTCACAGGTGTCACTGTCGATATTGTTGAAAGTGGCATTAACTGGGGAACCCTACTCCTGAATTTCCTGCCTTTTCTCCTTGTTGGTGGCCTGGTAATCTTTATGTTCTCGCAAGCAAAGGGCTCAAACAGCCAGGCGATGAGCTTTGGTCGTTCCAAGGCAAGGCTGTTTTCCGCCTCCAAACCATCAATTACTTTTGCAGATGTCGCCGGCGCTGACGAAGCAAAACAGGAAATGTACGAAATCGTAGAGTTTCTAAAAAACCGCGAGAAATTCCAGGTCCTTGGCGCACGCGTACCCAAGGGTGCGCTTCTGGTAGGACCTCCGGGTACTGGCAAAACCTTGCTGGCTAAAGCGGTTGCTGGCGAAGCCGGCGTGCCATTCTTCTCAATTAGCGGTAGTGAGTTTGTGGAAATGTTTGTTGGAGTCGGCGCTTCTCGTGTGAGGGACCTTTTTGAACAGGCTAAACGTAACGCACCCTCATTAATATTTATAGATGAAATAGATGCTGTTGGGCGTCAGCGAGGGGCTGGTGTCGGCGGTGGCCACGATGAACGCGAGCAGACCTTGAACCAGATACTGGTAGAAATGGACGGGTTTGATACTGATACCAGTGTTATTGTAATTGCGGCAACAAACCGTCCAGATATTCTTGACACCGCATTACTCAGACCAGGCCGCTTTGACCGCCGCATCGTCCTTGATATGCCCGATATCCATGGCAGGAAAGCTATTCTAAAAATCCATTCTGCCGGAAAGCCCTTGGATAAGAGCGTTAGTCTTGAATCCATGGCCAAGCAAACAGTTGGTTTTTCTGGTGCAGACCTGGCAAACCTGGTTAATGAAGCCGCTATATTGGCAGCCCGCAAAAACAAAAAGGTTATCAGTCAAAAAGACCTGGAAGAATCTGTTGACCGCGTGATTGCAGGCCCTGAACGAAAAAGCCGGCGGATCAGCCCTGCCGAGAAAGAAGTAATCGCTTACCACGAGGCAGGCCATGCTCTGGTTGCATACATGCTACCTCATGCTGACCCTGTTCATAAAATCAGCATTGTTGCCCGCGGTATGAGCCTTGGCCATACTCGCCAACTGCCAACAGAAGACCGTTATATAGAAACCCGTTCTCAGTATAAAGACCGCCTGGCCACACTAATGGGAGGCAGAGTTGCAGAAGAAATAGTATTTGGAGAGTTTTCAACCGGGGCGTCTAACGATATTAAAGTTGCTACTGAACTGGCTACGAAAATGGTAACCCAGTACGGTATGAGCGCCAAATTAGGGCCACGCAGCTATGGAGAACGTCAGGATATGATTTTCCTGGGCAGAGAAATCACCGAACAACGAAACTATGGAGACAGTGTTGCCGATACAATTGACCAGGAAATTAACGACATAATTAACGAAGCATACGATACAGCAAAACGTATTTTGACCGATAATCGTGAGCGCCTGAATTACATGTCCGCCTTGTTAATCGCCAAGGAAGGGCTTGAGGGTAAAGAGCTGAAAGAAGCTTTTGCCGGTTCGATGATTGACAAGGAAGAGGTTATGAAGAATGCATCCGCCCAGCTTGAAGCCGTCGCTGATGATCACGCTTCTGCAAGCAAAGACAAGGGGAAAAGGAAAGCTCCGGTCAAAAAGCCTGCCGCCCGCCCGGCGAAACAAGAAAAGAAAACTGCTGTAAAAAAGCCTGCTGTCCGCCCGACAAAAATAGTAAGGGACAAACCCGAAGATAAACCTGCCAATTAATTCAAGGGAGGTTATTATTAGCGATGATAGCTGTTACAAGTAAAGTTTTATCTCCGGACGAAATCATCCTTGCCACCAAGACAGCGGATAGCGGTTGCGTGAGCACTTATGTCGGCCTTATACGCGACAATAGTCGTGGCAAAAAGGTTGAATATGTTGAATATACAAACCGCGGTGATGAATCAGTAAAAATACTCGAATCGATAGCCGAAGACGTAAAAAAGAAGTTTTCTATCAACAAGATGTCACTTGTTCACAGAGCCGGCAAGCTCAATGTGGGTGATATCAATCTGGTTGTCGCCGTGGCTGCCAGCCATCGAGGAGAAGCTATTTCGGCTTGCTCTTTCGCAATTGACGAGTTTAAAGCCAGATTGCCTACCGATAAAATAGAGAAATATACGGACGGAACTGTTAGTACCGCCTTTTAACCATAAAATCGGCTAAAGCATATAATGATTCCTTGCTGGTACTTTCTGGCAAGGAATCAAGGTTTTTACAGGCTTCCTGGCTATAATCAAATGCGGTCTGAAGGCATTCATCCAGAATAGAAGTATCTTTTACAAGCTCAATTGCTTCAGCGATATTATCCGCCTCGTCGCCATTGCCTTCGAAGAGTCTCTTAACTGGATTATCATCCGGATATTGCTGGAGGATTTTTAGAGACGGCAAAGTTACAGTTCCCTGCAAAAGATCAGAAGCTACAGGTTTTCCCAGCTCTTCTTCGGTACCGATAAAATCAAGGACGTCATCCATTATCTGAAATGCAATGCCTAAATTCAATCCGTAGTTCCTAAGCACTTGTACAGATTCTTCCGGGGCGTCGCTGAGCACTGCTCCCATCTTTGTCGTCATTGCAAACAAAGATGCAGTTTTTCCGATAATACGGCTCAGATACTGGTCGTAGGTCTGGTTCACCTTATGAGCACTAAAACTTTGGCGCAATTCACCGGTTGATATGCTGGCAAGGGCACCAGCAAATAACTTCACAGCTCGAATGCTTTCGGTTTCAGCAGCAAATTCCGCCGCACTGGCAAACAGATAGTCTCCCAAGACAATTGCCTTATCCGGTCCCCATATTGAGTTTATGGTGGGCTTACCACGCCGTGTACTGGCTTTATCAATAGCATCATCATGAACAAGGGTTGCCACATGTAACATTTCAACTGACATAGCCGCAACAAGCAGTTTTTCCGGACGATAATTATAAAATCTACCAGAGTGGAGCACTAAAAGAGGCCTTAACAACTTTCCTCCCCCTAATATCTGCCCCAGCATCTCATGAGAATCCGGAAAATGGGTAATACCAACAGGTGTAAAAGTGCACAACTTCTCTTTTACGCGGTCAAGATCTGAGCGAACCGGACCATAAATTACATCTTCCAACTTGCCTCTCCCATATTATTGACCCAGCCGGCTGGTTTCCTCTTCTACCACTGAATCATCCAGTTTGACAAAAAGAGGTGATGGTGCCAACAATTCTTGGCCGGTTTCTAAATCACTTATTTCCCACCCTTGGTCTTCAATCTTCCCTGAGTAACCCAAATATTCATGCAGCTTTTGAGAAGAGAAAGGAAGGAAAGGATACATCATGGTCTTAAGATTATTTATTACGTAAAGTGCAACGTAGAGAGCAGTGCCTGCCTTTTCCCGGTCTTGCTTGATAACCTTCCAGGGTGACTTTTCTTCCAGATAACGATTAGCATCGCCCGCCAGAGACATAGCGGTGCGTATCGCTTCCCGAAAGTAGCAAGCGCCAAGCGTTTTATCAACATGGTTAAACGCTTTCTTGGTCTTTTCAATCAAATCCTTATCTTCAGCGTCAAACTCGGCCGGTTTTGGAACAACACGATCATAATTACGATAGGTCATGGTTAACACCCGCTGGCAAAGGTTCCCATAAGTAGCTACAAGTTCATCGTTATTACGGCGCACAAATTCCCGCCAGGAAAAATCAGTATCAGATGTTTCCGGCATATTGATTGAGAGCAAATACCGCAAAGGGTCCGGATCATACCGAGAAAGATAATCTGGTAGCCATACAGCCCAATTACGGCTTGATGAGAGCTTACGTCCTTCGATAGTAAGATATTCGTTGGCAGGTACGTCATAGGGAAGATTCAAGTCGCCATAACCCATTAGCATTGCCGGCCAAATAATAGTGTGGAAAGGGATATTATCCTTACCAACAAAATAATAACTCAGCACACTTTCATCCTGCCAGAATTCGCGCCATTTTTCAGGTTCGCCTATGTTTTTTGCCCATTCAATTGAGGCAGAAAGATAACCTATAACCGCTTCGAACCAGACATAAATACGTTTTCCAGGATAGCCCTCAATCGGCAACTCAACCCCCCAATCAATATCACGCGTTATTGCCCGGTCTTTAAGCCCACTCTCAAGGTAGCTCAAAGTGAAACGATATACATTGGGCCTCCAAAAAGCTTCTTTGGTCTTAACCCAGGATATCAAACGGTCCTGAAAAGACGAGAGCCGTAAAAAAAAATGTTCCGATTCTTTAAATACAGGTGCAGTTGCACATAAACCACACCGAGAATTCTTTAAATCCAACGGGTTCAGCGGTTGACCGCATTTATCACACTGGTCCCCTCTTGCACTGTCATACCCACACAAGGGGCAATCTCCCTCAATATACCGGTCAGGCAGATATCGCTGGCACTGATGGCACCAGGGCTGTAGGACAGAATCTTTGTAAATATCCCCCTGGTTGTATAACTTAAGAAACATGTCTTTCGCCACCGCGGCGTGATTTGGTGTACCAGTGTTGGTAAAAAGGTCAAAAGATATTCCAAATTTGTCCCAAGATTCCAAAAAGGAACGGTGATATTTGTCCGCCACTTCAGCAGGAGAAATCCCTTCTTTCCCGGCGGTGATGGTAATTGGTGTGCCATGCATATCTGAACCGGTAACCATTAACACATGGTTCCCTTTAGCACGATGATACCGGGCAAAGATATCAGGAGGCAGGTAGGCACCCGCTATATGTCCGAGGTGGAGAGGACTGTTTGCATAAGGCCAAGCAACCCCGATGTAAATATGTTTTTTCATAAGATATAATTACCAGTTAATCAAGCGGTTGTGCTTTATAAATGGTCAATCTCCGGTGCAGGAAGGAAGGTTAGAACCTGTTCGCCTTTATCTTTCTTGTAATGAGCATAGCCTTTTTCAAGTGCACATTTCACACAATAACGGACTGAAGTTCCTTCCCCCGCCTCATCTGTTTCTTTTCCATCTTTCTCGTCAGTTACCAGATAACGCTCCGGGTACGGTATCTCATTGTTACAAATATCGCACTTAACGTTTCCTAGTGATATACAACCTCTTCGCATGAATTACTCCTGTTTATGTTTTGTCCGTTTTATTTTCAATCCACGCGCGGTATATATCCCGGCGCTTCAAGTCTGTTTCCTGGGCTATTATATTTACGGCATCCTTCACTTTCATGCCGTCTTTCTTCATCTCTTGTATTCGGGCACGCAGATCGCTATCTCCATCGTTCATCACTGCGGTCCAACCTTCTAATACCAGGGTAAATTCACCTTTTGGGCGCTCAAAATATACAAGCGCCTCACTAACAGTCCCTCGAAAGATCTCTTCGTATACCTTGGTCATTTCCCGGCAAACAGCAATCCGCCGGTCGCCAAGCACAAGCATTATATCATTAAGCGCGCGGATTAGCCTATGCGGAGCCTCATACATAACCAATGTCGCAGGCTGGGTTGCTATATCAACCAGGCGCTTCTGCCTCTCGGCCTGTTTTCGCGGTAAAAAGCCCATAAATAAAAAACTGTCTGTAGGCAGGCCACTAGCCGCAACCGCGCTTATTACCGCTGATGCTCCAGGTATCGGAATCACTCGTAAGCCTTTTTCTGTTGCCGCAACAACAAGTTCATACCCTGGATCAGAAATTCCTGGCATTCCCGCTTCTGAAACAACTGCAACATCACCCGTTTCCAACTGCTGCAAAATGAAATCAATTTTACCGGCACCACTATGTTCATAATAGCTACAAAGTGGCGTTGTAATACCGTATCTTTTTAACAGAATGCCGGTCTTCCGGGTGTCTTCCGCGGCAATCAAGGCCACTTCTTTTAATACCCGAATAGCACGCTGGGTAATATCTTCCAGATTGCCAATTGGCGTGGCAACCAGGTACAGACAATGCATTGCGTTCACTCCAAAGCTGTAATTATAGCCTATAAGATATTTAGCGTCTAACTTTTTTTAAAACTCAAGTTTCAACCTGACTTCTTTGGAAACATAAATGGGCTGAAGAGTATACAGTGCCCGTTAATTATTTTATGTAATGTTAAAGATGTCGTTTAGCTTGACTCAATATCGTCAGCTCTGTTATATTTTTAGGTCAATAAAGGAGGAATGCTTTAATGACTGGTCCCCACTTTAAACAACTCCGCCGAGCATATGGCTTTGATGACGTTGCTATTGTCCCGGGTGATGTTACCATCAACCCGGATCAAACTGATGTAAGCCTCACAATTGGCAACATCAAGCTGGATATTCCGATTCTTGCCTCTGCCATGGATGGTGTCACCGATGTCAATATGGCAATTGCCATGAGCAATTGCGGTGGCCTGGCCGTACTCAATCTGGAAGGGGTTCAAACCCGCTATGAAGATCCGGACAGTGTCTTGGAACAAATTGCCACATGCTCCCAATCAGAAGTAACTAGTCTTCTACAAAAATTATACCTGGAACCCATCAAGGAAGAACTGGTCAAAGAAAGAGTCCGGCAAATCAAAACTGCTGGTGCAACATGTGCTGTTTCTGTTGCTCCGGCCAATACCAAACGCCTCGCCCCCATAGTCGAAGCAGCCGGTGCCGATATCCTGGTAGTTGCTTCTACAGTTACGAGCGCAAGACACATTTCCAAGAGTACCCGTGGGCTTATTTTTGAAGAATTGTGTGAATCAATCAGCATTCCGGTTGTTGTGGGAAACTGCGTTAGCTATAGCGCTTGCCTTTCACTGATAAAAACAGGTGTCTCTGCGGTGCTAATCGGTGTTGGCCCAGGTGCTGCCTGCACTTCCAGAAGTGTGTTGGGTATTGGGGTACCTCAAATAACCGCCACTATTGACTGCGCTGCAGCCAGAGATTTTTACTATGAAGAAACCGGGCGCTACGTACCCATTATTACTGATGGCGGTTTCCACCGAGGCGGTGAAATCAGCAAAGCTGTGGCGGCCGGAGCTGATGGAGTCATGCTTGGTTCCGTATTTGCCCAAGCCAAAGGAGCACCTGGAAGGGGTTACCACTGGGGCATGGCTAATCCGCACCCCGCACTTCCACGTGGTACCCGCATCAAGGTCGGAACTACTGGTACCCTGGAGCAGATTCTCTACGGTCCCAGTTCTCTCACCGATGGTACTCAAAACCTGGTGGGCGCTCTCAAGAACACAATGGGCTTATGCGGAGCCGCTAACATAAGTGAAATGCATCAGGCTGAAATGGTAATCGCACCTTCGATCATCACGGAAGGCAAGGTCTGGCAGTTTGCACAAGGCCAGGTAAAAAAGTAAAAGTATAAAGCTCTCAAAATATTTAAGGCTGGCACAAAAATGCCAGCCTTTATTTTTTAACTACAAAACTTGATTATTCGTCAAAATCATCATCATCGTCTTCTTCATCCGGCAAAGGTTCATTAGACCCACCTGTGTCCATTTTTATAACAGGTATCAGCGGAGTAACCGACATCTTCTCATTGTGGCGTGGATTTAGTTCAAGCTTCTCAATTACCTGCCGCAGTTCTTTTACCGCAGAAGGAAAGGCAGGGTCAACATCCACCACGAAACCATCAATTCCGGAGTTCCACATTTCTTCCACGTCTTGAGCAGTTATTTTTAAATCTGCATGAATCACAAGCGGCTTTGATACAGCAAGAGCCATCCGGCGGCAAAGAATATAATTTTTGACCGTCAACCGGCAGGTAACGCCCTCTTTATTTTCCATCACGATAGCATCCACTGGAAGGCTATCCAACTGGCGTAAATATCTATCTTCGAGGTCCGGATCAACTATAATAGCTTTGCCTGCTTCAGTTCCTTTTAACTTATTCATATCAGTATCCAAAGTAACGGCATAAAAATCACTGGCAGAATTGGTGATAACGCCCAGCCAGCAACCGTATATCATTTCAGGAACGTTCTTCGTAAACTGTTTCAATACCCGATCAACAACTTCTTCCTGGTGAGTATCAATAAAAACAGCATCTGCCCCCTCTACCAACTTGGCGATCTGCTTCTCATCTCCTGTTATTCTGGCTACGAGCACAGGAGAGGGTTTTACCTTAGCTTTGTTAATCCCGGCAAAACCCAGCGGCGTTACCTCAAGGCGTGCGGCAATTTTTAGTTTTTGAATAAGTTGACTCACAAATATGCTCCAATACGTTGTTTTAGCGGTATGTATATCAAGGACATTTTACTTGAAAATCGCTATTCTTGGCAAACCATGACTAAACGTTTCGCACGTTTATCAAGGCACATCTCCGAACGAAAATATATCTGACTTACATGATTATCCAAGGGCACTCTCGTGCCAAGCTTCAAATATGGAGCCAGCGAAGAGACTCGAACTCTTGACCGACGGTTTACGAAACCGTTGCTCTACCAACTGAGCTACGCTGGCTGATTAGACGCATGGGTATTTATGTTTATTGCTACCGGATTCAGCAACCCGCTACGCGAACCCAGGCTACCTATTATATCATTACGACCTATTCTACGCTTGGTATTATATGAAAAACCCACGTCCATTGTAAACGCTACAAAAATGTTACCGATTGCTTTGTTTATAATTTCTGGCAGAGACGTCTAATTTTTCCAAATCGTCAGGTGTGAAAAGCTCTTCAACAGTGGTATTAAGCAGCCTTGCCAACCTTATAGCCAATGCCAGGCTGGGATCATATTTTGCATTTTCAATTGCATTTATTGTTTGTCTGGTAACACCTGTCAGAACAGCCAGGTCTTCCTGCCTCAAGCCAAGATTTTTACGCAACTCGCGGACATTATTCCTCATCTTTTCCAAGCTTCCATTTAAGAAATATATGAGTCGCCCAGAACACTGTCAGTTGTGATAGCAACAATACAGAGGCAATTTCGTTAGAATGTCCATTCTTTATCAAGTCGTACAATATCCAGACAACCAAGAATACACCGGAATACACCCATGACAATCTAACTGCTTTCAGATTGATGCTCATCTCCATTTCATCGGCCTTGTAAGATTTTTTCATCGCAAACACCTCCTCGAATGTCAAGTATGTTTTACATTTATATTGTAAATAGATACTCTGCAAATGTCAAGAGTTTTTTACATTTTTGAAGTGGGTTTCAGTAACCTGGCGAGGACTACAAAATATAAAAAGGAAATCAAGCGAAACCCACAATCAGGTATTGACAAAAGCGTTGTATCACATGTAATATATACAACGATGTATTATTCCAATCATAACGCTTGTTAGTTTCTCCTTGGCTGTATGCCTCTAAGTAAACGTAATGGCATTAAATATTTAACTGGGACCCTAAATGAATAAACTTAAATCTTTGAATGTATTCAAGCGCATTAATTTTAAGGCAGAGAATCATTTTGCTTTAAAGGTTCTGGCCCTTGTGGCTGCGCTTGTCATTCTGTTTTTCTTATCCTTCAAAATCGGAAGATTTGATGTATCCGCAAAAACAATTATTGATATTTTCGCTTCAAATTTCCTTAACATTGAACAATATTGGGAAGACAATTTTGCCATTGCTGTTCAAAAGATACGGTTTCCAAGAATAATGCTCGCGATTCTTGTTGGCGGGGCTCTTTCCGTATCCGGGGCTTCTTACCAGACCCTTTTTAAAAATCCAATGGTATCACCGGATATCCTCGGAGTATCCGCCGGTGCAGGGTTTGGAGCGGCTTTAGCTATGATAAACCAGGCAAACTGGGTTGGCATCCAGCTCTCTGCGCTGATATTCGGACTGATAGCGGTTGCTATTGCCTTCTTGATCTCCCAGGTTTTTGGTGGCAGGTCGTTTACGGTGCTAATACTTGGCGGGATTGTAGTAGGAAGCTTTTTCTCAGCCTTGCTCTCCATCATCAAGGTTGTTGCAGACACTGAAAATGAACTCCCGGCAATAACCTTCTGGCTGATGGGAAGTTTAAGCCGCGGCAAGATTGATGATGTACTGGTGATGCTCCCAGCATTGGCGATATCACTCTCAGCACTCTTTTTATTTCGCCATCATATCAATGCTCTTTCAGCAGGAGAAGATGTTGCCCAAACCATGGGTGTAAATGTCAGTCTGGTGAAAATCATCATAGTAGCAAGCTCAACATTAATGACCGTGGCATCAGTTGCAATTGCCGGCATTATTGGCTGGATAGGTCTGGTGATTCCTCATTTCGCTCGTATGCTGGTAGGTGCCAGCTACTCAAAGATAATAGTAGTCTCATTCCTGTTGGGCGGTTTTTTCTTGCTAGTAATAGATAACGTTATTCGCGGAGTGCCAGAAGTAAACATACCGCTCGGCACTCTTACAGCACTCATCGGCACTCCGGTCTTTGTATTACTCCTGTCAAGGTTGAAAAGGGGGTGGAATTAATGCTGAAAGTAGAAAATTTAAAATTCTATTACAATCCGGAAAATGTAATTTTAAAGGACGTTACATTTTCACTTGCCGAACACGATATTCTTTGTTTGTTGGGCCCTAACGCTACTGGCAAAACCACACTTCTGCGTTGTCTGTTGGCCCTTAACAAACCACAAGTCGGAAATATTTTTATTGACGGAGCACACATAAAAACAACCAGGCCGTCAAAAATGGCAAAATACCTGGCCTATGTTCCACAGGCTTCATCCCTGGCTTTTCCATATACAGGTAACGAAATAGTTCTTATGGGCCGCATCGCGCACCTGAGCTTAGGTTCAAGTCCAACTAAAAAAGACGAAGATATTTGCCAAGAAGCCATGGAGCGCCTGGAAATATCCCACTTAGGACATAAATTATTTAATGAAATGAGCGGAGGTGAACGGCAAATGGTGCTGGTTGCCAGGGCTATGGCACAACAAGCGCGCATTCTTGTAATGGATGAGCCTACTGCCAACCTGGACTACTGCAATCAAGTTAAAATTTTACAAACAATTAATCAACTATCAGACCTTGGTTACTCAATATTGATGACTTCCCATTTCCCTGACCATGCTTTTCTAGCATGTAGTCACGTCATGCTAATGAGAAACGGCTATATTACCGCCTGCGGAACGCCTGATGAAATTGTCACTTCTGAAAATCTTTCGAATCTTTACAATACACACGTCTGCGTTACAGAAGCGACACTTTCTCCAAATGGCACAAGGATAAAGGTATGTGTTCCGATAATGAGGAACAATCACAATGGACACAACAGAAATAAATATAAAGGAGAACAATGCTGTGGAAAACAATTGGAAAAAGCAATCGTCTAAATTTTCAAGAAGAGAATTCATTGTTGGCGCAGGAGCGTTAGCATTAACAGGCGTCCTCGCCGGATGCAAAGGCGAGGTGATTACGACCACCGCGCCCGGTACAACGCACACTGTAACCGCTCCTCCTGTTACAGTCACAGTAGAACCCTCACCGGAAGAACGACCCTCATTTACAGTAATTGACATGTTAGGACGCACAGTCAAAATACCTGGAACTGTTAACAAGGTTGCCACTTTCGGCGCCAATGGCGTTCTGAATACTATGACACAAACCATGGGGATGGGGTCTACAATTTGTCACCAAATGCAAGAACGATTTACAAAAGGTGCGTGGAAATATCAAAATGTATTTTCCCCTCAGCTTAACGATCCTGATCTTCCAGCCGTAGAATTCGGCGGTGAAATCGATATTGAGGCTATTCTCAAACTCAATCCAGACGTTTGCCTTGTTATGACGCCAGCCAACGCCCAAATCCTCGAAGACAAGGGCTTAAGTGCTATCTACCTCAGATGGCAGACCCTGGACGATATCCCTCCATGCATCTCATTGCTTGGTAAGGTATTTGGCAAGGAAGCAATAGCTGGAGATTATCTTAACTATTTTTATACCGAAATAGCCGAAGCTGACCTGCTCACAGCAAAAATAAGTGAAGCGGACAGAAAGAGAGTTGTATATGGGAGCATCACATCTTACACCCAGCCACACGCTATTGCCGAATGGTGGATTTATAGAGCGGGAGGCTACAGTGTAACATCTGATGGACGTGACGTTGAAGAGGTTTCGCACCCAACGTATACGGCGGAAGACTTGCTGATGTGGGATCCGGAGGTAATAGTAACAACCGCGGCTAACATTGAAGAAATCCGAGGGATGGACATACTTAGAAACGTAACTGCCCTTAAAAACAATGAAATCTATTACATTCCCACCGTGGCTCATGTATGGGGAAACCGTACGACAGAGCAAACGTTAACAATATTCTGGATGATGAACAAGCTGTATCCAGACCTCATGCCCCTCGACACACTAAAGGAAAAGGTGCATTATTTTTATGATCATTTCTTTTTGACTGATTTGACCGACGAACAACTAACAGAAATATTAGGAGGATAAATTGGAAAACCCGATACTCACCGAATCAATCGAACACGTTAGGAAAATTCTGGGAGAGGATATGAAAAACCTCACCATTGAAAGAGCCGTATTTGGCCTGTTCTTCTCAGGTGTCAAGCTCAGCGATGGTAACGGAGGCTTGTGTTTCACTCCAATCAAGGAAATACCTGAGGCAGTTTGCTGCCCCAGTTCTGCTAAGGCAATGCCCCTCTCCGGAAGGCTCTCTGGCAGGAGCGCCGAATACTATCTCGATGGGATTTTTGGCAGTAATGTCCTTAAAAAAGCACTTGGCATAGCAACGCTCAACGCTTTAACTTCTTCGTGCTGGAAAAAGGAAAAACCTCAAGCATATACTGTCGAAACCGGCAGGGATGCCTTCGACGATATTGTAATCCGGCCGGGTATAAAGGCAGTCGTGGTCGGAGCTCTCGTTCCCGTCATCAATAAATTGATGGATGCCAGTATCAATTTCCGCATTCTTGAAATGGACCCGGCGACTCTAAAGGAGAGGGAAAAGCCATATTTTGCCGAGGCAAGCAGAGCAGGGGAATTCGTCCCTGATGCAGACCTTTTGGTTATTACAGGCACAACAGTCATCAATAACACGCTTGCAGGGCTTCTTGAGATGGCCAAACCAGGAGCACAGATTATAGTAACCGGGCCCACAGCAAGCATGCTCCCCGATGCCTTTTTCTCGCGCGGGGTAACTACATTGGGCGGCATCATCGTTACAAAGCCTGATGAATTACTTGATGTGATAAGCGAAGCAGGTTCAGGCTATCACTTCTTCGGTAAAAGCGCGGAAAGAACCATCATCAACTGTACAAATAACTTAGGGGGTTAATGAATGATTACCAAACAACAATCACTCATGGATTTAACGGTTCCGCCAGGAATAACAAAGGTTGAAAAGATAGTTCACAACTACCAAATTTTTCAGGTCTTGCTGGTAGCGGTAAGTCTTGGTTTATTTGATTATCTGGCCAAGGAAGGTGCCAGTGACAGAAAAGTCATTGCTGAAAACATTGGCATAAACGGCGCTTTCTCACGCTTTTTCCTCGACGGCATGGTAGAAAACGGCTTGCTAAACCGAGACGGAGAGAGTTATTCCAACAACGATATAGCAAACACCTTTTTGGTAAGCACCAGTCCGTTGTACCAGGGAAACTGGATTAAGAAAAATGGACACGGGGACTGGAGTAATCTGGAAGAGACTCTAAAACGGCAACAACCACAGGGAATAAATGGAAACAGCGGAAATATTGAGGCGTTGATAAAATCACAGGAAGAAGCCTTGCTGAGAGGAGAATTACAGGCAGTAACCAAGACAATCGCCGGATGGAGCGGTTTTAAAAACGCCAGGACGCTTCTGGACCTCAACGGCGGGCATGGCTTATATACAATCGCTCTCTGCCAGGCTAATCATGAGCTTAAGGGCATTGTTTTTGATGAACCCGAGGTAATAAAAGTTACGAAAAAATACATCGATAAATACGACTTGTCAGGTCAAATATCCACCGCAGAAGGTAATATAGAAACTGACAGTTTTGGAGCCGGTTTCGACATAATTATTGTTTCACATCTGCTTTATCGGTTCCGTAGAGATATAGTGTCGTTTTTCAACAGAGTCTACAAAGCACTAAATCCTGGCGGGTTAATGGTAGTCAACCACTGGTTCTGCGCACCCGGTTGTTCTGCTGAAGATTCAAGCGTCAAGGAACTGTCAAAATCACTCCAGGCTTATGGGCATCCCTTGTGCCATGTAGAAAATTTTTGCAAGAACTTCGAAAACGCTGGCTTTGACCTGATAGTCAGGAGTGAAGTTCCCAGCGCGCTCGGTACATCGTTATTACAACTGGCAACAAAAGGTGAAACCCGTAAGGTGAGCTCCTGCGGTTCTTCTGGCGGTTGTTGCGGTTAAACAAATTCGACATTAATATATCTCCATCACAAAGAGGCTGCCC
>CAYNLZ010000010.1:0-19457 GCA_964398255.1 uncultured Dehalococcoidaceae bacterium
GCATACCGGGCGCTACGGTAACCAAAGAATTATTGGAAGAAGTGGAAAGGGAAAGACAGGCTCCTGATAAAGGCAGAGAAGCCCGCATGATAAGAGCTGCCAAAATGTATGCCATTGCCCGAGGGATGGGTTACGCCGGCGTTCATATCGGCGGGTTTCATCTTACGCACCAAGACCTGGAATTCATTGTTAGCCGGGGCAACGAACTAACAGCCAATTGGCAGGACTTGCTGGTGGAATTCAATTATCCTCAGCCGGATGGATACTATCTTTTCGAAAAAGATGAACAAACCGGTTTGAACACAGGGGAGGAGACGGGATTACTCGGGAAGGGAAAATCACCTTTCTCTTATCGAGTCGCGCGTATAATACATGAAAGCTTCTTTGATCCCAAGCATCCGTTCTTTTCCTCGTTTCAGAAGATTGCGGCACGTGTTGATAAATCTAGCTCAGCCAAAGGTATGGTTGGTAAACTGGAACTTCTTATCAAGACATTGCTGTATAATTGCAAGGATTGTGGGGATTGCGCATTGTGCGATGTGGCTTACCTATGCCCTGTTTCTCAGTGTCCAAAAGACAGGCGGCTGGGCCCATGTGGAGGAAGCCACGAAGGGTGGTGCGAGGTTTACCCAGGAGACAAGCAATGTATTTGGGTGCGGGCGTACGAGCGTTTAAAACATTACGATGAAGAAGATACCATCGGGTCTTATGCAGTTCCTCCACGGGATTGGGATTTATGGCAAACGCCAGCCCAGCTTAACTTTTATCTTGGACGTGATCATACATCCAGGCGCTTGGGTATAAAGCCTCCGCAGTCAGAAAGCAAAGAATGAAAACGAGCGACTTCGATTATTGCCTGCCTCAGGAGTTAATAGCCCAGGAACCGATAGAACCGCGTGATGCCTCACGTTTGATGGTACTTGACAGAACTACGAACTCTACCCGACATTGTCTTTTTAGCGACCTCCCTGATTTGCTTGTTAAAGGTGATGTACTAGTTTTTAATAACAGCCGTGTTATACCTGCGCGTATACGTGGTAAGCGAGCGCGAACCGGCGGGAATGTGGAAATCTTGCTGCTTAAAAAGATTTCTGCTGGCACGTGGGAGATAATGGCAAAGCCTGCACGAAAACTTACAACAGGAGAGGAAATTAATTTTCCGCAGGTTGGCGTAACTGCAAAGGTCGTTGCTGAAAAAAATGAAGGAATAAGATTAATAAACTTTTCCTCTGAAGAAAAGCTCTTCCAGGCTGGTGAGGTTCCGCTTCCCCCCTATATACATAAACCTGTTAAAAATAGTGAACGGTACCAAACAGTGTATAGTGAAATACTGGGTAGCGCGGCAGCGCCAACTTCAGGGCTTCATTTTACCCCGGGCTTGTTGAATATCTTGCAAGAAAAGGGGATTGAAATGCGCTTTGTTACTCTGCACATCGGGTTGGATACTTTTCGACCAGTTAACGTTGAAGATCCGCGGGAGCATGTTATTCATACCGAATATGGCCAAATTGATGCGACTGTTGCCACTGCAATACAAACAGCAAAAAAAGAAGGACGAAGAATAATAGCTGTTGGTACAAGCACAGCCCGTTTACTGGAACAGGCAGACGGTCAGTCTGATTTTAATGGATGGGCCAGTTTGTTTATTCTTCCCGGGTATAAATTCAAGGTTGCAGATGCTTTGATTACAAATTTTCATCTTCCGCGCTCAACCCTATTGATGCTGGTAAGTGCGTTTGCCGGAAAAGAATTAATCTTTAACAATTATCAAGAAGCGATAAAACACAACTACAGGTTTTTCAGTTTTGGTGATGCGATGCTCATTTTATAATTAATTGTTTAAAAAGATTAATTAAATACGTAAATTACTAAAAGAGCTACAATAATAATAATGACTATCAGGCTCAGCCCGGCAACGAGAGCAATTTTAAGATTTCGCTCCTTGCGTTTCCAGTCATCACTCATTTCAGCTTGAGTTTCCAGCGCTTGAATCTCCTCTGGCGAGAGATTGGCATATTCTGCCCATTGCCCGTAAAGGCGGCGCGTCTTGCGTTCGGAGCTAAACATATATGTAAGGAAGCGAGTTACGCTATCTGCCGTTCTTTTAAACCAGGAAGGACCAGAAGAGGGTTCGTCATCATAAACATGATAGGTATTTGGCGGGTATTGTTGTTTCTCTCGACGTTTGGCTTTGATTGCCAGTTTCTTGCCGCATTTGGGGCAAAATACGGCCCCTGGGATTAGCTCCTGGCCACAAAATGGACAAAAAGAAAGGCTTACGGGAGGAAGAGCTTCATTTAGATCCTGACCGCAAAATGGACAAAAGGTTACATTAGAATTAAACATAGAGCGGTCAACATATTCACCGCATTTAGGACAATCCATTTAAACCTCCATCGACAAGTCAGAATTCGTTTTATTTTAACACGGATGGGTGCTTAATTGAAGCCTTATAAATTAAACGTAATGTCAAATGATTTTGACAGCCAGACCTTTGGCGGATGCTGCATCTAGCAAATTCTCCATTTCATCGGGCGAATAAGGCTTAATAAGGCTGAATGCAGGGTCGAGAGTTTGTTCAGGGCGGAAATTCTGTAACACCAAATTTTCTCCCGGTCCAAGGAGCTGGCAAATGGAAACAATTTCTGTTTCTCCCACCAGGGCAGGTACGCACGTAGTGCGAAATTCATAGGGGATGCCTGAATTTTTCAAAATGGTGATTGATTCACGTATGGCAGAAGTATCAACGTCAATCCCGGTGGCTTCTTTATAGCGGCAGATAGAAGTTTTTATATCCATCGCGGTGTAATCTACCAGCCCCTGTTCAATTAACTGTTTGATTACATGAGGCTGACTACCGTTGGTGTCGAGCTTTATTTTCATACCAGTTTTGCGAATGTGTCGGAGGAAATCTTCAAGTTTTGGCCAAAGAGTGGGTTCTCCACCGGTTACAACTACGCCATCAGCCAGACTTTTAGCGTTCACGATACGCTTGATAATACTTTCAACAGAATAAGTTTGCGTATGGAATGGAGGTAAAACAAGTTCTGTATTCTGACAGAAAGGGCAACGAAAATTGCAACCTCTTATAAAGACTACCGGGGCAATAAGCCCCGGGTAATCTATCAAGGAAAGATCTTTATAACCACCAATCATAAAATTCTATAAAGCAACACTTTCCAGCATGTTGTGGTTGAAATGATGCCTTTCTGAATATTCTTCCTGTTTGCCCTTGTTCCATTGTCGTACCGGCCGGAAGTAACCCACAACTCTGGAATAAACTTCGGTTTCATTATGACAGGTTGGACACTCAGGTTTTTCGCCGTTAATGTAACCGTGGTTGCTGCAAATGGAAAACGTGGGAGTCAGCGTAAAATAGGGCAAGCGGAAATTTTGGGCTGTTTTCATCACCATTTGCTTTGCCATTTCTGGGTTGTGAATGCGCTCACCCATGAAGCAGTGGAATACGGTGCCGCCGGTATAGACTGTTTGCATCAGATCCTGGTGCTTTAAAGCGTCAACCAGGTCAATTTCGGCATCGACGGGTAATTGAGTGGAATTGGTGTAATATGGCTCGTTCTCACCAGCGGCTATGATGCGGCTGAAACGCTCACGGTCCAGCTTTGCCAGGCGATAAGTGGCACCCTCTCCAGGAGTAGCCTCAAGGTTGTAAAGATTACCGGTGGCTTCCTGGAATTCTGCCAGTATTGACTTCATGTAGTTTAAAACATCTTTGGAAAAGGCGGCGCCGTCTGATGTTGTAATGTCCTGGCCCATAAAATTAAGTATTGCTTCATTCATCCCGATAAGGCCTATAGTAGAGAAGTGATTAGCCCAATAGCTACCGAGGCGGTCCTTGATTGCCTGCAGATAGCATACTGAATAAGGGAAAAGACCTTGCTCGGCCAGATTGTCCAATGCTTTACGCTTGATTTCAAGTGAATCACGAGCGATTTCCATATTGGACCTTAAACGTGAGAAGAACTCATCCTTTGTTTTGGAAAGGTAGCCTATGCGAGGCATGTTGATCGTTACTACTCCCAGGCTTCCGGTAAGAGGATCAGAGCCGAAAAGACCACCACCACGGCGGCGTATTTCCCGTAAATCAAGCCGGAGACGGCAACACATCGAACGAGCATCTTCTGGTCTAAGGTCAGAATTGAGGAAATTGGCAAAATAGGGAATTCCATATTTTGCAGTCATTTGCCAGAGAGTGTCAAGATTGGGATTGTCCGGATTAAAATCATTGGAAATGTTATATGTAGGTATCGGGAAAGAGAAGATGCGTCCCTTGGAGTCACCTTCGTTCATAACCTCGCAGAAGGCGCGGTTTATCATGTCCATTTCTGCCTGACAATCACCATATGTGTAGTCTTGAGGGGTGCCTCCGACTATAGCAGCTTCTTCTTTGAGGTAGCTGGGAGGAGCTAAATCAAAAGAAAGGTTTGTAAATGGAGTCTGGAAACCAACCCTTGTTGGGACGTTAAGATTGAACACAAACTCCTGTATGGCTTGCCGCACTTCTTTATAGGTAAGGTTATCATTTTTGACAAAGGGAGCTATCAGGGTATCAAAATTAGAAAATGCCTGGGCACCGGCAGCTTCACCCTGGAGAGTGAAGAAAAAGTTTACTATTTGCCCAAGGGCACTCCTGAGGTGCTTTGCAGGACGGCTTTCAATTTTGCCCGCTACTCCGGCAAACCCTCGGATGATAAGGTCTTTTAAATCCCAACCACAACAATATGGGCCGAGAACACCCAGGTCGTGTAAATGAAAGTCTCCTGACAGGTGGCCTTCACGGATCTTTTCATTATAGACACGGGTGAGCCAATAATAAGCAAGTACATCTGAGGACAGGTATACGTTCAAACCTTGTAACGAATATGTCATATTAGAATTTTCTTTAACGCGCCAGTCACTTTCTTTGAGGTATTCATCGACCATAGACACTGCGCCGGCAAGTAGCTTTTTTCCATCCCGGATTCGGGCACGTTGCTCCCGGTAAAGAATGTAAGCCTTGGCAGCGTCTGCGTAACCGTTTTGTATCAACATTTTTTCAACAAGGTCTTGAATTTCTTCAACGTCTGGAACACGTCCCTGACGACAGGTGATTTCAAGGATGCTCAACACGTCATTTGTTACTGTTTCTGCTTTGGTAAGGTCATTGTCGCCCACTGCCGCAAGGGCTTTGGTAACGGCTATATAGACTTTATTTGCGGTAAAGGGTACGACCCGACCGTCACGTTTTGCAATTTTTTCTATCTTACAAGTTTTTAAAGTTGGCATACCTATCTCCTTGCTGATTTTGTTTGTCGTAATATACAACACAATATATAGCGTTGTCAATAGTCTTCTGGCACTAACTGTTGGGGGAGATGCAAAATTCAATTAAAAAATAATCGTTCATTCCGGTATTTGACAATATTGCCAAAATGCGTATAATTGTTAGCTAACACTAACAATATTGAGGAAGTATGAAAACTAAACCATTAAATGAATTACAACCAGGAGAAAAAGGGCGTATTGTTTCTATTGGGATAAAAGGGAAAATCCGCTTGAAACTTATGGATATGGGATTGATAAAAGGTGCTGAAGTCCAAGTTTTAGGAATAGCTCCACTAGGAGACCCAATGGAAGTAAAGTTAAAAGGGTTTAATTTAAGTATAAGGAAAGAAGAAGCGGGTCTTATCAAGGTAGAAATAGTCGCATAGAAAGGATATGTCGTAAATAATGGAACGTAAAAAAATTCAAAGTAAGGTGCCTGTTGTCGGTTTATTAGGGAACCCCAATTCCGGCAAGACTACATTATTTAATAATCTTACTGGTTCACATCAATATATCGGTAATTGGCCGGGGGTCACTGTAGAAAAAAAGGAAGGGGAGTGCCGGCACGAAGGCCAAAAGGCAAAAATTGTCGACCTCCCTGGTGTTTACAGCCTGACGGCTTATTCTCCAGACGAAGTTATAGCACGGAATTTTATTCTGGATGACGGCCCGGATGTTGTGGTAAACATCGTAGACGGATCCAACCTGGAGAGGCATTTATATTTGACGCTCCAGCTTCTGGAGATGGGGGTGCCCGTCGTTCTAGCTCTTAATATGATGGACGTCGTAACTTCAAAAAAACATAAAATCGATATTGAGAATTTGGGAAAATTGCTCGATGTTAAGGTTGTTCCAATGGCTGCAAGCAAAAATGAAGGGACAACAGACCTGAAGCGTATTATATGTGGAATTGACGAAAAAGGCATATCACGTCCAGCGCTTGAGATAAACTACGGAAGAGATGTAGAAGCAGAGATTAGTAATCTAATAAATGTAATTGAAAAAAGCGATTTGGCAAATAAGTATGCTCCACGCTGGATTGCAACAAAATTGCTTGAGCAAGACGATGAAATCACCAGCCGTTTTGCAGAAATTGGAGGAGACGGTAGCCCCGTTCTGAAAACACTTGAACAATCTGTTGCTCGTTTAAAAAGTATATATGGAGACGAAGCAGAGACGTTAATAGCCGATGCTCGTTATGGATTTATCGCCGGGTTAATTAAGGATGTATACGAACGACCATCGCATGAGCCCGTATCAACAACCGATAAAATAGACCGGATTTTAGTGAATCGATGGTTAGGTTTTCCAATATTTTTTGGACTAATGTTTTTACTGTTCCAATTCGTGTTCAAGGCATCCGAGCCGCTTATGGAAGGAATTGTGGCAATTTTTGATTGGCTGGGTGGTCTGACTGAGGGTCTTTCTCCTGCTTGGCTAAGCTCGCTGATTTCTGATGGGATTATAGGTGGTCTTGGCGCAGTACTTGAATTTATACCGCCCATATTTTTGATGTTTATTGCAATTGCGATACTTGAAGACACCGGATATATGGCACGTGCGGCTTTCATTATGGATCGCGCAATGCATAAATTAGGTTTGCACGGGCGGAGTTTCATACCGATGATGCTAGGGTTTGGGTGCTCGATCCCGGCTGTGATGGCATGTCGGACGATTGATAATCGTAATGATCGTTTAACTACTATTTTGATTACTCCGTTTATGTCTTGCGGGGCGCGGTTACCGATATACGTATTATTCGCAGGTGCATTTTTTGCTCAATACCAGGGGCTCGTACTTTTTTCAATGTACATAATTGGCATAATTGTTGCGGTAATAATAGCCTTTATATTCAGGAAATCTTTATTCAAAGGTGAATCTGCTCATTTTGTTATGGAGCTACCCCCGTACCGCATTCCCACTCTGAAGAGTATAGCCATTCATACGTGGGAAAGAGGCAAGCACTTTCTGAGCCGTGCCGGCACAGTTATTTTGGCTGCTGTGGTTGTGATTTGGCTCCTCGGCAGTTTGCCCTGGGGGGTAGAATATGCCAGCCAGGATAGTGTTTTAGGGATTGTTGGTGGCTGGCTCGCACCTATCTTTGGCCCGGTTGGAATAGGACATTGGGCAATTGCAGTCAGCTTGATAGCTGGTTTTGTTGCCAAAGAGGTGGTAGTTGCTACCCTTGGCGCAGTGCTAACAACTGGGGAAGGGTCTATTGGTGCAGTGCTGGCAACTCAACTTGGCTGGGGGCCTCTTAATGCTTATGCGTTTATGGTATTTTGCTTATTATATGTTCCGTGCGTTGCGACGATAGGTGTGATACGCAGTGAAACCGGCTCCTGGAAATGGGCTGCATTTACGGCTGTTTATACAACTGCGGTGGCATGGATTGTGGCGGCATTGATTTTCCAGATAGGCAGCTTGTTTATATAACAACGAATTTTTATCATTAGCGCCCGGATGTTTTTATAGACATCAGGGCGCTTTGACATTTATAATAGCCTGGATTTATGAATACTGATAATCCGGAGAAACACACTGTTTTTGCTGATTCACGGCAGATTGAAAATGTCGTAGTTGATTTGGCAGCAAGCATCAAGCGAGACTACCAGGAAAAAAGCCCCTTGGTGATCGGTGTCTTGAAGGGCAGTTTTATTTTTCTTGCTGATCTGGTAAGAAAACTCGATATAGAAGTTGAAATTGATTTTATTGGACTTTCCAGTTATGGAAGAGGGCAGATTTCCTGTGGCACGGTGAGTCTCTATTGTGAACCAAGGATTGAGGTAGCTGGGAAAGACGTGATCCTGGTAGAAGATATAGTAGATTCAGGCCTTTCTACTAATTTTGCAATTAATTATCTTAAACAAAGGGGAGCAGAGTCGGTAAAGTTATGCGCTCTTCTTGATAAACAAGCTCGCCGAACAGTTGACATAAATATTGATTATGTTGGATTGATTGCGCCTGAAGGATTTCTTGTGGGTTATGGGCTTGATTGTGATGAAAGTTTCCGCAATTTGCGTAATATTATCATTTTAAGTGAGGAACAGTGGCAAAGAAGAACCTAAAAAGTCTAATAAGCGTGGCAAAAGGTGAGCACCCGGCGGATTTGTTAATAACCAACGCAAAAATCATAAATGTCTTTTCTGGTGAAATTGAAGAAGGGAATATTGCTGTTACCGGCGAATATATTGCCGGAATTGGCGATTATGCTTCCGGAAAGGATATTCATGACGCACAGGGTAAATATGTAATCCCGGGTTATATTAACGCGCATGTTCATATCGAGAGTTCAATGCTGGACGTAGCAGAATATGCATTAACTGTGGTGCCTCGTGGGACCCTTGGAATAGTGACTGACTTGCATGAATTGGCAAATGTGTTAGGGATTGAAGCATTCGACTATGTTGCTTCCGTTTGTGAAAATCTGCCGCTGGATTTTTATTTTATGGCTCCAAGTTGTGTTCCAGCAACCAACCTCGAAACCAGTGGCGCTGTAATTGACATAAGTGCCCTGGAAGATATATTGAAAAAGCCTGGCGTAATTGGGCTTGGTGAAATGATGAATTACCCTGGAGTTCTTAATAAAGACGACAATGTTCTAAAAAAATTAGAAATGTTTCAAGGGCACATTATCGACGGTCACGCGCCGGGGCTTGGCGGCAAAGACCTTTCAGCCTATATTTCGGCTGGGATCTATTCTGACCATGAGTGTGTCACACTGGAAGAAGCTCGGGAAAAATTGGCTAAAGGAATGTACATAATGATGCGCGAAGGTTCAAGTGAAAAGAACCTTGAATCATTGGTGCCATTGGTAAACGATAAAAATTATCATCGTTGTATGCTGGTTACTGACGATCGGAATGTATTTTCGCTCAAACAAGAAGGCGACATGGATTGGGCTGTGCATCGTGCGGTAAGCCTGGGTCTGGATCCAGTGCGAGCGGTTCAACTTGCGACCATTAATCCAGCGCAATATCTTGGGCTCAAGAACGTAGGCGCCATATCACCTGGATATTTTGCAAATATGATAATACTTTCTGACTTTGAAAACATGCAAACCGAGGAAGTATTTTACAGGGGGCTCCTGGTTGGAGTCGGGAAAGAGCCTAATTTTACTCCTCGGGTTGGTCGTGCCTCTCAACCGATTAATACGATACGTGTAAAAGAATTTGATATCAGTGAGTTGGCTTTAAAGCCCGCGGGCGCAGAAATGCCAGTTATAAATATCATACCTGACCAGATTGTAACTAAAAAAACCATGGAAAAACCAAAATTGGAAAATGGGTTTGTTGTTGCAGACATCGAGCGCGATATTTTAAAAATTGTTGTAGTAGAGCGGCATAAGAAGACTGGTAACATTGGCGTCGGTCTTATTAAGGGGTATGGACTGAAAAAAGGAGCAATAGCATCGTCTGTCGCTCATGATTCGCATAATATTATCGTGGTTGGTACGAATGATGGCGATATTGTCAAAGCTATTAATGAGGTCAAGGCAATGCAAGGAGGGCTTGTGGTGGTTCTTGATGGTCAGGTTATTGGTGCTATGGCTCTCCCTCTGGCTGGCATACTCTCCCTTGAACCAGCAGGCGTTGCTGTCGCTCAACTAGATGATATAGAAACACTGGTCAAAGAAATGGGAGTGAGTGTGGAATCTCCATTTACATTGCTTTCTTTCATGGCTTTACCGGTTATACCTGAAATACGAATTACAGACAAAGGCATCGTGGACGTTAATAAATTTGAGATTATCGCCTGACGATCAGTAGCCTGGAGGCGGTGAGTTATGACCAGGACGATTAGTATCAATGTTGGCCTGATATTTACGGCGATGCCACTCATTGTAACAATCAAGGCCTTCTCGGTCATTTAGTACGTTCCAGTAGCGATAGTAATCAGATACATAGAACCGTGGAGAGTAGTCGGTCGCTACGGTAATTACCCTGTCGGCAACTTTTTCGACTTGCTTTATCGCCAGGGCAGAGGCAACTGGCACTGCTGCAATTACTACTTTGGGTTTTTTCCGGCGCACCGATTCGATTGCTGCCATCATAGTGTAGCCTGAAGCTAGTCCATCATCTACCACTATGGCAATTTTGGACGCAAGTACTGAAACCGGCCTTGATGAACGATAAATAATGCTTCGCTGTTGAATATCATTTCGAACACGGCTGACCTGGTAGTTTATTTGTGATTCATTGAGATTTATTCTTTTCAACACATCCGGATTTAGTATGACAGTACCATCGTCGGTTACGGCGCCAAAGCCACCTTCCGGCGCCAGCGGAATAGGAATTTTGCGGCTGATGATAAGGTCCATATTTGCATTAAGCTCCAGGGCAACGTGGTGTGCCACAGGGATGCCGCCATTGGGTATTGCCAGAACAACAACCGGTTGTTGTTTATACTCCAATAGTTTTTCAGCTAGCTTTTTGCCAGCATCGTAGCGATTTTCAAAAATAGGATTGGTGCTTTTCAAATGCATTCAAGAGACCTCGTCATTATGATATTTTCCCGGTAATCTCTTTGATTAGCTCCGTACCGTATTGTAATAACTGTTCTTTTTTCGCTGGGCTGAAAGTGGAAATGTCGAGCCATGCCTGTAAGGCTTCTACTGGCGTTATCGCTTCTGCAGAAGCGTTGGTGCCCAGCCGGGTACGAACGGAGCGAATAACTTTTTTAGCAATGCTTGTATAGTGAGCAGGTTTAAGAGCCGTGCGTATTTCGCTATCTCGGAGGAGACCTTCCGCTCCTTCTGGTAATCTAATATCAAGACGGACTATGGAGTCTTCAATTTCTGTTGAAACTCGTTGGATCTTGTCAAGAACCGTTTGCGTGGGGTCGTTATCATCGTTTTCAATTTCAACATCGATGGATATAAATTGTCTTCCAGGTATTGGTTGGAACTGATACGTGGTATCCCTGGTTCCATCGCTATTAGTTGTAATCTCTACTACAAAAAAACCCTTGTCTTCATCAGTGTCGCTAAAATCCAATTTCACCAGAGATCCAGAGTAAATTACAGGGGGTGAATCATTAAGGATTTGGCGGCGATGTATGTGGCCAAGAGCGACATAATCTACCCCTGGTTGAGTCAAATTACTGATAAGTAAACGAGGCTCTCTTCCGATAGTGGACCCCTTTTCAGAGCCAGTTCTTGCGCCTTCAACCCAAACATGTGAAGCCAGTATAGCCGGGATACTTTGATTCAGCTTGGCATGGTTTGTTAAAATAGATCGGGTTAAATATTCCTCCATCTTTTCAAAGAGCGATGCCATGTCGAGGTTTTTAATTTCCTCGCGGTTCATAAGATTTGAACGTCTGAGCCATGGTAGTGATAGAATCTGCAGTGGTCCTTCTGGAGTAGGAATTGTTTCAACCCCCGGCTTGCTGACAACACTCACACGATTGACTTCAAGCGTATCAAAAATCTCGGTTGTGGTAGCACGATTGAGTGCGTTTGGTAAATCATGATTTCCCGTTAAAATGAATGTAAATATTTTTGCTTCGGAAAGGCGTTTTATACGGCGGGCAAATTCTCTTTGCAGGGTAGGGTTAGGAGACCGGTCTTTATAAGCATCTCCGCAGAAGAGAACCAGATGCACCTTGTTGCTAATAGCGTAATCAACCATGTAGTCGAAGGCGGCAAGGATATCAATCATGCGGGAAGAGTGACCGGTTTCGGGATCGGTGCGGCCATATGTTTCAACGCCTAAATGCAGATCGGCAAAATGAATTACTTTAATGGTTTTACTTGCCATGTTTTAAAAACCAAGCCAGTGTTTGCCACCGGTTGGCAGAATTCCAAAAGGTTCTCCTTTAAGTTTTAATGCAAGCGTTTCATCAAGAATATTAATTGGCAATCTTAGTTGACGCATTGAATCCCGGTCGCGCACTGTAACGGAGTTATCGTCAATCGTATCAAAATCGACTGTAATGCAATAAGGCGTACCGATTTCATCCTGGCGGCGGTAACGGCGGCCAATGCTCTGGGCGTCATCATACGCAGAGGAATAGCTCTTCCGCAGGACTGAGTGCACGTCTCGTGCGATTTTAACCACCGGTTCCTTACGGCTCAGTGGCAACACCGCAACCTTGTATGGAGATACAGCTGGATCAAGCTTGAGAACGGTGCGAATTTCATCTTTATCTGGTTCTTCATGATAAGCATCACAGAGAAGAGCCAGAACTGTTCGGTCAACGCCACTTGAAGGTTCAATTACATAAGGAACGATATGTTCTTTGGTTTGTTCGTCAAAATAAGTCAGGTCTTTGCCACTGTGCAAGGCGTGTTGTTTAAGGTCGAAATCAGCGCGGTTGGCAATTCCTTCCAATTCACTCCAACCCATTGGATACAAGTACTCAATATCGTAGCAATCCTTGGCATAATGAGCTAGTTCTTCCTTGCTGTGCTGCCTCAGTTTAAGATTTTCACGCTTGATCCCTATGCTCGTGAACCAGTTAATCCGTTCTTCCAGCCAATAATTAAACCATGATTCATCCTCGCCAGGTTTCACAAAATATTCAATTTCCATTTGTTCAAACTCGCGGGAGCGGAATATGAAGTTGCCTGTAGTAATTTCATTGCGGAAAGATTTGCCAATTTGACCGATACCAAAGGGAAGTTTTTTACGTGTTGTATTCAGGACGTTGGCAAAGTTAACAAATATACCCTGGGCTGTCTCGGGCCGAAGATAGGCTATTGAAGCTTGATCTTCTACGGGGCCAATAAAAGTCTTGAACATAAGATTAAACTGACGGGATTCAGTCAATTTACCACCGCAAGAAGGGCAGTTTTCGGTGGTAAGATGGTCTGCGCGAAAACGTTGTTTACAATCCAGACAATCTACCAAAGGGTCGCTAAAACCACTTAAATGGCCACTGGACTCCCAAACCTTGGGATGCATGATTATACTGGTGTCCAGGCCGACCATATCATCCCGATTATGTATCATTGCCTGCCACCAGGCGTTTTTAACATTTCGTTTTAATTCCACTCCGAGTGGACCGTAATCCCAGCAACTGGAGAGCCCACCGTAGATTTCGCTGGAGGGAAAAATGAACCCGCGCCTGCGAGCCAGAGAGACGATTTTTTCCATACTTACAGTATTATTATTTTCTTCCACGTGATTATTTATGCTCCTGGGTAAATTATTGATTTATTGTCGCGCATTATATTGCGTATTCGCCAAATAATAAGAATTCCGCCGATAACCATAGTTATAGCTGCAAATGCCCACACTGGTAGCAGGTGAAAGCTATAAACATCGTATATAAAAATATCTAAAGATATAAAAGCTGCGATGAGTTGTGGTAACATTATCATGTTGGAGGAGATTGAAATTACCTTTTGTGATTGTTGACCAGAAGACTCCGGCATGCCCAGGCGATTTATAAAAGCCGTAACAATTTTACCGGCAGACCAGCTGATTGCAACGAATATCAGTTGAACGATGAGAGAAATAATAACAATGGATGTTTTTGCTCCGTAACTGACAGGGTTTCCTGCACTATCAAAACGAAAAGCCGGCTCTGGGGATAACGAGGGCATAGATACAAGAGCGGCTACCAGGCAGATAAACCCGATAGCCAGAACTGGCAAGATTTGTTTCAAGCCGAAATACGGCTTGTAAGGAACTCCTGGCTTCTTTACTACCTCGGCTGGTGAAATTTCAGGTTCAACTTGTTCAGGTTGGTGCGGAGTATGGATAGGTTTACCGGTGGTCTTCTTTGCAAAATGCTGAAACAGAGCAAATGTGCCAAGAAACCCGCCGAAGACAACAATGGCACTGCCAATAAGAATAATGAGTAAAGTGGTGGTATTCATAACTGCACTAGTGTTTAAAGATACCAGCTTTATGCGGTGAGTGTCAAAAGAAAACCAAATTTGCCGGATATATAAAAGCGGTGATAGAATCAGCATTAAACTATGCAGGAGGACATGAACGTGCTTATTGAAAATTTGGTTGTAGGGTCGTTTGCTGCCAATTGCTATGTCCTCCAATGTGAAAGTACAAAAAAAGGGATTGTTATAGACCCTGGGGATGAGAGTGAGCGTATATTAAGTAAAATCAAACAGATGGATATGACTGTTGAAAAGATTGTACTGACTCATGGACATCCGGATCATTGCGCAGGTGTCAAGGGCGTGAAAGCAGTAACCGATGCAAGTGTAATGATGCACGCAGGTGATATCAAAATCGTAAATGATCATCTGCTCCGCGGGATGTTGGGTATAAATGATAACTATGTAATCAAGGTTGATGAGTTACTTGAGCACGATCAAAAGATTGAGGTTGGCAGTATTACCCTTTCAGTTATCAGCACTCCAGGCCATTCACCAGGAAGCATATGCTTGAAAGGAGATGGGGTGATATTTACAGGAGATCTACTCTTTGCAGGTGGTATCGGAAGAAGTGACTTACCCGGTGGGAGCACTGAAGAGATAGCAAGAAGCCTGAGAATGATTATGCGGTTAGACCCTGATATAAAAGTTTACCCCGGCCACGGCCCAGTTACTACAATTGGAGCCGAAAGCCGGGGTAATATCTATCTTTGCTAAGAAGGCTTAGAAAAAGCCGCCAAAATTAACAAATACTGGGGCCAGAACTACAGCGATTATACTCATCAGCTTGATCATGATGTTTAGTGCTGGGCCGGAAGTATCTTTCATGGGGTCTCCAACAGTATCCCCAACAACGGCCGCTTTATGGGCTTCTGAGCCCTTGCCGCCGAAAGCACCGGTTTCAATAAACTTTTTGGCATTGTCCCAAGCGCCGCCAGCGTTTGAGAATGAAATTGCCATGACGAGGCCTATTGCAATAGCGCCTGCCAGGAATCCTCCCAGTGCAACCGGGCCAAAAAGGAATCCTACTACTACTGGGGAGAGGATGGTTATAAGACCAGGAAGGACCATTTGCTTGAGGGAATCCTTTGTGCAGATATCTACGCATTTTGCATATTCTGCTTTGCCAGTTCCTTCCATCAAGCCGGGTATTTCTTTAAATTGACGCCGTACTTCATTTACGATGGAAAAACTGGTTTTACCAACAGCGTCCATAGTGAGGGCAGAAAATATTGCCGGCAACAGAGCACCCAAAAACAGCCCAACCAATACTTCAGGCTGAAGAAGGTTAATCCCTCCAGCGGTAATACCCACAGCTTCAGCATATGCAAAGAGAAGAGCCAGAGAAGTGAGACCTGCTGCGCCAATGGCATAACCTTTGCCAGTGGCGGCGGTTGTATTTCCAACTGCATCAAGCGCGTCGGTGCGTTCACGGATTTCAGATGGGAGGCCGCTCATTTCAACGATACCACCTGCGTTATCGGCAATAGGGCCGTACGCGTCAGTAGCATCCTGGAATCCGAGGTTAGCAAGCATTCCAACACCTGCAATGGCGACGCCGTATACGTCACCAAGTTTATAAGCAACAATAACGGCTATGGCAATAACAATAATTGGTGGTAGTGTACTGAGAAGACCGGTGCTAAAACCAGATATGATATTTGTACCGGCACCGGTTTGAGAGGCTTTTGCAACCTTCATCGTAGGTTTATAAACATAAGAAGTAAAGAAGTTGGTACTTTCTCCGATTAAAACACCGGCAACAAGTCCGGCAATAATCGCCCAGAAAAGCCTGATATCAGCACCGATAAACCACACTGCAAGATACGCGAAACCAGCCGCCAATACAGAACTTATAATGGTGCCGCGACGCAAGCCATTCAAGAGTGCGGTCATTTCAAGTTGTTCGCCCACCCGAACGAAGAAAGTCCCGATGATTGACGCCAAAATACCACCGGCTGCAACCAGCAAAGGCAAGTACCAACCAGCTTCCTGTGTAGGAACGAGGGCTTTTTCAACAACCGGAGAGTTCACTGCAATGACTGCCAGGGCAGAGGTGGCAATTATTGAACTCACGTAAGATTCAAAAAGATCAGCCCCCATACCGGCAACATCGCCGACGTTATCACCAACGAAATCAGCAATGACTGCTGCGTTTCGTGGATCGTCTTCCGGAATATTTTCCTCAACCTTGCCGACTATGTCAGCACCAGTATCAGCGGCCTTGGTGAAGATACCGCCACCGACACGGGCAAATATGGCGACTGAAGAGGCGCCAAAGCCAAAGCCGGGAATAATTTGCGTGAACTCAGCGTTGCCATTGAAAGCAAAATACAGGGCGGAAAGCCCTACCATTCCAATTCCGACAACACTCATACCCATTACTGCGCCGGCACGAAAAGAAACCTTTAGGCCGCGGCCTAAACCATGCTGAACGGCAGCAGCGGTGCGGGAATTTGCCCGGATAGCTATGCTCATACCAATAAAACCTGCCAGTCCTGAGCAGATAGCTCCAAAAATGAAGCTAAGAGCAACCCACCATCCGATCATCGGTATAACGCCCAAAATGATCGTCACAGCAACGACGAATATTGCCAGGATTTTGTACTCCCTGCCCAAAAAGGCAAGTGCGCCTTCTTTGATGGCGGCAGCGATATCGCGGACTGCTTTAACGCCTTGAGGTTGTTTTAAAACGAAGTTAGCCATCAGCACTGCGACAATGAGACCCAGAAGTCCCGCTGATAAAGAAATAATCAGCTCCAAAGTATTCCTCCTTAAAAAATATATTCTAAATAACCTGGAATTGTATAATCTTATTTTCCGGGTTAATCTTTAGCAAAAATGGGCTTGATTAAAAAATTCCATTAATGTCCTGGCGTCTTCACCAGGGTCTTCAGATTTAAAAAAGGTACTTTTTATAGCAACAGCATCTGCCCCTGCTTCAACGGTATGAGTTATATTATCTATATTTGTGTCGCAATTGGCAACTAAAGGAATAGAAATAGCTTTGCGGACCGTGCTTAAAGCTTCATAACTCTTCGCCAGACAACTTTCGCTGTATGTATTAAAACTCATCTCAAGAGAAATGTAATCAGCCCCTGCCTGGTCAGCTTTTACAGCTTCCTCAGTGGAATAAACTGAAATACCAATAATTGTGCCCGCCGGTAGATATTGACGGGCTTTGTGTAAAGGGATATCTTCTATGTCGAGATGTAAGCCCCCTGCACCGCTCGCCAGAGCAATATCAAGACGGCTATTTATGACCAATAAGGCGTTATAAGAGTTACATAATTGCTGGAGCGAACTGGCAAGTTCGAGCATACGACCCGCGGCTGTATTCTTCTCGTTCAATTGAATAATTTTTACACCAGCATCAAGAAAAGCCTCAGTCATAATTATATGGGCATGCTTTTCGGATATAGTAGAATCAAGTACTACATAAAGACCTTTGATTTGGCTTTGTTTTTGCTTACGTGTCAGTAAGGAAAACAGTCTTTTTTCAATGTCATAGAGGTTGAAGCGCATCTTTTGAAACGTGTTGCTCTCCATGCCAGAATCAGGCAACCTGGCGATTTCTTCCAGTGTTCGCAATGCCTGTTCAACGCGCCGGGCGTTGGCAGTAACAATATCAAAAGTGTCTTTGTGGACGCGTGATAATTCGACAGACATTTCCTGTCCAATATCACCTTGCGAATCACGCGCGGAGAGTAGAGCTTGCCTGGAATATGCGCTGGAATGCTCAAGAAAATGCCGCAGGGATTTCAGCTCACTGGTAACTGAGGTATTGTTTAGCAGCATGCGGGATACATCTTCAAGAACTCTTAATCCTTCAGCGGCACGGTTCAGATTAGCGTCAATTATTCTGATTATGCCGGAGGATAAATCTGGGTTGTTTGTTTTTTCCATAGCATTAAAGTCTGTCATTCTAACACAAAAAGAGCAAATGGTTAAAAACCATCCATGCGTTCCACCGCGGATGGGATGTGAGTGATACTGGGCTTGGAAACCTTATTATCAAAAAATATTCCGATAGCGTCAATGCGCCAGTCTTCGGGTGAATCGGGGTGCTCAATCAGATAGCCTTCTGCGACTCTGATAAGTTTGCGGGCTTTCGCTCGGGTGATGGATTCAAGAGGGAAGCCGAATCCCGTTCCGGTTTTACTCTTGACCTCAATAAATACAAGCGTGCCTTTGTGCATGGCAACTATATCAATTTCACCAATTTTATTGCGATAGTTCCTGTGAAGAATGTGATACCCCTTGCCAGCTAAATACTTTGCGGCGAGTTTTTCAGCTATCGCACCAGTTTCTTTTGGTGTCATGAAGGCATGCCGAATTGAGGTTTTAAAGGATTAAAAGAAAAGCGGTGGATTGGGCACGGGCCCGTCTTTTTTAAAGCCTCCAAATGTTCACGGGTTGCGTAACCTTTATTCCTGCAAAAACCATACTTAGGGTAACGTTCATCCATTTCTTCCATAAGACGATCACGGGCCACTTTGGCCAGGATAGAGGCACAGGCAATTGAAATAGAAAGCCTGTCTCCATGAGTGACGCCTTTTTGGGGTAAATTGACTTCGGGCAAGTGAAAATAATCAACCAGCAAGGCTTGAGGAGCTGGCGCGAGCTTGCCTACAGCTTGTTTCATGGCAAGGCGTGTAGCACGGGCAATACCATGATCATCGATATCCAAATTGGACACCATCCCCACCCCCCAGCTTATTGCCTCACGCTGGATGGCGCCTTCAAGTTTAAGGCGCGTCTTGTGGTTAAGCAACTTTGAATCCCGTACTTCATCCAGGCAATTTGGCTTTGAAGAAATATCAAGAATTACAGCAGCAGCGGTTACCGGGCCGGCGAGAGGGGCACGTCCAGCCTCGTCAATGCCGGCAATCAGAGTGAAGCCCTGTTCGGCAAACGAATACTCGTAGAAATAACTGGGGTTAGCATATTTCATCCGTCTTCAATAACGGATTATACCACCCCCTAATACTTCATCTCCACTATAAAAGACAACGCTTTGACCCGGAGCTACTGCTTTGACTGGAGAAGAAAAAGTGACGTTCAGGAGATCTCCATCAGTTTTTAGAGTCACCGGTATTTCCTTCGCGCCGTATCTGATTTTGGCAGTTATGTCTTTGGTGTCGTGAGGGAAGCATCCGGAAATCCAGTTAATATCACCCGCAACCAACACGCATTTTTCAAGAGAGCTTGCTGGTCCAACTGTTATACTGTTGTTGTAAATATCTATATCCGTCACGTAAAGCTTTTCTTGTTGTCCAAAATTCAG
>CAYNLZ010000011.1:0-6758 GCA_964398255.1 uncultured Dehalococcoidaceae bacterium
GAGAGCTCGAAGTGAGCTGATTTACCGGCGATTCTTTAAAATGCATGGGTATAAATGCGACCCCGGGAGGGGATTTTTCACTTACCTCAACTACTGCGCGGATTGTGCCTTGCAAGGAGGAGATCTCGACGATATCCCCGGTAGCGCATTCCAGAGCCTCTGCCTGCTCAGGATTTATTTCAACCCTTCCCCTTGGGCTCATTTCAAAAAGTTCTGAGGATTGATGGCTCATCGAGCCGGCATGCCAGTGATATAAATTTCTACCAGTGATCAGATTGATGGGGAAGTCATCGCTCGGGATTCCTTTTGCCGGCTGATATTCGATTGGCATAAATTTACCCCTTCCTTGGGAAAAGCACTCCCGGTGCAGGTATTTGGTACCTGAGTCTTGCAGATTTTGGCAAGGCCATTGCAAGCCGCCGTGCTCAAGTCTGGCATAGGTGATGCCACCATATATTGGTACAAGCCTGCTGATTTCTTCCATGATTTGAGAAGGATGGGAATATTTCATTGGATAACCCATCTCCTGGGAAAGCCTGGCAATAATTTCCCAATCAGGCTTGCTGTTGGCAATTGGTGGGATAGCCTCGCGAACACGCTGAACGCGCCTTTCAGTGTTGGTAAAGGTACCGTCCTTTTCGGCAAAGCTTGCACCAGGCAGGACTACGTCAGCATAAAGACCGGTTTCTCCCAAGAATATATTTTGCGTAACCAAAAAGTCCAGGTTTTTAAGTGCGTCGCTCACGTGTGTTGAGTCAGGGTCGGTCAATGCCGGCTCTTCCCCCATTATATACATGCCCTTTATTTTTCCGGACTGGGCTCCCTTAAGCATGTCAACCAGGGTCAAGCCAGGAGCGGAGGGTAACTCTGACTGCCATGCGTCTTCAAATTTGTTTCTGAAATTCTTGTCATTGACTGATTGATATCCAGGGAATGCATTCGGCAGTGCTCCCATGTCACAGGCGCCCTGAACGTTGTTTTGTCCCCGGAGAGGGCAAAGCCCCGCATTCTCCTTTCCGACATTACCAGTTGCCATTACAAGGTTTGCCAACGCCATCACATTGTCCGTTCCATCAACATGCTGAGTTATACCCATTCCGTACAGGATCATCGCTGTGTTGCTGGTCCCGTAAAGGCGTGCAGCCAGGTATAAGTCATCGATTGAAATGTCAGTTATATTGCTAACGACATCTGGTGTATAGCGTTCGGCTATTTTGCGTACTTCTTCAAAGCCTTCGGTTCGGTTATTGATAAAGTCATGGTCAACCAGATTTTCAGAAATTATTATGTTTAACAACCCGTTTATCAGGGCGATGTTTGTGCCAGGTTTGAGGCGCAGCCATAAATCGGCATGGTTCGCAAGGTCGATGCGGAGCGGGTCGACAACTATCAATTTTGCACCGTGTTTTTTTATGGCCTTCATCACTTCGAGAGCAATGATGGGGTGATTTTCACTGGTGTTTGATCCGATAATAAAGA
Source organism: uncultured Dehalococcoidaceae bacterium (assembly GCA_964398255.1). GTDB lineage: Bacteria > Chloroflexota > Dehalococcoidia > Dehalococcoidales > CSSed11-197 > CSSed11-197. The sequence continues at coordinate 1,480 of CAYNLZ010000011.1, forward strand.
TACACTCACTCTGAGATATTTCAGAAATGGAGTTGGTCATGGCTCCGCTTCCGAAAGTTGTAGCCAGACCGGCTACAGTGGGCGCATGTCAGAGGCGTGCGCAATGATCAATATTATTGGTACCAATGACGGCGCGGGCGAATTTCTGAAGGAGGTAGTTTTCCTCGTTCGTACACTTGGCTGAAGACAGGAAGGTTAATGAATCCGGCCCACTGTAAGCCTTGATGTCGGCAAGTCTTTCAGCAACCATGTCCAGAGCTTCTTCCCAGCTTGCTTGCCGGAATTTACCTTCACCTTTTTTGCCTGTCCGGATCAACGGGGAGTCAAGCCTGTTTGGACTGTGAATATAACTCCATCCGAATCTGCCTTTCACACAAAGACTGCCATTGTTAACGCTTTTATTCGGAGTTGCTGTTGCGCTGATAATTCTTCCGCCTTTGGTATTAAACTGAATACCGCAGCCTGTTCCGCAATAAGAGCAAATTGTAGAAACGCTTTCAATTTCCCATGTTCTCCCTGCGCCAATCCGACTTTTTTCTATCAGGGCGCCAGTGGGGCAAGCGGCGACGCATCGGCCGCAAAAAACGCAAGAGCTTTCCTGTAACGGACGGTCGTAAGCGGTAGCGATTTTATAACTAAACCCGCGGTTAGCAAATGAAATTGCTTCGTTAAATTGTATCTCCTTGCAGGCAGTAACGCAGCGGCCACACAAGATGCATTTGTTATGGTCTCTTATAAAGAATGGATTTGTAGTATCCTGGGCATATTCATGCTTTTCTCCATCAAACCTGGAACTGGTTACCCCGAGTTCATACGCGTATTTTTCCAGAGCACAGTCACCGCTTTTTTCACAGGTCATGCAATCAAGAGGGTGGTCGGAAAGAATTAATTCGATCACGCTTTTACGGGCACGGATGACCCTTTCGGTGGAGGTGTTAACCACCATATTTGCCAAGACAGGGGTGGTACATGAAGCCATGAGGTTGGGGGACCCTTCGACTTCCACGACGCATAACCGACAGTTGCCTTCGCCAGGCAGGTTGTCCATGTAGCAAAGGCGAGGGATATCAATTCCTGCTCCAAGAGCAGCTTTCAGGATGGAAGTGCCTTCCTCGGCTTGAACCTGTTTTCCGTCTATTAACAGTTGGATTTTGGCCATGTGTTAATTATCCTTCAAATCGCAGCGAAGACAACGTTTGGCTTCGCTGATTGCCGTTTCTTGTGTAAAGCCGAGATTTGTTTCATTAAAATTATTACTGCGGCACCCCCTTGGCAGGCAGGGCATAGGTTGGCGCGCTCCTTGCTCAATATCTTCTTCGTTCCAGGGAATATCAAGAGGCACTTTTATATCGGGAACGCGTGCTTGCTCAGGGGGCATCCCTCTAAGGTGGCGGTCTATTGATACAGCCGCCCGTTCTCCTTCTGCCATTGCATCTACAACCGTGCTGGGGCCGGTAACATTATCACCAGCAGCAAAAACGCCTTTGCAGTTGGTTTCCAGAGTAAACTTATTTACGATAATAGTATTGTTTGCATTTATAGCAATTCCCGTATTCGGGCTTAGAAAACTGAGATCGGGAATTTGTCCAACCGCAGTGATAACGGTATCTGCTTCAAGATAAAAATTGGAACCAGGGATTATTTCCGGACGGCGTCGGCCGCTCGAATCATACTTACCCGAGCTGGTTCGCAGGCATTCAATTTTACAAACCCGCGACTTGTTTCCCAGAATCTGCAAAGGTGAAGTTGAATCCAGTATTTGCACTCCCTCACTTTCTGCTTCACAAAGCTCTTCATAGTTGGCAGGCATATCATGACGAGGCCTTCTGTAGATAACGGTTATCGATTCAGCACCAAGGCGAATGGCAGACCGCGCGGCATCGATAGCGACATTGCCTCCGCCTATTACTACAACCTTATTGCCAGTATCAACTCTGCCCCCAAGATTGATGTTTCTCAAGTACCTCACTCCGTCAAAAACACCGTCGATGTCTTCTCCGGTTATCCCCAGCTTGATTCCCTTATGAGCTCCGGTGGCCAGTAAAATTGCACAATAGCCCTGACTCTTAACGTTTTCGATTGATTGTATCGGGCTATCAAGTCTGATTTCCACCCCCAGGGCAGAAATAAAAGCTATATCCTCTGCGAGAATCTGGCGGGGCAAGCGATACCCAGGTATCCCGGTTGCAAGCATGCCACCTGCGATAGGGAGGGATTCGAAAATAGTGGCACTGTAGCCTTTTTTCACCAGGTGATAGGCAGCGTTGAGGCCGGCGGGGCCTGATCCTGCTATGGCAATACTTTCTTTTTGCGTTGGTCTGATTTTCTTTGGGAGTGCAGGTTTGTTGCCATCACCATAGTCAGCCGCAGCCCGTTTCAGTGCGGCGATTGATACCGGCTGGTCTACATCGCCACGGCGACAACGATCCTCGCAAGGGTGGTGGCATACGCGGCCACATATACCAGCCAGCGGGTTCCTTCGCCGCTCTACCTCCAGAGCTTCCTTGAAACGTCCCTGACTGATAAGAGCAATATAACCTGGCGCATCTACATTGAGGGGGCAAGCATGTTCACAGGGGGCATACATCATATCCTGGCAGGCAGCTGCCGGGCAGCGTTTTTCTTGTATATGAGCCTCGTACTCTTCCCGGAAATATTTTATTGTGCTCAGAACAGGATTGGGAGCATTTTGGCCAAGACCACACAGAGAGGTGTCTTTAATGTTTTCTGCCAAGTCAAGGAGCAAGTCAATATCTCCGTCCCTGCCTTTACCCTTGGTTATGCGGGTAAGTATTTCCAGCATTCGTTTGGTTCCAATACGGCAAGGAGTGCATTTTCCGCATGATTCAGACTGTGTAAAGCTGAGGGAGGAACGAGCGATGTCCACCATACATGAGGATTCATCCATCACAACCAGTCCGCCCGAGCCCATGACGGATCCTATTGATGACAGGGACTCAAAGTCCATCGGCAGTTCCAGGCACTCGGCTGGCAGGAGCCCGCCCAGGGGGCCGCCAATCTGGGCTGCCTTGAACCTGTGTTTACCGGGAATTCCTCCGCCTATCTCATAAACCAGTTCCCCCAGTGTTGTCCCCATGGGAACTTCTACCAGGCCGGTATTGTGTACAGCGCCAGACAAAGAAAATATTTTAGTCCCGTTACCGGCTCCTCTTCCTATTGCTCGGTAAGCCGCGCTCCCCTGGTTTATTATGTAAGCTATATTTGCCAGTGTCTCAACGTTGTTGATATTTGTTGGTCTTCCCCACAGGCCGCTTTGAGTGGGAGAAGGTGGCGTGGGGCGCGGACGTCCAATTGCGCCTTCGATAGAAGCCATCAGCGCGGTTTCCTCGCCGCATACAAAAGCGCCTGCCCCTTCAATGATTTCGATATCTAAGTTGTAATTTGAACCAAGAATACTTTCTCCCAGGAGGCTAACCTGTCTGGCGTTGTCAATAGCCAGTTTGAGGTTAGAGACAGCCAGCGGGTATTCTGCTCTGACATAAATGTAGCCTTTTGACGCACCGATTGCGAAGGCACCTATAATCATTCCTTCCAGAACAAGGTGAGGGTTGCCTTCCATAATGCTACGGTCCATGAATGCACCGGGATATCCTTCGTCGCCATTGCACACCATGTACTTGATGTCCCCTGGGGCGTTTTTGGTAAAACTCCACTTCTTGCCAGTGGGAAAACCGGCTCCGCCTCGCCCCCTGAGACCAGAAGCGCTGATCTCCTCGATCACTTGATCGGGAGTGATGGAGCTAATTACTTTTTTGACTGCACGGTAGCCCCCGCTCCTGATGTAATCTTGCACGCTTTGTGGATTCAGATTGCCATTTCCTGCAAGCACAACGCGTTTTTGGCGAGCGTAGAAAGGTATATCATGCTCATAAGCCCGTTTTTTTCCTGTAGTCGGATCAACATAAATCAATCGGTCAACAATCTTGTTGCCCAATATGGTGGTAGCGACAATTTCTTTCACATCTTCTGACATGACACCGAGATAGAGTATGCCAGAAGGTTTTATGGATACAATCGGTCCCCGTTCGCAAAAACCATGGCAGCCGGTAGTTGAAAGTAATACACGGTCAGCCAGGCCATTTTTAGAAAGCTCGTGGGAAAAAGCCTCGTAAACCATGTTACTGCCCTGGGCATTACATCCGGTGCCGCCACATACCTGAATAGAGATCACATCTCTACCTTGAGAGGTATCGTGGAAATTGCATGAGCTATCAAATGCCAGCGGTTTCATCATGGTAATATTTCCAGATTATCATGGAAGACTGTTAACCAATGATTCAATTTTTGTCGGAGTCATGCGTCCGTGGTATGTGTTGCCGATCATTACCACTGAGCCCATTGCACATGCACCAAGGCATGAAGCAGTTTCCAGTGTGAAACGGTAGTCAGGCGTCGTCTCGCCATCTGAAATCCCAAGCTGTTTCTGCAGGGTTTCCAGGACGGTTTTACCACCCTTGATGTGGCACGCTGTCCCACGACATACACAAATTATATTCCTGCCCCTCGGTTTCAGGTGAAATTGAGAATAAAAGGTGGCTATTCCGTATATACGGCTCATAGGAATCTTCATGCAATTGCTAACTATTTTAAGGCTATCTTCTGGCAAATATCCAAAAACACGCTGTATTTCCTGCAAGAGCGTTATCAGGTTGCCTTTATGACTTGCGTGTTTTTCTGCCAATGATTGTACAGCAGTCAAATCCAGTGCTTTCATTTTAGCCTCCTGACCTTTCTCTAATGTGCTCAGTAGCAGTGTGTGTATTCCGGCTTATTCTGCCCGAGAGTCCGCCAATTTACAAAAGCATTCAACCTGGTTTGTCAAAAGGTTTTTGCTTGTAAAAAACCTACCTCCAGAAAGAAGAGTTGGGGCAAAACATGTTCGTTTGATAACCAAGCAACTAGCTTACAATAAACCGTAGCAGCGGTTCAAACTGCTTTACGGCAGTTTCTCATTGGAGGGTCAGCTAAAGCAACTGTGCTTCTTCGTTAAAGAAAGTTTTGTAGCCCAACTGGAGGATGATTATCACTGACAAGGCGACAGATCCCAGAATGCCCAGCATTATTCCGATTTGGTACGCTATTGCGGTTGTTGGTGATACCCCAGCGAGGATCTGCCCCGTCATCATTCCTGGTAGAAAGATTATGCCCATTCCCAGCATTGAGTTAATGGTAGGCATTATTGCTGAATCGAATGACTGGTTTATTATTCTTGCCGATGCTTCTCTGGGGGTAGCTCCCAGAATTAACGCCTCTTCTAC
>CAYNLZ010000011.1:6858-16721 GCA_964398255.1 uncultured Dehalococcoidaceae bacterium
AATTTGCGCACGATGGTGTAAATGGCAAAAGCAGTCATCAATATGACTACCCCAATCGTGATAAAAGGATTAGGGTTATCCAGTATGTAAACAAGGGCATAACTGGCGATAACCAGCTGAAGGGTCATCCTGACTGTGGAAAGAACAAGTTCTTTATCCCGGTTTATTCCTCTGCTCTTAACGATTATCAGGGTTATAACTACAAAAAGATATGCAGCTGCTATCTGCCAAAAAGTCAATTCAATTATGCTATTCATCGGAAAAGCCTCTGCTAATTATTTTTCCACCGGCAACATTGATGATGTTATTTGAATATTTTTGTGCAATAGATTTGGAATGGGTCACCATTATCATTGATTTCGATTCACTGCGAACCCTCTGATAAAGAGTTTCAATAATAACATCAGCGCTATTATCGTCCAGTGCTGAGGAGGGCTCATCCAGCAAATACACTTCAGGTTTTAAAAGTATGACGCGAGCCAGAGCCAGCCTTTGTTTCTCTCCCCCTGATAATTTGTCGACCAGGAAGCCCAGATCTTTGTCCAGTCCGACGTTTTCAAGGACATCGGAGAGCGTTTTGTCTTCTGGCACAAGATGTTTTCGGAACCGGAAGGAAGTATTGAGATTATCTTTTATGCTCCCTTCAAACATAACTGGATTCTGGGAGAGCATTACAACCTTTCGCCGATGATCAATCGGATCGGTGTGTTCAAGCGCAGTTCCTTTGTAAAAAATCTGCCCGCTGGTTGGGGAAATAAGACGATTTAGCAACTTGAGTATTGAGGTTTTTCCGCTTCCACTTGGGCCAAAGAACGTTGTTACCCCTTCGCCAATTGCAAGTTCGGGGATATTCAGAATATCCTGATAACGAACACCAATAATATCAAACAGACTATACTTGTTATTTTCCAATCCTGTTCACCTTGTGAAAAAAGCTAAAGTTAAATTAGCGTCTGGAAGCGCCGATGTCCAAATAATATGGATTGCACTCTGGAGCCTGGCCTTTGTTTGCCATAATATCAAGGAGTAAATCAGCGTAAACACCTGCCGTGAAAGGCCACTCTACAGGCGTTATTCAGTTGCCCGTAAATAGGCATTATGCTATTATGACCGCTACGGCACTCGTTGGCAAGTGCATCCCCACCTATTGTTCAGGCGCTGTTTATTTTGTTGTTTACTGGGTAATTTTTTATAGTGAGGTTTCCGGGATGGAAAATAAAGGTATTAAAATTACTGATTTGACTCTTCGTGATGGTCACCAGTCACTTCTGGCTACCCGAATGAGAACAGATGATATTTTAAAAATGGTCCCCGGAATGGATAAAGCGGGTTTTTACTCACTTGAAGTTTGGGGAGGGGCGACTTTCGACGTTCCAACACGGTTTCTGAATGAGGATCCGTGGGAGAGGCTGGCTAAAATTAAGAAGATGGCGCCAAATACTCCTTTACAGATGCTCCTTCGTGGACAAAATCTGGTTGGTTATCGCCATTATCCTGATGACGTGGTGAAAGAATTTATAAAACATGCCGCGGAGACAGGTATTGATATTTTTCGTATTTTTGATGCTTTGAATGACGAGCGAAATTTTGAACCGGCGCTTTCGGCTATAAAAGAATGCGGAAAACATGCTCAGTTGTCTATCAGCTATTCTCTTACTGAGCGGAAAATGGGAGGCCCTGTTTACAACCTCGATTATTATATCGAAAAAGCAGTTAAATTTGAAAAAATGGGAGCTGACTCCCTTTGTATTAAAGATATGGCTGGTATTATCAGCCCCGATGATGCTTATACACTGGTGAAGGCTTTAAAGAAAAATATCAAAATCCCAATTAATATTCATAGCCATTATACCTCTGGTATGGCATCTATGGCGTTCTTGAAGGCTATTGAAGCCGGCGTCGATATGATAGATTGTTGCATTGCCCCGTTCGCATTGAGGACATCTCATCCGGCCGCGGAGCCTTTTGTGGCAGCCTTGTCTGGAACAGAATATGACACCGGCATTGACCTTAACCAGCTTTTTGAGCTCGACCAGCAATTGGAAGAAATTGCTCCCAAGTATCGGGATTATATGGACCATACAAAAATGAGCCCCATCGATACAGGTGTGTTGAAGCACCAGGTGCCGGGCGGTATGATTTCGAACCTGGTGTCTCAGTTACGTGAAGCAAATGCTCTTGACCGGATTGATGAAGTTTATGAAGAGTTGCCGAAAGTGCGAAAAGAGCTGGGTTATCCGCCACTGGTTACTCCAACAAGCCAGATTGTAGGGATTCAGGCGGTTCAAAACGTGCTTTTCGGTCGATACAAGGTAGTGTCTGCTCAGGTTAAAGATTATGTCTATGGATTATATGGACGTCCTCCGAGGCCAATCGATCCAGAGGTTCAAAAGCAGGTTCTCAAAGGATATGAACGTGGTGAAACCCCGATAACCTGTCGCCCTGCAGATATCATCGAACCTGAACTGGAGAAAGCCAAGGCTGAAGTAAAAGATATTACCGATGATATCGGAGACATTTTGACATATGCATTATATCCAACCACCGGTTTGCGTTTTCTGAAGTGGAAATATGGCAAGGAAGTTCCTCCACCGGAGACCAAGGCAAAAACTTTGGAAGATATCAAACGGGAAGATGACCTTATCGCCAAAGCAAAAAGTGGCAAGTTGGTAGAAGCGGGAAGCGTCAAGGCTGCAGGAGGCTTTAAGCATTACAAACTTTATTTTGGCAATAATGTGGTCTCGCTGGGGGTTGAACAAATTGGAGAAGACAACGGGTCGGAAGGATATGCTAACGCCATGGCTGGCCAGGCAACGAAAGCAGTGGTTGAAGAAGATGTATCTGCCGCTCGTACAGAACCTGAGGCAGTAATTGATGGAACCGGTGTGGTTGCCCCAATGCCTGGAATAATCATCAAGTACGAAGTAAAAGTTGGGGATGCGGTAAAAGCCGGGGACAATATAGTGGTTCTTGAAGCCATGAAAATGGCTATAGACTTACCTGCTCCCTGCGATGGCATTGTTAAAAAATTGAACTTTAAGGATGGGGATTACGTCGCTCGTGATGACGTGCTTGCGGTTATTGGATAGCTTGTCCGGATAAAGCAACGTAATTAGCAAATGAGGAAGGGAATTACTATTGGGTAAAAATCTTGCAGAGAAAATACTTTCAGAGAAGTCTGGCGTCTCACATAAAGCTGGCGATATAGCCATAACAAGTATTGATCTTGCCTTTGTTCAGGACACCACCGGACCATTGACGATACGCGCATTCAGGGAAGCCGGTTTTTGCGAACTTGCCAACCATGAAAAAACAGTATTATTTCTGGACCATGCTGCCCCCAGCCCGAATTGGCAGCTTTCCAATGATCATATCCTCTTAAGGGAATTTGCCAGGGAAACCGGTTGTATTTTATCCGATGTTGGTGAAGGAGTGTGCCATCAGATCGTGGCAGAAAAACTTGCCAAGCCAGGTGATGTGATAGTAGGGGCTGACTCTCATACGGTTACGGCTGGTGGACTTGGAGCCTTTGCAACAGGAATGGGCTCCTCTGATATTGCAGTGGCATTTGCTTTAGGAAAGACCTGGTTTCGAGTGCCGGAAACTCTTTTTATTAATCTTTCGGGAATGTACTCCAAAGGAGTGTATGCCAAAGACCTGATATTGCACCTGATTGGCCAGATCGGCGCTGATGGAGCTACTTACAAAGCACTGGAATTTGGAGGCAATGCCCTGGGCAAGATGCCGGTTGCTGAACGTCTTACAATTGCCAATATGGCAGTTGAGGCTGGGGCCAAGGTTGGCTTGTTCCCGTCTGATGAAATGACTTTTCAATATTTGAAAAGTATGGGACGCGAAAAAGACTATACGCCGCTTGCACCGGATAATGACGCTGAATACTCGGAAGAGATAGATATAAATCTGGCCAGTCTTGAACCTACTGTTTCAAAACCGCATACGGTTGATAATACTGCTCTAGCCAAAGATCTGAAAGATATTATGGTCGATCAGGTTGTGATTGGCACCTGTACAAATGGACGCCTGGAAGATCTTGAAATTGCCGCTTCTATATTAAAAGGACGGAGGCGCCATTCACGTACAAGGTTGATAATCGGCCCGGCTTCGCCGAGAGTCCTTAGGGAGGGAGTGAAAAAAGGCTATATAGATGCTCTGCTTGCTGCAGGAGCGGTGATATTGCCTCCTGGTTGTGGGCCATGCCTTGGCCTTCATCAGGGAGTGTTGGGAGACGGAGAGGTTTGTCTGTCGACGGCTAACCGCAATTTTAAGGGGCGGATGGGTAACCCTCAGGGTGGCATCTATCTTTCCAGCACTGCTACTGCCGCGGCTTCAGCCATAACCGGTAAAATTACTGACCCACGGGAGATGTTGTAATGCTGAAAGGAAGAGCCTTTAAATTTGGTGACAATATTTCAACAGATCATATTGTCCCTGGGAGGCTTGCTCACTTACGTTCTAATCTTCCCGAGTTGGCAAAACATGTTCTGGAGGACGCTGATCCGGGTTTTGCCACCAAAGTTAAACCGGGGGACTTCGTTGTTGGGGGTTCAAATTTTGGTTTGGGCTCAAGCAGAGAGCATGCACCATTGGTTATTAAAATGGCGGGAGTAAGTGCTGTGCTGGCAAAATCTGTAGCCCGTATTTTCTTTCGCAATGCGATTAACAGGGGCCTCCCCGTTCTGATTTGCGATACAGATAAAATCAATGATGGCGATGAACTTGAAGTAGACATGTCGGCTGGCAAGATAAAAAACCTTACTCGCTGTCAGGAGATAGATTTTAAGCCGATACCGGAATTCATGCTAAAAATTCTTGATGGGGGTGGTTTGCTCCCCTACATCAACAAATATGGAGATTTTAATGCCTGATATGAATGATAACAGGAGGCCGTTTATTCATGGCTCATAATGTTACCATTATTCCCGGAGATGGTACCGGGCCGGAACTCACCGAGGCAACTCTGCGTGTTTTGGAAGCTACCGGAGTTAAATTCAACTGGGATATAGTCAATGCTGGAGTTGATGTAATAGAAGAATATAGTACTCCTCTCCCCCCACATGTTATCAATTCCATACGTAAAAACAAGGTTGCTCTTAAAGGTCCTATCACCACGCCAGTAGGTTATGGGATCCGCAGTGTTAATGTGTCGCTCCGAAAAGAACTGGATCTGTATACCTGCCTGCGCCCTTGCAAGAGCTATGCAGGAACCCAAACCTTTTTTGATGACATCGATATAGTAATTGTCAGGGAAAACACAGAAGATCTTTACGCTGGCATAGAGTTTGAGCAGGGTAAGGACGATACTGCGGAACTCATTAAGCTGGTAGAAAAGCTCACAGGAAGCAAGATACGGAAGGACTCAGGTATTTCTATAAAACCTATTTCAATAACTGGAACAGAGAGGATTGCTCGTTTTGCATTTGAGTATGCTCGTGCCAATAACAGGAGCAAGGTTACTGCTTTACACAAGGCTAATATCATGAAGTTTTCTGACGGGCTCTTCCTTGCTGTCTCAAGGCAAATAGCGGAAGAATACCCGGACATTTTGTTTGAAGAACGCATCATAGATAATATGACCATGCAAATGGTTAAAAACCCTGGCCAGTTTGATATCCTTCTTTGCCCTAATCTCTACGGAGATATTATATCTGACCTCGGCGCCGGGCTGATTGGCGGGCTTGGGCTTGCTCCGGGAGCAAATATTGGTGATGAAATTGCATTATTCGAGCCGACTCACGGAAGTGCTCCCAAGTATAAGGGGTTGAACAAGGTAAACCCGATGGCTCAGATGCTTTCCGGTGTTATGATGCTTGAGCATCTTAAAGAGAGCGAAGCAGCCAGGCGGCTGGAAGACGCAATAGCCGCAGTTATCAGCGAGGGTAGAAATATTACTTATGATCTTCTGCCAACAGAAAGACAAAGTCAGGCAGTAGGAACTGCTCAGGTTGCCGACGCTATAATCGAGAAGCTGGGGTAAAAAATGGCAAAAGTTACGATTATTGGTGCAGGGAACGTTGGTGCGACTGCTGCCCAGAGGCTTTTTGAAAAAAATCTCTGCGACGTGGCTCTGCTGGATATCGTCGAAGGCTTGCCTCAAGGCAAGGCTCTGGATATTGCTCATTCAGCTCATATAATCGGTTTGAACAATTGGATTATTGGAACTAATGATTACGCAGACACGGCGAATTCAGATGTTGTCATTATAACGTCCGGGGTTGCTCGCAAGCCAGGAATGACGAGAGCCCAGCTGGTTGAAATCAATGCAGGCATTGTTGGAGACGTTGCGAGCAAGGTGGCTTTAACATCCCCCGAAGCAATTTTGTTGGTGGTAACCAATCCGGTTGATGTGATGACATGGCTGGCAATCCAAAAGAGTGGATTTGGCACGAAGCGTGTGATCGGTCTGTCTGGCGTTCTGGACAGCTCTCGTTTGGCATATCTGATTTCCCAGGAACTTGATGTGCCCGTTACAGATGTCGATGCATACGTTTGGGGTGAGCATGGTCAGCAAATGGTGATTATCCCTCGCCTGAATACTGTCAGGGGTATCCCCATTACAAAAATGCTTACGGGAGAAGCCATTGCCCGCCTGGCGGAACAAACAGTTGCATCCGGGGCCAGCGTTGTAAGTTTATTGAAAAACTCCAGTGCATATTATGCTCCTTCAGCAGCAGTGGTACGCATTACTGAAGCTATTTTGAAAGATTCGAAGGAACAGCTTCCCTGTGCGGTCTATCTGGATGGGGAATATGGTCTCAGTGATGTCGTCTGTGGGGTACCTGTGAAATTAGGAAAAGGCGGAGTCCAAAGTATAATCGAGATCGATCTTACTTTTGATGAGCAGTCATTACTCGCAGAATCAGCAGCTTCCATTAAAAAGATGATAGCCAGCCTTTAAGCTTTTCGGGTTTTATCCCGGTGCTTGCTCTTGCATAGGTGAATCATCTCCCTGCTCCTTCATCTTGAAAGCTCTTATTATCTGGTATAATATACTTATGTCTAATAAAAACCTTGTTATATTTGATGGCAATGCCTTGATCCATCGTGCATACCATGCGCTCCCTCCTTTAACTGACAGGAATGGAGAGGTTGTAAATGCAGTTTATGGTTTTACCTCCATGCTTCTTAAAATCCTCCGGGAAATAGATCCCGAATACGTAGCTGTTGCTTTTGATAAAAAAAGCCCCACTTTTCGTCACGAAATAAGTGAGGATTATAAAGCTAACCGTCCGGAAACACCTGAAGATCTGGCTCCGCAGTTTGATAAGGTTCGTCAGGTGGTCAGGGTTTTTAATGTGCCTTTGTTTGAAATGGACGGATTTGAGGCAGATGATGTGCTTGGAACACTCAGCCATCAGGCGAAGGAAGCCGGAGCTGAGGTAATAATTGTCACCGGAGATGCTGATGCAATGCAATTGGTACAGGAAGGTATAAGCGTTTTGTACCCAAAAATCGGGCGTCAGTTTGGCGATACTATTCTTTATGGGGAAGATGAAGTTACGGAAAAATTTGGCGTTAAGCCCGAACTGGTTGCGGATTATAAAGCGCTGGTAGGCGATGCGTCAGACAACATCAAAGGGGTTCCTGGAATAGGCCCAAAAACGGCGGTAAAACTGCTCAGCGATTATGGATCCATTGAAGAAATCTATCAAAAGATTATGGCAATAGAACCAGAGCGCATCAAAAACCTGCTTATTGAAAATGAAGAAACAGCACGTCAGAGCAAGGTTCTTGCAACTATTGTTACCAATTTGCCGGTGGTTTTAGACCTGGATAAATGCCGTCTTAATCAATATGACCGTAGCCAGGTTATAGAATTGTTTCAGCAGTTTGCTTTTTCCAGCCTTATTAACAAGATTCCTCAACCGGAAGAAGAAGCCTTATTCGTTCAGCAATCAGAAAGTGGACTGACGCCACCTCCAGTAGAAACACGTGAATATAATGTTGTGAATACCCCAGAACTTCTTCAGAGTCTCGTGTCAGAACTTGTAAAAGCCGGGAGTTTTGCTTTTGATGCAGAAACAACAGGGCTTGACCTGGCAAAATGCCCTGTTGTCGGGCTTTCCTTTTCATGCGTTCCAGGAGAGGCTTATTATATTCCAATCGGACATGTTGGCTGGGAGCAAACCCGTCAGATGGAAGCACAAGAGGTATCCTGCCTGTTAAAATCGATTATGGAAGATGAGTCCGTAAAGAAAATTGCCCATAACGCCAAATTTGACATACGGGCATTAGCTGGCCTGGACATTGAAGTAAAGGGACTATATTTTGATACCATAATTGCCGCCCATCTCCTGGGTGAAAAAGCCCTTGGTCTCAAAGAGCTGGCGTTTAATCGTCTTGGCATTGAAATGACTGAGATAAAGGAGCTTATTGGTACTGGTGCAAAGCGGATTAATATGAGCCAGGTAGAAATATCAGCCGCCTCGGAATATGCTTGCGCTGATGCCGATATTACACTTCGGCTCGCTGAAATTTTTACCGAAGAACTCAAAAAACAACATTTGGATGAGTTGTTTATCGATGTTGAAATGCCTTTATTGCCGGTGCTTGTGGAAATGGAAAAAGCCGGTATTTTGCTTGACACCAGGATTTTGGATGATCTTTCACATCGTCTGGCAAAACGACTGATGGAACTTGAGGCAAATATCTATAACGACACAGGGCGTCGTTTCAACATAAACTCACCGCGCCAATTGGGGCAGGTGTTGTTTGAGGATTTAAAATTGCCCGGTGGAAGAAAAACCAAAACCGGGTATAGTACTGACGCATCTGTTCTGGAATCTTTAAAAGGCGTCCATGCAGTGATAGAGAAGATCACAGAATTCCGTACCCTGGCAAAATTAAAAACAACTTATGTCGACGCCCTTCCTGGAATGGTCAACCTGGAAACTTGTCGACTACATACCAGTTTTAATCAGACTCGAACCGCAACTGGTCGATTGTCATCATCTGATCCCAATCTTCAAAACATTCCGGTGCGGGGGGATTTAGGACGGGAGATACGTCGGGCATTTACTGCTCCCGAAGGCGCAGTTTTATTATCAGGTGATTACTCTCAAATCGATCTTCGAGCGCTGGCGCATTTGTCAGGTGATCCCGTGCTTGTGAATACATTCAAGCAAGATGAAGATGTTCATACCACGACTGCAATGCAATTGTACGGTGTTGCCGCTACTGAAGTCACATCTGAAATGAGACATCTTGCCAAAACCGTAAATTTTGGGGTCATATATGGTATGAGTGGATATGGACTTGAACAAGCGACAGAATTGAGTCGCCAGGAAGCTGAGACCTTTATTACAACTTACTTTGAAAAATACCCCGGAGTAAGTAAATATCTGGAAAAAACCAAAGAATTGGCACATAGTCAGGGTTATGTGGAAACGGTCCTCGGACGCAAGCGTATGATTCCCGAAATTAATTCGCGCAATCGTAACATACGTGAAGGCGCTGAGCGCATGGCAATCAATATGCCGGTTCAGGGCACTTCAGCAGACATTATTAAAGTAGCAATGATAAACCTTGATAAAGAAATCCGGGATCTTGGTTTAAAAACACGAATGCTTTTACAGGTACATGACGAGCTTATTTTTGAGGTACCCGAAGCTGAAATCGGGATAGTGTCAAAAATAGTACAAAATTTGATGGTTAATGCCATTCAGCTTGATGTTCCGATAAAGGTTGATTTACAACTCGGAAAAACATGGGGTGACATGGAGCCCCTGGTTGCCTGAACTCCCAGAAGTTGAGACCATTCGCCGCGAGCTTGAGCCCGAAATTCTTGGGCTTAAGATTGTTTCTATTGAATTGTTTTGGGAAAAGACACTCAAGAAAATATCAGC
>CAYNLZ010000012.1:0-8369 GCA_964398255.1 uncultured Dehalococcoidaceae bacterium
CATGCCACCCTGAACTTTCCACATGCCACCCTGAACTTTCCACATGCCACCCTGAGCTTTCCGCTTGTCACCCTGAACTTTCCCCTTGCCACCCTGAACAAAGTGAAGGGCCCCAGCAACTGTGTTTGTCTATATCCAAATATCGTATCCAAATATAATCTTGAACAGACGTAATTAATTGCCTTGTAATCGGAATAAAGGCTACAATAGAATTTATGAGCAGTGTTACCAAGCTAATAGGTTTGCAGGAGCTGGAAATCGAAATAGCATCATTAGAGAAGGCTCTGGCTGACTCTCAGGGCAAGGTTGGAGAGAGTCCGGCTCTTCGGCAGGCTAAAGAAAATGTGAAACGGGCTGAGAATATTTATAAAGAGCTGGGTGACCATCAAAAAGAAATGGAATGGCAATCGGAAGACATTAACACAAAACTGAAGGCTGTGAACGAAAAGCTTTATAGCGGACGTGTTACCAGCCCAAAAGAGCTTACCAGTTTGCAGCATGAAGCCAGTATTTTAAGCGGCAAGGCAAATGAGCTTGATGGCGAAGCTCTTGATGTTATTGAAAAAGCTGAAATCGCCGGCCAGAATCTCTCAAGTGAGCGAGAAAAGCTGAAACAAGCAGAGGGCATCTGGCATGTGGAACAACAACAGCTTCAAGAAGAGATAGGTAATATACAAGAAAAACTTGCTGTTCTCAAAGAAAAACGGTCCGGGAGCATAGAAGGAATATCTCCACATGCAATGCAACTATACGAACGTGTAAAACAGCAAAGAGGTGTCGCCGTTGCTCGGGTGACACAGGGCACCTGTGGAGGGTGTCGGATTGGCTTGTCAACAGCCCAGCTTCAAAGAGCTCGGGGTGAAACACTGGAAAGATGCGGGAACTGTGGGCGGATACTATTCTGTGAATAAACCAGTTCCTTCTTTAAAAGTCATTATTAACTCAGACGGTGCTTCACGCGGTAATCCGGGCCGCTCTGCAATCGGTGTAGTGATTACCGATGTCCACGGTAAGACCTTGGGTACTATCTCAAAGTGTATCGGAATTACAACCAACAATCAGGCAGAATACAAAGCTCTTATAGCAGGGCTGGAAGCAGCCTTGGAGCTGAATGCTACCGAGGCATTAATAAGAATTGATTCAGAGCTCATAGTTAAACAAATCAAGAAGCAATATCGGGTGAAGAAACCGGAGCTGATACCTCTCTACCAGAGGGTGGTAGAACTTCTTGCATCCTTCCAGACTTTTTCTATTGTGCATGTGGTTCGGAATTTCAACAAAGAAGCGGACCGTTTGGCTAATTTAGCACTTGACTCCAGATAAAAATATTGAGTTAGCTAACGGAAGGTTTATTTTCTTCAGTTATTCTCAATCGCTGTGAGCAATATGTTTATGATGATAGGAGGAAAAGGGAGTGTTCGCCTTCCTCTAAGGTGGCAAATTTAAAGCAAAACCCTCTTTCCATGTTCTATATAATACTGCGCCGTTCCTGTGGTATAATACAGTTGCTGGAGTCAGGAGAATCGGATGGTCGCCATTCGCTTTTTGCGGGTGGAGGAAAGTCCGGGCTCTGCCGGGCAGGATGCTGGGTAACTCCCAGGAGGGGTAACCCTACGGAAAGCGCAACAGAAACATACCGCTCGATATTGAATTGAGTAAGGGTGAAATGGTGAGGTAAGAGCTCACCAGCAACCGGATGACCGGTTGGCTGGGCAAGCCCCATCCGGAGCAAGGCCAAATAGAGGGACTTAAGGGCGCCCGGCCCGTCCCCGGGTTGGCCGCATGACCCCTGTGGCAACATAGGGGCTAGATAGATGACCATCGGCTTCTTAAGAGGTCACAGAACCCGGCTTACAGGTTTTCCTGGTTTCAGCAAGATTCATCTTGAGTTCTCCCCTGCAATTTAAAAGGAGATATTATTTATGTCCAGAACTGTGAAATGGTTTGCTGCAGCAAGTGCCGCATTCGTTTTATCCATATTAATTTTTACTGGCGGAGTCATGCTGGGTAGTTACTCGCAAACACCGGAAGATGATAATTTTATTGCGATAGAAGATGCCTGGCGAATAATAACCGAAGAGTATGTGGATAAGGATAATATCGATACTTTAGCCTTGAGCCAAGCGGCTATCAAAGCCATGATGAGCTTTATTGATGACCCCTACTCTTCCTATTTGGACCGCGAGTCATACCTTGAGAGTATAAGCCAGCTGGAAGGAAAATATGAAGGTATTGGCGCCGAAGTATCACTGTTAGACGGGAAGGTGGTAATTATGGGAGTTTACTCCGGCTCACCGGCAGAGAAGGCTGGAATAAAGCCGGGAGATATTGTCGTCGCGGTTGATGGAGAAACTATAGCGGACCTGGGATTGACGGATGTGGTGTTGAAAGTGAGAGGTCCAAAAGGAACGCCAGTCGTCCTCACGGTTATTGATGCTGAATCTGATACCAGCCGTGATGTGACTGTTATACGGGATGAAGTGCATGAAAAAAGTGTAAGCCTGGAAATGTTGGGGGAATATGCACATATTGTCATAAGCCAATTTGGTGAGAATACTGATGACGAATTAGGTCAAGTATTGAAGGAGCTGGAGACTAATGGTGCCCGCGGGATTATACTGGATCTTCGCTACAACCCTGGTGGCTTGGTTGATTCCGTGGTAGGTTCAGCGAGCCGTTTTCTGAAAGAGGGAGTGGTCATGACTCTTAGATACAGCAACGGAGAGGAAAAAGTTTATAAAGTTCGAAAACAGGATGTCACAACTGACCTGCCGATGGTGGTACTGGTAAATGGTTCCAGTGCCTCAGGCTCTGAAGTGGTTGCTGGTGCATTGCAAGACCATGGCCGGGCTTTAATAGTTGGTACAACTACTTATGGCAAAGGCAGTGTAAATGCTTTGGCGCCTATTGGGACTGATCAGGGGCTGTATATCACCATTGCGCGTTGGTTAACTCCAAATGGCCATATGATTGAAGGAAATGGTATTGTCCCGGATGAAAATCTTGTAATGCATGATAACGAACTGCTCAATTGGGCGGTTGAATACCTGGAAAGTACGCAAACGGTCTTGCAAAGTTGACCGTTAAAAGGAAGGTAGCATATAATCCATAAAGATTCCCCTATGATGTTTGTTGGTATTTTATCTTGAACCAGAAATTAAACCAGTTAAAAACAGAAGCTCTTGCCGCTTTGCAAGAGGTCAACAGTTCTGAGATCCTCGATGTTTGGCGTGTTAAATACCTTGGGAAGAAAAGCGATATTCTTTCTGTACTGAAAGGCCTTGGTGCGCTACCAGCAGAAGAACGCAAGGTTGTTGGCGCTCTGGCTAATCAGCTAAAAAAAGAGTTTGAAGCTTTACACAAGGAGAAAGAATTATCTTTTGCCAGCACCTCCAGAGTGCGTGGTTCATCAGAAGAAATATTCGATATTACATTACCCGGCAAACCAATCAACCGGGGTTCAATCCATCCGATTACGCAGGTTCTCTACGAGCTTGAGCAGATATTTGCATCAATGGGCTTCGAAGTTATAGAGGGGCCTGAGGTCGAGTGGGATTGGTATAATTTTGAAGCCTTGAATATTCCAAAAGAGCATCCTGCACGGGATTCCATGCAGACTTTTTGGGTGGACACTCCGCCATCTGAGCAGGGCTGGGAGATGCTTCTTCGAACTCATACCTCCCCCATGCAGATTCGGGTAATGGAAAAACAGAAACCTCCACTTCGAATTGTGATACCAGGAAGAGTATTTCGTTATGAGGCGACTGATGCTACTCACCTTCACATGTTCCATCAAATAGAAGGTTTGGCAATTGATAAAGGTATTACAATGGCGGATCTCAAGGGTTCGCTTTATGAGTTTTCCAGAAGGTTCTTTGGACCTGACCGGCGGGTTCGTTTTCGCTGTGATTTTTTCCCCTTTGTAGAACCGGGGGTAGAAATGGCAGTAGAATGCGTGGTTTGCGGTGGTAGTGGCTGTCGTCT
This sequence comes from uncultured Dehalococcoidaceae bacterium, assembly GCA_964398255.1. GTDB lineage: Bacteria > Chloroflexota > Dehalococcoidia > Dehalococcoidales > CSSed11-197 > CSSed11-197. The sequence goes on from CAYNLZ010000012.1 coordinate 3,985, forward strand.
CTGTGGGAATAGTGGCTGGATAGAAATTTTGGGCGCTGGCATGGTTCACCCTAAGGTGCTTGAAGCGGGTGGCATCGACCCTGATGAATATTCAGGTTTTGCTTTTGGAATGGGCATTGAAAGAATACCTTTGCTTAGATATGGAATAGATGACATCCGTCTTTTTTACGGTAATGATTTACGCTTTTTGAGGCAATTTTAGTAATGAAAGTTCCTGTTAGCTGGTTGAGAGATTATATAACGGAGCCGTTCGAGGTCGATGATATAGCACATCGACTCACCATGGCAGGTACTGAGGTCGCTGGAATTGAACGGATAGGAGCTTCCTGGGAAGGTCTGACTGTTGGACTTGTGTTGGACGTCAAGCCGCACCCCAATGCGGATCGCTTGCGGCTTGTTACAGTTGAAACAGGAAGCGGCACGAATGAAGTCGTCTGTGGAGCTCCCAATGTCGCGGCTGGCCAAAAGATTGTTTATGCCAGAACCGGTGCTTGTTTGATAGACGGTTATAACGGGCAGCCAATTGTTCTTAAACCAGCAAAAATAAGAGGCATCGTTTCTGATGGAATGGTGTGTTCGGAAAAAGAACTTGGTTTATCAGACGACCATGAAGGCATTATTGTTCTTTCGACAGATGCCCCTCTGGGAATGCCCGTGAGTGAGTACATGGGAGAGACCATATTGGACCTTGATGTCACCCCCAACCGTCCCGATATGCTTTCGGTGACAGGGGTTGCGCACGAGGCGGCGGCTCTTTTGGGAGTATCTCCTGTTATACCAGAGCCAGAATTTCAAGGTGAAGGTGAACCAATTGAAAGCCAGGTGAGTGTTTCGATTGAAGCGCCTGATCTTTGCCTGAGATATTCTGCAAGTCTTATTAAAGGCGTTACAATTAAGGAAAGCCCTGGCTGGCTAAAAAAGCGGCTAACTAACGCCGGCATGCGCCCAATAAATAATGTGGTTGATGTTACCAATTATGTGATGCTTGAGTATGGACAGCCTCTCCACGCTTTTGATTTTAAGAATGTTGTCGGACAAAAGATTATCGTTCGCAGAGCCGATGAAGGGGTATTTTTTACTACTCTCGACGAAGTCAAGCGACAACTCAGTTCTGACATGTTGATGATTTGTGACGAGGGTGGGCCAGTTGCCATCGGTGGTGTAATGGGTGGCGCCAATAGCGAAGTATTGCCACAAACAACTGAAATATTGCTGGAATCAGCCAGTTTTTTGCCGGCTTCAATTCACTTCACCAGTAGCAAGCTTGGCCTGACCAGTGCCGCCAGTCAACGTTTTGAGCGTGGGTTAAGCCCGCATATTGCTGTCAAGGCACTCAGGCGTGCAACTGCTTTGATTGCTGAGCTCGGTGGAGGAACTCCGGCACGCGGTATTATTGATGAAGCACCCGGTTTAAAACCATCTGTGCCCGTAAAAGTCAGATTGGCTAAAGTGAATGGACTCCTGGGTGTAAATTATACTCGCGAAGAAATAATAAGTACGCTTGAGTTGCTTGGTTGCGAAGTCGCGCCAAGTACAACCCAGGGTGAAATAAGTGTCAGCCCGCCGTATTGGCGGAGCGATATTAATATTGAGCCGGACGTTGTTGAAGAAGTTGCCCGGATAAGAGGTTATGACACTGTTCCACTGAATATGCTTGACAAAGAAATTCCCAGCCAGACCCCCAATCCTCTTCTGGGATTGAAAAAACAACTTCGGCAGGTCCTTGTCGGGCTCGGCTTTAGCGAGATACAAACTTGGGCGATGTCATCTGTCCCTGCGCTAAAAAAAGCACTCAACCAACAGGAGTTGGCAATATACCCCTTGCACCTGAAAAGGCCCATGACGATAGAGCAGGAGTGCCTCAGAACAAGCCTCAGGTCGGGTCTCGTAACGTCCTTTGCTTCCAACCGACGCTTTGAAGAGGGATCAATACGCCTGTTTGAGCTCGGGGTTGTGTATATACCTCGCGATGGAGACCTCCCGGAAGAACCCGTTGTAATCGGCGGAATAATTGCATCGTCACATATAAAACAGCACTGGAAGCTTGAAGCTGAAAAAGCTGACTTCTTTACTGTAAAAGGAATTGTTGAGGGGTTGTTGAATAGCGTTGGGGTTAAAGGGGAGTATTTGCCTTCGGAGGATGCGGGGTTAAAGCCCGGTGTACAGGCTTTGATAATTGTGGATGGAAAGGAACTCGGTGTGCTTGGAGAGCTTCATCCAGAAGTGTGCCGTTCGAATGAAATAGACGAAAGTGTATTTATATTTGAGATAAATGTTAGTAAACTCCTTCCTTTTACGCTTGCTGAAAAAAGTTACCGCCCGGTACCAAAGTATCCGGCAGTATTGAGGGATATTGCGCTGGTTGTGGAAAACGGAGTTACCCATGCGCAGATCATGGAAATACTTGCCAGTTACCCGCTTGTGGCGGATGCCAGTCTTTTCGATGTATACACCGGCAAGCCCGTTCCGGATGGGTTCAAGTCTATGGCCTACCGTCTTACTTTCCTCAGTGAGAAAAAGACTTTAACTGATGTTGCAATGGATAAGGTTTTAGAGCAGATACTTTTGCGCCTGGAGAACCAGTTAGGCGCCGTGCTTCGCCGGTAATACAATATCCTTTACTTGCTCGATTATATCAGCCAGTGCCACAATTTGAGCTTTTTTCTCTGTTCTCCATTTGAGTTCAACGCTGTCATTTTCCAGTGTCCGCGGACTTATGGTAATGCGGAGGGGGATTCCCAGAAGGTCGGCATCATTGAATTTAATTCCTGGTGAATCAGTTCGATCATCAAAAAGTACTTCAATTCCGGAATCAGTCAACTGTTGGTATAGATTCTCGGCTGTTTGAACCACATTTTCGTTTTCCAGGAACAGTGGACAGAGGTACACTTCATAAGGAGCGATGGAAAGAGGCCAGATAAAGCCTTTTTCATCGTGGCTTGCTTCCGCGACACTGGCCAGAAGCCGTCCGACACCGATACCGTAACTCCCCATCACTATCGGTTTGGAGTTCCCGTCTGCATCCGTATAATAGGCATCCATTTTTTCAGCAATCAAGGTCCCTAGTTTGAAAATATGACCTACTTCTATCCCTCTTGTGGATTTTAACATTGTGCCGCATTTGATACACGCATCCCCAGCCGATGCCAGGGCAATGTCGGCAACAAAATCGGCAGAAAAATCCCGTGGGAAGTTGACGTTTTTTATGTGGTAATCGTGTTTGTTGGCGCCGGCAACATAATTTGTGCCGTTTTTTATTACTTCATCAACAATAACCCGTATTCCTTTTAAGCCTACCGGTGAGGCTGACCCTGCCACCAGATTGACTCTTTCAACCTCTTCATTGGTAGCAAGGCGCAGTTCGTTAACCTTGAGCAGGTTTTTTAGTTTTATTTCATTGACCTCAATATCGCCGCGGATAGCCACAAATATTATCTCGCCGTCCGCAAAATAAAACACTGCCTTTATTGTTTGTTCATGTTTAACTGACAAGAAATTAGCCACACCTTCAATTGTTTTTTGTTCGGGTGTGAACACTTCTTCCATTGGTTCAGGATTGCTGACATCCCCCGATATTTTTATACTTTTTGCCTTTTCGGCATTGGCGGCATAACCGCATTTTTCACAGTAAATGATTACGTCTTCCCCGCAATCAGTTATCGCCATAAATTCGCTTGAGTCTTTGCCTCCAATGGCACCGCTGTCTGCCTCAATCATAATTACCGGTAAACCTGTTCTTCGGTAGATATTTTGATAAGCCTTTTGCATTTTCTGGTAGCTTTCATCCAAACCTTTCTCATCCAGGTCAAAACTGTAAAGGTCCTTCATGGTAAATTCTCTTACCCTTATAAGGCCGCCTCTTGGGCGAGGTTCATCGCGAAACTTGGTTTGTATTTGGTAGGGCATAACTGGAAGATCTCGGTAGCTTTTTACAAAATAACTAACGAGGTCTGCCATCACTTCTTCATGAGTGGGGCCGAGAACAAGCTCTCGGCCTTTCCGGTCCTTGAACGTAAATATAATTTTCCCAAAAGCTTCCCCCCGGCCGCTCTTTTCCCAGATTTCCCTTGGTTGAATTACCGGCAGTGTGACTTCCTGACCCCCGGCTTTGTCCATCTCATCACGAATGATGTTTTCTATTTTTTTTATCGAGCGTTGCGCAAGAGGCAGATAAGAATAGACGCCGGTTGATACCTGGCGAATCATTCCTGCTCTGATCATGAGTTGATGGCTGATTGTATCAGCATCAGACGGTATTTCCTTTTGTGTTTTTCCGATAAGTTTAGAAAAGCGCAACTTTTTACTCCTTGAATAAATATTAATTCAAATTATGCTAAAAAGTATATCAGGTTTGATTGTCCGTATCATCAACACCTGTTAACTTG
>CAYNLZ010000012.1:8469-13864 GCA_964398255.1 uncultured Dehalococcoidaceae bacterium
AAGCAATTTTTGCTACGTCGATTTCAGAACGCCCGCAGGTAGGGCAACTGATAAGGACCGGACCTTTGCTACGCAAGTCAAGAGCTTTTAATATTTCATAAGCAACCGTTACTTCCTCTACCGGTGAAGCGGTAAGTGAAACACGGATGGTATCACCAATGCCCTGGTACAGCAACGGGGCGATTCCAGCGGTACTGCGGATGATGCCAGCCGGAGGGCTTCCAGCCTCCGTGATGCCGATATGCAGCGGATAGGGTACGAGTGTTGCTATCTTTTGGTAACTTTCAATAGTTGCCGGTACGTCACTGGCTTTAAGGCTTATCTTGATAAGATCAAAACCTGATTCTTCAAGGAGGCTGATTTCGCGCATGGCGGCGATTACCATTATTTCAGAAGTTGGAAGCGCGGGATCAATATCTTTGGGCAAAGAGCCGGCATTCACGCCGATGCGGATAGGGATTTGTCTTTCTTTTGCGGCTTCTACCACTGCCTTGATTCTATCTGGCCCACCAATGTTGCCCGGGTTAAGACGCAGTCCATAGGCTCCACAAGAGAGTGCTTCCAGCGCAAGTCGATAGTCAAAGTGGATATCAGCAATAAGTGGTATGGAAATCTTCTTTTTAATCTCGCGTATGGCTTGTGCTGCTTCGCTATCCGGTACAGCTACTCGTACTAACTCACAGCCGGCCGCTTCAAGTTCTTTTATCTGTTGAATGGTGGCGTTAATGTTACGAGTGTCGGTCTTGGTCATGGATTGTACCACTATAGGCGCATTACCGCCGACAGTTACAGTTCCAATAGTAATTGGTTTGCTTTCTCGCCGGTTTATCAAGGTATGATAGACCCTCCCTCAATGATGCGGATGACATCTTGAAAAGTTACAGCAACCATTAATAACATCAACAAGGCAAATCCCAAAAAATGTATCAGGCCTTCTGTTTGTGGGGATACTTTTTTCCCGCCTCTTATCCATTCCAGAAGTACGAAGACAATTCTTCCGCCGTCCAAAGCTGGTAATGGAAGCAGGTTAATAATACCAAGATTGATGGATAAGAATGCGGCAAATTCAAGCAATGGGCTTATACCGGCACGAGCAACTTCGCCGGTGAGCTGAGCAATGCCCAATGGACCGGTGACGCCACCGGTTGAGGTGCCTCCGCTTACTAAAAGGAGTATTGAATTTTTAAACAACACAAGTGTTTCAAAGGTTTCCTGGACGCCCTGAGGGATAGCTCTCCAGAAAGAAACAGATTCTTTGACTACCTCGTAATTCTCAGTCTGGAGAGTAACACCCACGGCTCCTTGGCCTTCGGGTGGTCTCCACCGTGGAGACATGCTGGTTTTGAATTCTGAGCCTTCTCGCAGGTACGTGATGCTAATTTCCTTGCCCAAATTAAGCTGTATGTAACGGTTAATATCAACAATGCTTTTTATTTCGTTATTGTTAACGCCAATAATCATGTCATCTGGTTGAAGCCCGGCCATTTCAGCCGGAGAGCCTTCTGAAACTTCAATTACTTTAACGTCGCCGTAAGCTATGTCATGTGGGAACATCAAGGCAATGGAAATCAACAAGAAGGGAAGCACAAAGTTCATCAGGGATCCGGCGGCAAGTATTATCAGGCGCTTCCATGGTTTCTGGCTTGCCAGGCTCCTCTCAACCTCAGGGTCTTCTTCTCCTGCCATTTTGGTAAAACCGCCGAGGGGTATGGCATTAATGGAGTACTCTGTTTCCCCTCTTTTTATTGAGAGCAACTTGGGGGGAAAACCTATTCCAAATTCTTCAACTTTAACTCCAAAGGATTTGGCAGCGCCAAAATGCCCCAGTTCATGAGCGAATATGACCAGGGCCAGAACAAAAATAAAGGACAGGATTGTTGTCAATATATCCATATGCTATTTTGCACCGATCGTTATTGCCATTTTGTAGGCACGATCAGCTTCTTCCTCTATAACGTTTATATCCGGGTTGCTTGTGATGGAGTGTTTATTCAGGACTTCTTCGATAACAGATGCAATTTGCAGAAAGGTTATTTTCTTACTCAAAAACATTTCAACAGCTGCTTCTCCGGCGCCGCATAAAACAGCCGGGTAAGTACCACCTTCAATGCCTGCATTCCTTGCCAATTCGAGGCAGGGAAAAAGAGTGGTATCAGGCTTCAGGAAAGACAGGGGCTCAGTGGACTCCCAGTCAAGTCGTGGTAATTTAGCATTTGCCCAGCGTTCAGGATAGGATAATGCATACTGGATGGGGAAGCGCATATCAGGACAGCTCAATTGTGCTTTAATGGAGCCGTCAACAAATTCAACCATTGAATGTACGATACTCGTAGGGTGAATCAGCACTTGAATGTTATTATAATTTAAGCCAAAAAGATGATGAGCTTCAATTATTTCGAGCCCTTTATTGAGAAGAGTGGCTGAATCAATTGTGACTTTTGGTCCCATAACCCACGAAGGATGTTTAAGAGCTTGCTCTGGAGTCACCTCCTCCAGTTGTTTTCTGGTGTATTTCACGAAGGGCCCTCCGGAAGCGGTAAGTATTAATTTGGCAGCGGCTTTCTTCTCTCCCTCCAGGCATTGGAAGATTGCGCTATGTTCGCTATCCACCGGTAGGATCAGCCCCCGGTTCTTGCGTATTTCTGCTTTGATAATATCTCCGGCTATCACCAGAGATTCTTTATTTGCAAGAGCGATCCTTTTTCCGGCTTTGGCAGCCCATAGGGTGGGCTTGAGGCCCGCAATGCCAGCCGGTGCAACCAGAACAATATCTACCTCTGGCAGAGAGACAATCTCCTGCAGAGGTAAAAACCTGGCATCAAGTATATTGTGTTCGCGCCCTTGAAAATTGACGTAACTGGGACCAAACTCGCGCACTTGTTCTTCAAGCAGTACAGTATTCTGGCCGGCTGTCAGCCCGACAATGCTGAAACGCTCAGAAAAAGAGCGGAGAACTTCCAGAGTCTGTCTGCCGATGGAGCCAGTGGATCCAACTATCACAATTCTTTTTACATCAGACATACCTGGTAATTATAGCATGTTAGTCATAAAAACTGTTCTATTAAGTGATTCGACAGCTGTTGTAGCTGGAAGCAGTCTTGCCAGAGAGTTTGATGGGCTTGTCCTGGACCTTAAGGGGCAAACTTCACGCCGTTACTAATCTGCTCATGTTGCGAGTCTACGTTTGCGTTGGCTATTATCCGATGAGAGGCAATTATACAAACATCGGCTACGTTGCCTGTACGATTATGATTTGCCCTGCTAGGGGAGCGAGTCTTTTTTATGGCTCGCCACCATTTTCTTAATCATTAACGTTTCGTCAAGCTCAATGTAATATTCATATTTGCTGATTTCGTGTGTGTATAATTTGAATCTTGTATCAGGCTGGTAAAAAAATTATAGGTCTGCCCTGGTGGAGAAAATCAGGCAATCGTCAACTTGACATAAAAATACACGAGAATGACTGCAAAAACCACACTATCCATGCGGTCCAGACAACCACCATGACCGGGGACGGTTCTGCCGGAGTCTTTTGCGCTCACATTGCGTTTAAATATGGATTCAACCAGGTCTCCACTTTGGCCAACGATACTTATCAAGGCTCCCAATATAATCGTTACAGGCCAGCTAACAGGAAGGTCAAAGAAGAACACTACCAACAGGCTAACGGCAACACCGCCTAAGATTCCCCCAATAGCTCCTTCCCATGTTTTGGATGGGCTGATTGATGGCGCCAGGCGTCTTTTTCCCAGAAGGCTTCCGATAAAATAAGCCATTGAATCTGAGGCAAAAGTAGCAAAAAGAGCGAGAAATACCCAATCTCTACCATCTGAGAGCAACCTCAGTGCTATAAGGTAGCTCAGGAGCAGGCCTGTGTAAGTTACACCAGCGATTGTCCATGCCCAGCTTAAAAAAGCCGATTCTTTATTTTTTTTAAATATTAACCATATGAGGGTTATTATTGCGCCTCCGGTAAAGATTGTTAGCTGAGATATGTAGCTCGAAAAATGTGGCCCACATAACAAAGCTGCCGCCCAAACGATACCAATAAAGGTTAAAGGCTCTACTCGTTTGTCATAATTTTTGACCAGCTTAAAAAATTCAACCAGGGCTATTATCGCCCAGATTGTTGCCCCAAGAGTTAACCAGGAAATTGGTTGATCAAACCAGATGACTAAAATTAAAATCGGAATGAATATGAGGGCACTTAAAAGCCTTTGTTGTAAGTTAGTCACCGCCAAAGCGCCTCTCTCTGGATTGAAAGGCAGAAAGAGCTGTATCCATTTCTTTCGGGCTGAAATCTGGCCATAACACAGGTGTGAAAAAGAGTTCGCTATAGGCCAACTGCCACATCAGGAAATTACTGAGGCGCAATTCTCCTCCGGTTCGGACGAGGAGATCAACGTCTGGCATGCCTGCTGTGTACAAGGAGTTTGCGAATACGCTCTGATCAATTTCACTTGCAGGTATTCTGGATTCAACAATCTTTTTAGCTGCATCAACAATTTCCGTCCGACCGCCGTAGTCAAAGGCAAGATTAATAGTGATTCCGGTGTTTTTGGCAGTTTTTATTATTGCTTGTTCAATTCCCTGCATAAGTTTTTTTGAAAGGCGATCCGTATGACCTATATGCTTGATTCTAAAACCTAATTTATCCAGCTTGCGGCTTTCACTTGTGATGTATTGCTCAAGCATGCGCATAAGCTCATTGACTTCGTTTGCCGGCCGGTTCCAATTTTCAGTGGAAAAGCTGAAAAGGGTAACGTATGAAATGCCTTTGGAGTTGAGGTATTTAATGACTTCGAGGGCGGTGTTCGCACCAGCGCGATGACCTTCAATGCGGGACAACCCCTGCTTTTCTGCCCAGCGCCGATTGCCGTCCATTATTATGGCTACATGTTTGGGTAAATACTTTTCCATTGGAGGCTATTTTACACTATTGGGAGTAATAAAGGTAACTATATTCATAAACATCGCCCACAAAAAAGGTCTTTCTCGAGCGAAATGATGGAACTTATTAGAAATTGTCCGATTCCATACCTGAACAGGGACCACTTTCCATTATTGTTATATCCGCAACCTTGAAAGAGCATCTTGCAAGATACTTCTTTGTGCATTCTGTCTTCATATACGGAGATAGAAGGATGGATGGTGCGCACTTCTGGATGGCTGAGTTAAGTTTAGTAATTGTCAATGAGCCACACCCTACCAGGACGAAGCAGGAACCCTTAAGAGCCTTGAGCTAAATTTCTCGTAGCTCTGCTTCTTTTATCTCCCGCTCCTGTTCAACCATAGCGGAAACGCCATCGGTTAGCTGTTGTAGCTTGTTTAAGGAAACATGGTAATCGTCCTGGGAAAGAGACTTGTCTTTTTCCATTTGTTTTAACTTATCAGC
>CAYNLZ010000012.1:13964-15953 GCA_964398255.1 uncultured Dehalococcoidaceae bacterium
GTTAATAATTCTTGAGTCATTTTTATTCTCCCGTTATCAATGTTCCGATCGGTTCGCCGCAAATAACCTTTTCGAGACTGTTTTCCATGTCTAGATTGAATACAATAATAGGCACCTTGTTTTCCAGGCATAGAGATAACGCGGTGGAATCCATAACTCCCAAGCGTTGATTAAGAGCGTCCAGATATGTGAGCTGGTCGTATTTACGGGCCGAAGGGTCAAGCTTTGGATCAGCCGAGTAAACTCCGTCAACATTATTTTTACTCATCAGTAAAACATCTGCCTCTATCTCTATTGCTCTTAGAGCGGCAGCGGTATCAGTAGTCATATATGGGTTTCCAGAGCCGCAAGCAAGAATTACTACCCTGCCCTTTTCTAAGTGCCGCATAGCTCTTCTGCGGATATATGGCTCAGCTACTTGTTGCATAGTCAAAGCTGATTGAGTGCGGGTAACTACACCGACGCGTTCCAGGGCATCCTGGAGCATAAGGGAGTTTATCAGAGTGGCCAGCATGCCAGCGTAATCTGCTGTTGCTCGGTCAACCCCATCCTTTTCTGCTTGTGAGCCTCTCCAGATGTTTCCACCGCCAACGACAATGGCAATTTCAACATGCATTTGTATCGCTTTCTTGATCTGGGAGGCAACCCGATCAACGGTTGCTGAGTCAATAATATAGGACCCGGAGCCTTTAAAGGATTCTCCGCTGAGTTTCAGAAGGACTCGTTTGTATTTGACCTCTGGCATTAGTCCTGTTGCGTTTCACCCAATTCAAACCGGATGAAACGGCTTATCTTGATATTTTCCTTGGTTTTTGCGATGGTTTCTATTAATAAGTCCCTGATTGTTTTGGATTGATCTTTAATAAAAGGCTGCTCCATCAGACAGGTAACTTCGGCTGATTCTTCAGAACCTTCAGGTATATCTTCTTTGCATATGTAGCATGGGCTCATGGCAGTAACTTGCATGGCTATGTCGTGAGCCAGGGCTTTAAACTCATCGGTGCGGGCAACAAAGTCAGTCTCGCAGTTTAGCTCTACCAGGGCTCCAACACGCCCTCCGGTGTGAATATAAGCCTCAACAAGGCCTTGCCCGGTCACTCTATCAGCCTTTTTGGCAGCCTTTTCATATCCTTGATCTCTCAGGGTTTGGGCAGCCTTTTGGATATTCCATTCACATTCGATCAGGGCATTGCGACAGTCCATCACGCCGGCGCCGCATAACTCTCGTAATTCTTTTATTATGGCAGTCTTATCTTGCAAGATTTACTCCTTAAAACTTGATAAATCGGCTTCTTCTTCAGTTGGGGTTTCATCAACTTCTATCATTTCAGTTGTCGTATCTGCCATGATTGTTTGATTCAAATTTTGCCCCAGAATGACCGCTGAAGCAATTTTACTGGTGATGAGTTTGATTGCCCGAATTGCGTCATCATTGGCAGGGATTGGGTAGTCAATTTCGTCTGGGTTACAATTGGTATCAACAATAGCGACTATAGGAATTCTCATCTTGTGAGCTTCGGCAATGGCGATCCTCTCTTTTGCCGGATCTACAATGTATATCACATCAGGGAGTTCAGTCATTTCTTTGAAGCCGCCCATGTTCCTGTTTAATTTTTCAATCTCTTCGATTTTTTTGCGGGCTTCTTTTTTGGGTAGCCTCTGGAACTCTCCTCTTTCCTGCTGATCTTCCAGGCGCACAAGGTAGTCCATGCGCGATTGAATAGTTGTGAAGTTGGTAAGAATACCACCTATCCAGCGCTGGTTGATAAAATACATCCCGCAGCGTAAGGCTTCTTCTTCAATAATGGACTGGGCCTGTTTTTTCGTACCGACGAACAAGATCTTGCCTCCATCAGCAGATGCTTGTTTAACAAATTGACAGGCAGTATCTAGCATTTCTGCAGTCTTTTCAAGGTCAACGATATGAATCTTGTTTCGTTTGGTGAAGATGTACTGCTTCATCTTGGGGTGCCAGCGGCTTGTCTGATG
>CAYNLZ010000013.1:0-5126 GCA_964398255.1 uncultured Dehalococcoidaceae bacterium
CTCAATTTGTATCAGCGGGATGAGGCAATCAATAAGATTACGGTTTCACAGGAACTCACCCGGCTGGGTGACCTTGAAAAGAGCGGCAATCTGGCGTACCTTAGTCACCTGGCATCAATTGTCCCTACTTCTCTTGAGATACTCCACTTTGCCCGTATCGTACAACGGCTCTCGGTTATGCGCCAATTGATAATAGCTTCGGATAAAATAGCTGATATCGGTTATGGTGGCGAAGCAGATCCAGTTACTGCACTTAATAAAGCTGAAGACGTTCTCTTCCGTCTCCGCAATAAACGGGGTGATGCCGATTTTGTTCATATCAGAGATCTGCTTGAACAATATTTTGAAGCTCCACCTGAACTGGAAGCTGGAGCTTCGCCGGTAAAAACCGCAATTCATTCAGGCTTCACTGGTTTAGACGAACTGCTTGGAGGGTTCCAGCGCTCTGATTTGATTATTATCGCAGGCCGTCCAAGTATGGGCAAAACCAGCTTTGCTCTGAATATTGCACGCAATGCAGCCGTTTTAGAAAGGGCCTGCACCGCCATTTTCAGCCTTGAGATGAGTCAGGAATCACTCGTAAGTCGCCTGCTTTCTGCTGAAAGCGGGGTTAACTCCAAGCGAATCCGGGCTGGCTTATACCATGATGTTCATGATGAGCATGAAGGAAACATCATGGATGCCATCGGCATACTGAGCGAAGCGCCTATTTACCTGGATGACTCACCACAATTACGCATGGTTGAAATGAGAAGTAAAGCAAGACGTTTGCACTATGAGCATGGTCTTGACCTGATTATTGTTGACTATCTTCAACTCCTCCAGGGTGATGCACGTACGGAAAACCGCGTCCAGGAAATTGGTTATATATCCAGGGCTCTTAAGGCTCTCGCTCGTGAATTAAATGTACCGGTTATCGCGGTATCTCAGCTCAGCAGAGCAGTAGAATGGCGGCAATCACACGTACCCGTACTGTCCGACCTCCGTGAAAGTGGCTCCATCGAGCAGGATGCGGATGTGGTAGGATTTGTATATCGAGAAGAGATGTATTTTACAGAAGAAGAGTGGTATCAAACTCACGAAGACCGGGAGTACCCTCGGGAACTGGCTGATATCATTATTGCTAAACATCGTAACGGCCCAATCGGTCAGGTAAAACTTCGCTTTAACAGCCGTATAACCAATTTTGAAAATCTGGTTGTTGACGGTATCGGGCTCAAAGGAAGCGGAGTACTATGACAAAAAAATTCCAGGGGCTCCCTTCCAGGGTGGAATACGCCGCCATCCCCAACTACTATTTGAACGTTATCATGCCCTCTGTAGATAACCTGGAAGAACTTAAAATCAGCCTCCATATCTTTAAAATGATCAGTAAAAAAAGAGGTAGTCTGCGGTATACCAGCTGGGACGAATTGCTGGCTGACGTAGCAATCGCCGAGAGTTTAAAAACAAGTAGCGGTACTCCGGAGGAGAACCTCGACAGGGCTATTTCGAAAGCAGTCGAAAGAGGGTTAATCCTTATCGTAGAGCTTGATAAAGATGGCAATCAATCAACTCTGTACATGCTGAATACACCGGCAAACCGGGAGGCGATTGAAAGCAAAAACTTTGCCATTCCTGGCAAGCAATTATCTAAACCTCCGGCTACTTCATCTGAAGAGATGCCAAACATATTTACCTGTTATGAAGAAAATATCGGCTTACTTACGCCATTGATTGCAGATGAGCTTCGTCTTGCGGAACAGGATTATCCAGTAGAATGGATAATTCAAGCTATTGGGGAAGCAGTAAAAAATAACAAACGTAATTGGCGTTATATATCAAGAATACTGGAAAGATGGTTAACCGAAGGAAAAATCAGTGGAACATATCAGCAAAATAATTCAGCAGACGACCCATCAAAATATACCACCGGTGAATATCAAAGATTTGTCCAGCACTAAATCACAAAAAGATACTGAGCCAACCTGCGACAAATGCGGAGGAGCGGGATTCTGTTATCCAACGCTGGAAAACGGAAAAATAGACTATGCCAGAGTGGTAAGCTGTGATTGCCGCATGCTTCTTACTGGTGAACAAAAACAGGCAAAGCTTTTCGAGGCAAGCAATCTGGGCCCTCTTAGTCGATTAACGTTTGACAACTTGTTGCCCGAGGGGCGTAGTGGTTATACAACCAACAAAGCGCTTTTCAAGGCAGCCTACCAGGCTGCTAAAGAATTCGCCAATAATCCGTCAAAATGGCTTGTGCTTATTGGTCCAAGCGGTTCAGGTAAAACACATCTGGCCGCCGCCGTGGCAAATGAACAGTTAAATCAGCAAAAACCGGTTTTATATATAACAGCTCCTGATTTACTTGAATATTTACGTTCAAGTTACAACCCGGCGAGTGAAACTTCCCACGATAGTATACTTGACCAGGTCCGTAACTCCCCCCTGCTTGTACTTGATGATCTTGGAGTACACCAGGGAAGCTCCTGGTCAAAGGAAAAGCTCGACCAGGTACTCAGCTACCGCTTTAACAGAGAGCTACCGACACTTATCACGCTACTGTCAATTGATGAAATAGACCAGCGCATCCAGACCCGTATCAATGACCCAATAATTAGCCAAACCCACTGCCTGGAAATCGAAGATGACGGGGGAACCGGTTATAGTTGGGAACCTGGGCTTAAGCTACAAAAACAGATGACTTTTGAAAATTTTGACTGGAAAAGAATTAATCTGCCTCTAAGTCAACGTGAAAATCTTGAAAAAGCATATCGAACCGCAGTTGACTATGCCCATTCTCCTGACGGCTGGCTGGTATGGCAAGGGGTAACTGGCGCCGGGAAAACACATCTTGCTTCTGCTATTGTTAATTATCTGTTCCAGTCTGGAAAGGAAGCACTATTCATAGTTGTGCCCGAATTCATTGACCATCTACGCTCGACATTCAGCCCCGATTCAAAAATTTCATATGATCGTTTATTTGAAAGGGTTAAAACTGCTTCATTCCTGGTGCTTGATGATTTTGGCGAGCAAGCCACAACTCCCTGGGCACAGGAAAAACTGTATCAGGTAATTAACTACCGCTACAACGCACGGTTGGCAACTGTGATTACCACTACCCGCTTGCTGGAAGAACTGGACAGCCGAATACGCTCACGATTCCTTGACCCCAAAATCAGCACGCCTTTTGCCTTGACTGTTCCAGACTATAGAGCAGATATTGCCGCACGTACTGTACGTGGGAAAACACAACGCTCCCAGAGTAGAAAATATAATTCAAAAAGTTGAATTAGTAACCAAACGGGGCTAATATTTAAGCATATGTCTATCCAGTATATGAAGGAAAGATTGCCGGTACTGGTGCTTAATAATTGTTTTCAACCTCTGAGCATCTGTCAGGTAAGGCGCGCCATTGTTCTGATACACGAAGGCAAGGCTGAAATGATTGAGGATGGAATGGGGTTCATTCACACTGTCTCCCAGGATATTCCTCTGCCAACTGTTATCCGGCTGGACTATATGGTTCGCCAGCCTCGTCACCAAAACAAACTCACCCGGGTCGGGATATTCCGCAGAGATAATTACACCTGTCAGTATTGCAATAAAAAGAGTTCTCTTCTTACAATAGATCATGTCATCCCTCGTCACCGCGGCGGTGAACACAAGTGGACTAATGTTGCCAGCGCCTGCCCAAAATGTAACCACCGTAAAGCAGGCAGAACCCCAGAAGAGGCTAATATGAAGTTGGCCCGTCAACCCTTTGAGCCTGTCATGTACTCCGGTTTCTATCTTCCTCACCGTTACACGGAAGGAATTCCTGTCTGGAAAAAATACCTCTCTTCCAACAATTAAAGAGGTGTGGCACCTTCAAACTGTTTATTTAAGTCTTTTTTGGATCATCTTGACTGTCTGTCAGTTCAGATATATCACACTCGCATCGGGAGCCGTCTTTTAATGTAACGACAGCTTTATTCTCGAGCGGTCGGCATGTAACAACAACTGCCTCGCCTCCCGGCGCCATCACCTTATCCCCTTCTTTGGGCATGATTTTTTTCATCTCACGATACTGTTCAAATTCATACCCCAGACAGCACAAAAGCCTTCCACACAAACCAGATATTTTCATAGGATTTAAAGGCAGGTCTTGCTCTTTAGCCATTTTGATTGATACGGGGGAAAAGTTAGAGAGAAAAGTTGCACAGCAAAGTGACCTTCCGCAACGGCCAAATCCGCCCAACAACCGAGTTTCGTCTCGTGGGCCAACCTGCCTCAGCTCGACACGAGCTCGCAACTTTCTGCTTAATTCACGCACCAGTTCCCGGAAATCAACCCGACCTTCAGCTCCAAAAAATATGGTCACCAGGCTCCCATCAAGGCTATATTCAGCCCGCAACAATTTCATAGGCAGGTTTAACTGCCTCACTAAATTTTCACACTCGCCAAGGGCTTCGGATTCTTTTTTTTCCATCTCAAGAGACTGGTCTATATCCGAATCAGTAGCCAACCTTAAGACGGGCTTCAGATCTTCCGGGGTTTCTTCTTCTGAAAGTTCACACGGCTCCCCGATCACCCTGCCCAATTCCTTTCCTCTTGTAGTTTCTACAACTACCTGGTCACCATCCTTAAGTTCGAGGCCCATCGGGTCAAAATGATATATTTTCCCAACCGGCTTGAAACGTACGCCTATAACTAATGGCATGTAATACTCCCCAGATTTATTATTATAATTTTATCGGAATCCTTTGCAAGCACTCCAGCCCGAGCATCAGGGATTCCAGAGCTAACCGCGGGCTGACATTACGATGCAGCTGGTATTCTGTTTCCTCAATCGCACCCAAAATATTACTTATGTTCGAGGGATGGCACCTCTCAGCAAGTTCGTGCAGTTTATCCAGCGCGTCACAATTTATTATTTTGTCTTCAAGACCGTATTTCATAAACAACACATCTCGAGCCAGGGTTTTCCAACACTTAAGCTCATCCATTACCAAAAACCGGTCACTGCTGAATTTTACGGCCATTTTTTCAGCATAACCAAATCTTTCTGATCTGTCTGCATTAAATAGATGAAGCAACCTGTCTCGTTGCTCAATATAGGAAGAAAGAAAATCGTCCTGTTTCAAAGCAGATAGAGCCCA
>CAYNLZ010000013.1:5226-6355 GCA_964398255.1 uncultured Dehalococcoidaceae bacterium
CGACACGAATCACAATCCCCGCAAGGAGCATTTTCCGATTCGCAATTAAGGGCTTGCGCCAAATTTATAGCCATTAATTTTTTCCCGATTTGTTGGGGGCCAGAAAAAAGATAAGCATGATGAAGCGAATCCTTTTCAAATGCAGTTACAAGATGGCCTAAAGCTGTATCTTGCCCAAAAACATCCCACACTTTCTACACGTCCTCTGGCACATCAAGTGCGATAAGGTCTACGTATTTCTCCCTCCGCCGCACCAGACGGCTCTCTCCATTGGAAGTCATTACAACGGCTGGTTTAAGAGCACCATTATAGTTCGAACCCATAGGCAGGCAGTATGCTCCGGTTACCGGAACCGCCAGGACATCTCCGCTATTTACTGGCGGCAACATTACGTCCTGTGCGAGAATATCTCCTGATTCGCAATATCTCCCGGCGATGGTAACTTTTTCTGTGCAATTATCAAGCATTTTACCAGCAGCAACTACTTCATACACAGCATCATAGAGGGCAGGCCGAATGTTATCCGCCATTCCTCCGTCAATTGATACATATTTTTCGTACCCTTTAGCCTGTTTTTGCATACCTACACTGTACAACGTAACACCGGCATTACCAACTATCGCTCTCCCAGGTTCAATTATCAATCCAGGAACAGGTAAACCAAGCTGTTCGCACAGTGAAATAAGCGATCCGGCAATCGCAGATGCATAACTGGCTATCGGCAATGCCTTATCTTTCAGTGTATAGTTAACCCCAAACCCTCCTCCAATGCTGATTTCTTTGAGGTTAAACCCTTCTTCATCAAGTGTTTTCTTACTGAATTTGAGCATTACTTCAAGAGCATCAGTATACGGTCTGATTTCTTGTATTTGAGAGCCAAGGTGGCAATGAAGCCCTACCAGGTTAATACCCAGTTTTTTTGCCAGTCGAATAGCATCAGGGGCTTGATCCATATAAATTCCAAACTTGCTCCCCGGTTGACCAGTTGTTATATGATGATGAGTGTGAACCTGCACCTCCGGATTAACTCGGAGAAACACGTCGGGGTGGTGGCCAGACCGTTTTACAGCCCGATTTATCATTTCCAGCTCACTGGCATTATCAGCGACGATGTGGCCTATTTTGTTTG
>CAYNLZ010000013.1:6455-9241 GCA_964398255.1 uncultured Dehalococcoidaceae bacterium
TTCTGGTACAACTATGAAGCAATTCTACTGCGCGAAGCTGGTATCAATGAGCCTTCATCAAATCTGGTTTACGACATACTGAGAGAGCTCGACGGGGTAAAATATAAGATGGCGCCCTACAGCGATGCGATACCAACATTTAAAGCTTTGAAAAACGGCGGCTACAAGTTGGGAATTATCTCCAATATCGACCGTGACATCAATCCCATGTGCGAAGAAATGGGCTTTTCACCTTTTCTTGACCTCATCCTGACGTCCAAAGAAACCGGCTTGTATAAACCTTCTCCCGAAATCTTCCACCTGGCCTGTACAAAAACAGATGTTACCCCTGCACAAACAATTTATGTAGGCGACCAGTATCAAATCGATGTCGTGGGGGCTACCGCGGCAGGCTTGACAGGTGTTCTTGTCGACCGTGATAGCTTAAGCGACGAAGAGCAACTTGAAGGTTATAGTGTTAGTTCACTGCTCGAACTACCCGAACTGGCAGCCACCATCATTCCTGCTTAGGAAGACTTTTTCTTCCGAGGCTTCCTGGCAGTTCCAGAGGACGCGGGTTTCTTCTTTTCGGTTGCAGGTTTCGCCTTGGGGCTTTCCTCAGCCTTTATTGGTTCTTCTTCCGGCGTTTGCTCCTGGCTTTCCACATGTTCTTTTCTGCTCAATTCTTCCTGCTGTCGGAGCCATCTTTTGTATTCATTCAGTGCCGGTGGAGTAATATAAAAAACCTCAATGTCAGAAGGAAATTGTATTCGGTGATTTTCCGTTACGATTAAAAGACCTATCTCATCTTCCCCCAGGCTTTTATCAAGCCGTTCAGCCATTTCCTTGTTTCTGCTATCCAGCGCTTCTTGATAAGATTGCAATACAGTATTAAGGACTTTTTGGCTGTATAACCCTGTTGATAAACATCTTCCCCAATCCATAAATTCATTCAGCAGGTCATGATCCTCAATTGACATCAGGCTGGCTCCCCGCTCAACCACACTATTGACCAATCCATGACTGTCAGTATTCATTGCCCTAAGCGTCGTCAAGCCTGTTTCCCCTTCCAAAGCAACCATTTCATGATAAATCCGTTTAACGTGGCCTATACGCGCTTCAAGCCCCTTAACTTGACTCAAGGCTTCCTGCCAGTAGCGCTCAACAATCGCTTTCAACTCTTCGGAAGGAACAGGAGACCCAAAAACAAGAGGGACCAAGAATAGACGCCTGCCTTTTTTGAATTGTTCCGCCTCGGGTTTATTTATTCTGCCAAGTTCTTCTGCCATGTATAAACCTCCCTTTAAACAGCTTGACTCTATTTTAGGAAACGAACCTCTTTTTTACAAGCCCACCAAAACCAAGGACGTTTGTATCAAACGATCCAAGCCCGGCACGAAAGAACGGTTGGATACGTTATTATCCGAATAAGTTAATCACCAATCCTTAAGTGCCCAATAAGTATTGGGCACTTATAAGTATTTGAAACGACTCAAACTTTAATGTTATACTACCAACTCTCTCATCAGCCTTGGGTTCTTATCCGTAACGGAGGACAAATGCTTTCAGAGTTCAGTTTAATAGGCCTTTTTATATTAATTGTACTCGCCTTTGCCCTGATGCTCATTTTTACACCAACGCTTTTAGGGAAGTTTGGCATTGTCCCTCACAAACCCTCATCTATTAAATCTGAGACGTATGAATGCGGTCTGGATACAGTCGGTCCGACATGGATACAATATAAGGTACGCTATTATTATTACGCACTTCTTCTGATTATTTTCGATATCATCATTTTATTTATATATCCCTGGGCTGTTGAATTAAAACAGCTTGGGGCCAATGCTTTCTGGTCAATTGTTGCTTTTTTGGCTATCGCCGGTTTAGGTTACATATATGCATGGCGGAAGGGAGCACTTGAATGGAAATAGGTATTGAGCCCAATTACCCAGAACTGGATTTATATGAATCACAAGTTATTGAAGAGCTCAAGCGTTCTTCTATACAACCCGTTCCCGAACCATCCAAATGGCTGGACGAGGAAATCAAACGCAATGTCCTGGTCACCACTGTTGACAAGGTCTTAAACTGGGGTCGCAAAAACTCCTTATGGACGGAAACTTCATTCACAGCTTGCTGTACGTTTGAGTTCGTCAGTACCTCTGCTTCGCGTTTTGATATTGCCCGCTTTGGGATGGAAGTACTTCGCTCTTCTCCCCGCCATTCAGATCTTATGATCACCGCCGGAACACTAACCTGGAAAATGGCACCACTAATCAAACGTGTTTATGACCAAATGGCAGAACCAAAATGGGTGATTGCAATGGGCTCTTGTGGCATCAGCGGCGGCATATTTGCTGACTCTTATTCAGTCGTACCTGGCTATAACAAGATATTGCCAGTTGATTTATACATCCCTGGTTGCCCTCCCCGCCCTGAAGCACTGCTTGCGGGTTTTGAAAAACTCAGAAAAAAGATTGAACAAGGCTCGATTACAAAAAAGACCTAAATCTAAAACCATGACGAGTGAATTAACTAAAGACAACATTGTTGACGTTCTACAAAATGATATGCCTCTTGCGAGTTATTGTTTTGAAAACAACACTGTAATTGTGGATTCTTCACAACTGGTACCTCTTTGCGAACTTATAAAAACAGCACCTACCATAGAGCTCGATTTTCTTTCATATATATCAGCTGTAGATTACCCTCAGTTTTTTGAATTGGTGTATCGTTTTTATTCTATTAAGTATAATCACGCCCTGACAGTCAAGGTGCGCCTGCAGGACAAACAAAATCCATCCATG
>CAYNLZ010000013.1:9341-12008 GCA_964398255.1 uncultured Dehalococcoidaceae bacterium
GGCAGTTGAAAAACTGGCTGGAATTGAAGTGCCAGATCGCGCTATTTATATACGAGTTATCATGTCCGAACTCCAAAGGATGCTCAGCCACCTTCTTGGCATCGGATCTTTTTTCAATGATATGGGAACCTTCTTTACCCCGTTTTTCTATATGTTCGTACAAAAAGAAAAAATAACTGATTTGTTTGAAATGGTAAGCGGCCAAAGGCTGCTCTACAATTACATGCGTTTTGGGGGTGTTAGCCATGATCTTCCAGACGCCTTCATGCCAGCATTAACCCGTTTTTTAAAGGATGTGTCGCCTGAAATAGATAAGTATGAGCGCTTGCTAAATGAAAATGAAATTGTGCTTGCCCGCAGTAAAAATGTTGGTGTATTAAGTAAGGAAACGGCCATCAACTCCTCTATCTCTGGCCCAATGCTCCGAGCCACCGGAGTTGATTGGGATATCCGCAAGGTTGATCCGTATTCACATTATGACAAGTTCGATTTTGACATACCTGTAGGAAAGAATGGAGATTGCTATGACCGCTATCTGGTGCGCATCAATGAACTGCGCCAGAGCGTGAGGATTCTTGAACAGGCTGTCGCCAAAATACCTCAAGGCAAAGTCATCAACCCGGTTCCACTAAGGTTCAGGCCGCCAGCTGGTGAAGCCTATAGCCATTGTGAAAGCAACAAGGGGGAAATAGGTTTTCATATTGTATCTGACGGCTCCGACAAACCTTATCGTATGCATATGAGGGCTCCGTCTCTTATAAATCTCTCCGCACTTAGGGAAATGTTAATCGGCTGGAAACTTGCTGATGTAATAATCATTTTTGGCAGTATTGATATTTGCCTTGGCGAGGTTGATCGATAATGACAGGCCTTTCATTTATTCAGGCAAACACTCAGGGTGGCTCACCCTTTAGTTTCTGGCCGCATCTTCTGATATTCAGCATTGTTGTAATAGGCCTTCTACTTACCACCGTTACTATTTTTATATGGCTAGAGCGTCGACTTGTTGGCCGCTTCCAGCTTCGTCAAGGTCCAAATCGCACCGGACCTCTAGGTTTATTACAAACTGTCGCTGACATTATCAAAATTCTGACCAAAGAAGACATCATCCCCACACGGTCAGACAAAGTGCTATTTTACCTATCCCCTCTTCTTGCTTTTGTACCGGTGGTTTTAATACTTGCAGTTGTTCCTTTGGCCAAAAATATTCTGCTGGCTGACCTTAATGTAGGGATTTTATATATTACAGCAATGAGCTCCATCACCGCCATCGGCGTCTTTGCCGCCGGGTTTGCATCTTACAACAAGTACTCGTTAATCAGTGGCATGAGAGTCATTTCCCAATTCGTCAGCTATGAAATACCGCTTGTCCTTTCCCTGGTCGGTGTTGTTATGTTAACTGGCTCTCTTTCACTCAATGATATGGTAAACATGCAAACTATTCCATTTATCCTGATTCAACCTGCTGGTTTTTTTGTATTTTTTGTTGCGAGTATGGCAGAAATCAGCCGCAGTCCTTTCGACCTGCTTGAGGCAGATTCTGAATTGGTTGCTGGTTATAACATAGAATATTCTGGCATGAAATTTGCCATGTTTTATCTGACAGAATATTGCGAAGCGATAGTTGTTTCAGCTCTCACCGCCACAATTTTTCTCGGTGGATGGCAAGGCCCACTGCTCCCGCCAATAGTCTGGCTGCTATTAAAAATTACATTAGTGTTTTGCTTATTGGTATGGATACGGTCCACACTGCCAAGACTACGAGTAGACCAGGTTATGGGTTTTGCCTGGAAATTTCTCCTGCCTCTGGCGATATTAAATATTCTGCTAACTGGATTATTGACAGTTTTCTGGCCTGCCGCACCAAATTGGTTTATCGGCCTGTCCAACCTGCTTCTGCTGATATTTTACCTCCTTGTTCAACCCAGACTCATCAAGTCAGGAGGTGAAACGATTGACGCGCATTAATTGGGGAAAAGGAATCATCCGAGGTATGGGAATTACCTTTTCTCACCTCTTTAAAAAACCGATTACAACGGAATACCCGGAAGAAAGGCTTAATGTTTCCAAGCGTATTCGGGGAACAGAACTGGGCTGGTCACCAGATGCTTGCAGCGCATGCTTGTTGTGCGAGGATTCATGTCCTCACGGTTGCATAACTATTAATACTTCCGGCTTCAGGGACGAAAGGGTCCCTGCTCCCTGTACATCAACGTGTCCTTCCCATGTCGATGCCGCCCGTTACGTCCATCTGCTTGCTGAAGGTAAAACCGGCGAAGCAGTTGCCGTCGTCAGAGAACGCATCCCCTTCCCTGTAGTTTGCGCATATGTGTGCGCTCACCCATGCGAAGGCGCTTGCACCCGTGGCGAGCTCGACGAGCCAATTGCGATTCGCATGCTTAAACGATATGCAGTTGATAACGACACCGGTATCTGGAAACAAAACGCAAAATCAGCTCCTCAAGGAGATCATAAGATTGCTGTGGTTGGCGCGGGACCTGCTGGTCTTACGGTTGCTTACTATCTCGCAAGGAAAGGGCACCAGGTCACTGTATTTGACGCGCTTCCCAAACCAGGTGGAATGGCAAGGTACGGAATACCAAGTTACCGCCTGCCACGCCACTTACTCGACAGGGATATAGATGAAATCGTCAACGCAGGGGCCGT
>CAYNLZ010000013.1:12108-15278 GCA_964398255.1 uncultured Dehalococcoidaceae bacterium
GTGCGGTTGGGAGCCAAAGATGTTTCCATCCTCTACCGCCGGGGTCGAAGCGAAATGCCCGCCGCTGTTGAAGAGATTGAAGATGCAGAAACCGAAGGGGTAAAGCTGGTACTGCTTACAGCACCAGTTAAAATTGAATCGACCTCAGACGCCCTTAACCTTGAATGCGTTAAAATGCAACTGGGCGCACCTGATGAATCTGGCCGTCGCAGACCTGAGCCGATCGCAGGTAGCGAATTTATTATACAGGCAGATAACATTATTGCCGCCATCGGGCAAAAGCCCATCATTGGTTCAAAATTTGGAATAGAAGAAAAAAGAGGCAACATTTTTGTAGATAGCAATATGATGACCAGCCTTGAAAATATATACGCTGCTGGTGATTGCGCAACCGGCCCGGCAACAATAATTGAAGCGATTGCCGGAGGAAGAGAAGCCGCTATCGCAATCGACAAGGCTCTGGGAGGAACTGGTGACATTTCTGAGACGCTGGCGCCACCTGATAAGTGGCAACAGTCTGTCAAAGACGACATCCTCTGGTCCGAGCGACCTGAACTCCCTATGATTGATCTTGAAAAAAGAAAAACTTCTTTCGAAGGCGCAGAGATAGGATGGAGCAAAGACATCGCAGAGAAGGAAGCGTCCCGATGCCTCAAATGTGGCCAATATGATGTCTCTTCTTACCGTATTGATGGTGGACGTTGCATTTATTGCGGTTTATGTGTCGAATCCTGCCATTTTGATGCTCTTTTCATGGGACGTGGTTATGAACGCAATTACTACCGGCTGGAAGAAACTCTTTTTGATAATAAAAACATGCTCTTGCACGAACATATCCAGCCAAGTGCCTATAATCACCCCGAACTGGAAGATAATCTCCCTGAACAAACCCTTCTGATAAATGGAGAACTCAAAGGTTAAGTTATGGGCATGCAAATTGCATTTTGGGCACTATCGATTCTGGCAGTGGTTTCAGCTGTCGGAGTAATCATGCAAAAAAACCTTGTCCACTCAGCACTACTATTGATACTGTGCTTTGGGGCAATTGCCGGAATTTTTGTCACCCTGAGTGCTGATTTCCTGGCAATAGCTCAACTTGTTATAAATGTTGGCGCGGTGGCGATACTTCTTATCATGGCTATCATGCTTACCCGCTCTGTGACCAGCGGCAGTCCCTTTAATAAACTGAGCCTGCCCACACTTGCAGTTACCGGTTTGCTGGCGGCTGCTGTCATAGTTGTTGTTATTTCTACGAGCTGGACCATATCTTCCGCACTTCCGGCTGAACCTACCACTTCATATCTGGCAGATATATTATTTAACAATGAAGGCTTTATACTTTTAATTCAACTTGTAGCCATACTTGTTCTTGCAGTTGCAATTGGTGCCATTACGCTACTGAGGGAGGAGGATTAGCAAATGCCCGGGCTTGAACATTACTTAATATTATCAGCCTTGCTATTTTCTATTGGACTCACCGGCGTAATAATTAAAAGAAATGCTCTTATTATCCTTATGTGTATTGAGATTATGCTGGCAGGAGTGAACATTGCCATGCTTGCCTTCTCACGCTTTATCAGTCCTGATGTAATCATTGGCCAGGTGTTTACAATATTTATTATTATCGTAGCAGCCGCAGAAGTTGCAGTAGGACTGGCAATAATAATTAACTTATACCGCAATCACCACACTGTAGATGCGGATAAAATTAACTTATTTAAATGGTAAACAATGAGTAACATACCAGATATTGTATTTTGGCTGATACCGGGGCTGCCACTTGTGGCTTTCCTGGTCGTGTTCCTGGGGTTGAGAGCCCTGCGAGCTAATGCTAATTTCTACGCATTTTTATCCATCTGCCTGACAGCCGCTTCAACCGGCTTATCACTATGGGTGTTCATCAGCATGCTCTCCTCTCCAGAAACAATAATACTGGAAGGTTTTGAGTGGTTTTCCGTAGGTGCCGTGAGCGCCTCAGTAAACTTACTTATCAACCCGTTAACCGCTATTATGATAGCTATTGTAAGCGTGGTCAGTTTACTCGTTCAGATTTATTCAGTCGGCTATATGCGAACAGATACTGGCTTGAACCGTTATTTTTCTTTTATATCACTGTTCACTTTTGCAATGCTCTCACTTGTAATGACAGACAACCTGCTTGTGATGTTCCTGTCATGGGAACTGGTGGGCTTGTGTTCATATCTGCTCATCGGGTTCTGGTTCCATCGCCCTGAAGCAGCCAAAGCTGCTAAAAAAGCTTTCTTTATTACCCGCATTGGGGATTTCGGGTTCCTGGCAGCTCTATTAATCTTGTTTAACGCCACTGGAACCTTCAATATAGAAGGAATTCATCACGCGGCGGCTGTCGGTATTATTTCCGGCGGAGCCCTTTTATGGTCAACTCTTGGATTGTTTTTCGGCGCGATGGGCAAATCAGCCCAGTTCCCTCTCCACACCTGGCTTCCAGATGCCATGGAAGGGCCAACGCCTGTCAGTGCCTTAATACATGCGGCAACCATGGTTGCATCGGGTGTATTTTTAGTCGCCCGTATGTATCCTCTTTTTGACTATTCAGAAAACACGCTTACAGTTATGGCGATTATAGGCGGATTCACCGCTTTATTCGCAGCTACCATGGCACTTGTCTCATGGGACATCAAAAAGGTGCTGGCTTATTCAACTATCAGCCAGCTGGGATACATGGTGTTAGGACTCGGCGTTGGTGGCCCGGCAATCGCAATTTTCCATCTGTTTACTCATGCTTTCTTTAAAGCACTTCTCTTTATGGGAGCAGGCTCGGTCAGCCACGCCACCGGTACTTTTGATATGCATAAAATGGGTGGGCTTGCCCGGCATATGCCGTGGACATTTGCCACTTTTCTTATAGGTGCGCTCAGCCTTTCAGGTATCTGGCCATTGGCTGGTTTTTTCAGCAAGGAAACGATACTTGCAAGCGCGTTGGACAAACAACCAGTTCTTTTTGCTCTCGTGCTGGCAACCGTTTTCCTCACCGCCTTTTATATGTTCCGAGTGATATTTATTACTTTTGGTGGAAAATATAAAGGGCAAGAAAAACCACGCGAATCTCCAGCAATCATGCTTGTTTCTATGGTAATTCTTGCCATTTTAGCCGTTTCTTCCGGTTGGCTGGACGCAAATGGCATGTTTGG